>JAVVER010000084.1:0-14850 GCA_032251145.1 Vicingaceae bacterium | reverse complement strand
CTAATCTCTAATCTCTAATCTCTAATTTCTAATCTCTAATTTCTAATCTCTAATTTCTAATTATTCTATCAAACATGACTAATATCACTAATTAAACTAAGTAGAGTAACTAATTTTATTGTTCTAATTATTGCTACAATAAATTATGTTAATTGCTACAAGAGATTTTTTTGTAAGAAAGCTTAAGAAAGGCACTTTTCTATGGAAATCATTAGAGTTTCTGCAAGGAATGTTATTTGTAAAAAACTATTTGTTCTATTACCAATGGAACATTTTTAAAAACTCCACCACTACCCGAGAGATTAATATTGAGTTTGTAAGTTATTGCAATTTAAGATGTTCTTTTTGCTCCTTAGACCACGAAAAACCCAAAGTAAGGATGACTCCTGCTATACTTGAAAACTTGATGAATAATCTAGTAAATGATAATCGTTTTAGAAAAGTGGAAGTAATCCATTTACATAGTGGCGGAGAAACCTTGCTTCACCCTCAAATTGGAGAATTATTGGCTATTATCAAAAAATATAAAGACTTAGCCAAGTACAAAAATCAGAAATTTCCAACTGTAAATTTACTTACCAATGCCACGCCACTTACTGAACAAAAAGCCATAGAAATTATTGAAAGTGGAGCTGTTGATGTGATGCGTTTTAGTATGGATGGCGGTTCTCCAGAGCGTTTTGAATCCATGAGAATTAGAGCGAAATGGGATATTTTTTATAAAAACATGGTCTTTTTCTTAAATGAAAATAAACGTGAGAAAGCTAACATTAAAACTCATATTATTTCTGTGATTGATTCCAACAATCCACTAAAAACAGACTGGATGGATAAACAATTTGTTGAAGTTTTGAACTTGGTTGATACTTATGAATTGCGTCACCCACACTCGTGGGCAGGAGAAGTTGATATTGAAGGGAATTCTTCTAACAGTATGAATAAGCCTCATAAAATTGGCTGCGGATTATTAATGCATCAGTTAGTAATTTTACCTAATGGAGATGTAAATGTTTGCTGTACCGATTTAAACTCAAAAGGGGTTGTAGGAAATATTCAAAAACAATCTTTATTTGATGTGTACAATTCCCCTACAAGAAAAAAATGGTTGAAACTCTTTTACCAACGTAAAAAACATGAAATAGACCTTTGTAAAAACTGCGAGACTTTCTAACACACCTCTTTTACCGCAAAGTCGCAGAGACGCTAAGATATTTAATTCCACAATTTCTAATCTCTAATCTCTAATCTCTAATCTCTAATCTCTAATTTCTAATCTCCAATTTCTAATCCCTAATCAAAACTACTTTACAAACTTTAAGTATTTTAGCAGTCAATTTACAAACAAATGGCAGGAAACACTTTTGGAACTATTTTTAGGCTAACTACTTTTGGCGAATCTCACGGTGAAGCCATTGGTGGAATAATTGATGGTTGTCCTGCGGGATTGGCATTAGACATTAGTTTTATTCAGCAAGCATTAGACAGAAGAAAACCCGGACAATCACGCATTACCACTCAACGTAAAGAAGAAGACAAAGTAGAAATTCTTTCAGGAGTTTTTGATGGTTTTACTACAGGAAGTCCTATAGGTTTTATCATTAAAAATAACAACCAAAAACCCAACGATTACGAGCATATTAAAGATAAATTCAGACCTTCTCATGCCGATTTTACTTATCAGGAAAAATATGGAATAAGAGATTACCGTGGTGGTGGAAGAAGCTCTGCCAGAGAGACTGCTTGCAGAGTTGTTGGCGGGGCTGTTGCACAACAAATCTTAGCAAAATATAGGGTTACTATCAATGCGTATGTTGCTCAAGTTGGCGACATCAAATTAGTAAAGAAATATACAGAATTAGACCTTTCTAAAACCTACCTCCATCCTACTCGCTGCCCCGATGATACCATTGCAGATGTAATGTTTGATTATATTGATAAAATCCGAAAAGAGGGCGATACTATTGGCGGAAAGATAACTTGTGTAATCAATAATTTACCTGTAGGTTTGGGTGAACCTGTTTTTGATAGATTAGAAGCAGATTTAGCCAAAGCTATGTTGAGTATTAATGCAACCAAAGGTTTTGAAATAGGATCAGGTTTTGGTTGTATGAACATGAAAGGCTCCGAACATAATGATGTATTTGATGTTGAAAATAATAAAGTAATTACAACAACCAATCATTCTGGAGGTGTGCTTGGCGGTATTAGCAATGGAGAGGATGTTTATTTTAATGTTGCTTTTAAACCTGTTGCTACTATCATGCAAAAACAGCAAACCATAGATATCAACCATAACAAAACGACTATAGATGGCAAAGGCAGACACGACCCTTGTGTGTTACCCAGAGCTGTTCCAATAGTAGAAAGTATGGCTGCTTTAGTGGTGGTAGATCATTTATTACGTAATCATTCAAATCAAATAGAAATTGTAGATTAGTCTGACAGCTATCAGGACTATAGGTTTACAATTAACAAATAACGATTAACTAATAACATAAGTATATATGAAGAAACTCGCTTTACATTGGAAAATAATCATTGGCTTACTATTAGGTATTATTTGGGCTTATATTTCTGCAATTTTTGGATGGAGTACTTTTACCAAGCACTGGATTGCTCCGTGGGGCGAAATCTTCATCAACCTATTAAAACTAATTGCTATTCCTTTAGTTTTATTCTCTATAATTGTTGGTATATCAGGATTGTCTGATATAAAACGCTTAGGTAGAGTTGGTGCAAAAACACTTGGTATATATTTACTAACTACAGTTGTTGCAGTAAGTTTAGGATTGGTATTGGTAAATGTTATTAAACCTGGTAAGTATTTAGATGAAAATCAGCGAGTAAAAAACAGAATAACCTATGAACTTTGGGCTCAAGAAAATAATATTGAAATAAAAGACCATCAATCTTACCTTACCAATCCAGATTATAAAGATTTTGTTGATGATGCTTCCCAGCAATATGAAGTAGAAAAAAACTTAGCTGAAGTTGATCAAGATTTAGCAAAACGAAAACAACAAGCAAAAAAAACCAAAGAAGCTGGTCCGTTGGCTTTTTTAATTGATATGGTTCCTTCAAATATTTTTGTTTCGTTGGCAGATAATAAACTGATGCTGCAAATCATCTTTTTTGCCATCTTTTTTGGAATAGTGTTATTAATGATAGATAAAAAGAAAGCCGATAATGTTGCTGGAATTGTTGATGGCTTTAATGAAGTGTTCTTAAAAATGGTAGATATTGTAATGAAAGCAGCTCCATTTTTTGTTTTTGCACTAATGGCTGCCAAACTAAGTGAAATGGCAGGTGATGACCCTAAAGCTATTCAGGAGATTATTATCAATTTAGGATGGTACAGCTTAGTGGTTGTAATTGGATTAGCTTTTCTGGTTTTTGTTGTTTATCCGCTTATTATGACAAGAGTATTGAAAATTGGATATACTACGCTTTTCAGAAAAATTAGTCCTGCTCAATTATTAGCTTTTTCATCGAGTTCCAGTGCAGCAACACTTCCCATCACAATGGAATGTGTAAACGATAATTTAAAAGTACCTGAAGAAGTTTCTAGTTTTGTCTTACCAATTGGGGCAACAGTAAATATGGATGGCACAAGTCTTTATCAATCTATAGCTGTAATTTATTTAGCTCAAATTCATTTAATAGATTTAGACATGGCTCAGCAACTTACAATTGTTGCAACAGCAACATTAGCGTCTATTGGTTCTGCTGCTGTTCCTAGTGCAGGATTAGTAATGTTAATGATAGTATTAGATGCCGTTGGTTTAAATCCCGCTTGGATAGCCATTATTTTTCCTGTGGATAGAATTTTAGATATGATGCGAACAGTAGTAAATGTTACTGGAGATATTACTGTTTCCTCTGTTATTGCAAAATCTGAAGGGTTTATGAAAAAGTAATGATATTTCTCCCGCAGATAACGCTGATTATCGCAGAATCTCTAATCTCTAATCTCTAATCTCTAATCTCTAATCTCTAATTTTTTTATCTTTTTTATTGGTCCTGGACAAAAAGATTGGTGACATTCCACACATTTGTTTACCAAGTTATTAAAGCCTTCTTTTTTGTTTTGTTCGCTAGAAAAAAGAGCATTCGCCTCATTAATCATCAATTCGGTATAGGCTTTAAATTCAGGCGTTTTTACATCTGCATCTGTTGGTGTTGCAGTATGTATTCTTTCTAACGCTTCAATGTATTCCTTAGAAATATTTCCTTCATCGTTTACAATAAGCTGTTTAATACTGTCTGCATCATTATACATCTTTCGCATAAGCAAAGCCAACTCACTATCTTTGTTCGGATGATTGTCAACTACCTCTGTTATTACTTCTTCATTTACTTGTTGTTCTTTTTCTGCATTAGAACATGATGAAATCAAAAAAAATATCCCGACTCCAATAGTTATCGGGATTAAGGTTGGAATAAATCTATTTTTAGTAACTGTAAACATAAAACAAGTATCTATCTATAATGTCGAGAGGCTGTATTGTAAAGTTTGAGTTCGAGGCTTTCGCAGTTTTGAAAATCAGGAGTTTACTTTAGTAAATGACTGGTTTTTAAAACAAGAGTAACGAGAAAATCGAGCTCTACAAACAGCCTCTAATTATTCTCCTTTGGTAATTAACTTTTCCTCTTTAATAATTACCCCTTCGGCTTCAAAAGAATAATTAATTTCTGGTTCTGTAACTGCATCAATCTCTTCCTGAGAAGCTTCTGCATCTTCTAAATAATGTTTCAATGTTGCTACCGAAGTGGTATCAATTTTTGCAAAACCTTGTACGATAGCAAATCTTCCTGCTGCATCTTTAGGTACAAAAAAATCATAATCTTTAAATGTTACACGCATATCGTTATCATCGCCTAAGTTAATCGTCATCCAACAACCTTTTTTAGCACATACTTCATTAATTGGAGCAATTAGTTTAGTATATAAGGAATCTTTACCTTCAAATTGAGCTAAAAACTCTGCTGCTGTAATAGCTCCTTCTTCAGTAATATCCATTCCGTGTTTGGTAATATTTACTTCCACTTCTTCAGTTACTACTTCTTTTTCTTGTTCTTTATTATTTGCCTGACAAGCTAACAAAAGAACTGTTGATAGGATAAAAATTAATTTCTGCATAATATTTTTTTTAATGTTTTAATTAATTGATTGACAAAAGTAATGGATTGATTTAATTTAGCTAATGATTTTAGTCATTAAAATTTAGTTATTACTTACAACTTGTTTAGGTCCTCGCAAAGACGCTAAGACACAAAGAAAAATCATTAATGATTTTTTTTTCTTCTTGAGGTCTTAAAAATTTGCGAGAGATTAGTAAAAATTCTGCGAAATAACTTTTTAATGAAGTTTATTTTTTGAAAACAAAGTATTTCTGTAATGTGAAATTATAGGTAATTGCTACTAAAACGGCAGTAATCACTCTCGAATAATTTTCATGTACTTTAAATAACTCAGTAATTACATAAACTAAAACGGTATTAAGTAGTAAGCTTCCTAAGGAGACCATAATGTACCTTCCAATTTGGGTGACTAATTTTTTCTCTCTTGCTGAAAAAGCCCAATTTCTACACAAAATAAAGTTGGTAATAGCACCTGTTAAAGCACCTATAGCCGTTGCATAAACATACCAAACATGAAACACGTCTTTTAGTAGAAAAAATACGCCAAAATCTACCATAGTAGCTATAAGTGCAGCTGTTTGGTACTTTAAAAACGATATGAAAAAGAATTTAACCCTCAAATAAATAGTAATATTAATTGCAGTGCTAAGTTAGCATAAATTCCCGCTAAAACATCATCTGCCATTACACCTAAACCTCCTTTAAATCGCTCCATTTTTCTAACTCCTAATGGTTTAGCAATATCAAAAAAACGAAACAAACCAAAAGCCAATAGTAAATTTAACCACGAAAAAGGCACAAACACCATGGCTATCCAAACACCTACCAACTCATCAACCACTACTTTTGAAGGATCTTTGCCCCACTCCTGCTCCAATTTATTGGTGGCATAAATTCCGAGCAATGCCACAACAACAATTAAACCTATAAATGCTAATGGATTTGAGTAAGTAGGAAACCACCCTAATTGATGAAACAACCACAAAAAAGCACCACCCACTATTGCACCAGCAGTTCCAGGAGCTACAGGCGAAAACCCTGCTCCAAAAGTAGTAGCTATTAGGATGTGTATATATTTCATTTTATAACAAACAATTCCCTATTCTCCATCCACGTAATCCCTTAAATACTCGTAAGTTTTATTTAGATTTCCATTTTCGCAAATGGTAGCATTTTTTATAATGCCTAATTCATCATTAAGTAAGTGTGGCAATACATTATCTATAAACTCTCTGCCAAAATCAGCAGAAGCATCTTTGGGTAATTCACAAGGCAAGTTATCTACCGCCATAACAGTAATGGCATTAGTACTATCAAACATTACTTCTTTTTCTTGTTGAGGGTCGTAACCATAAAGTGGTTCTTTTATGGTTGATGGTCTTACTGTGCAAGCAACAGGTCCATCAATATCGCAACTGATATCTCCAACTACTTTTATGTTAAATTTAGGAGACTTTGCATCTTCTCGAGAAAAAATAAAGGGTGCTTCTTCATCCCAAAAATGACCTGAAATGTACATGTCGGCAATTGTTGCAAATCGGAAAAAATCCCCTTCAAATTCCGTTGGGTGATTAAAAAAATCTGACGAATCGAACGCTTTTCCGTCTTTTCGTTTATTATAATCATGAACATTTAGCTGCGTATATATTGGCTCATTAAATGATTGATTTAAAAACTCGTCTGGGGTTACTTTTTTAATACCGATAACCTCTAATATTTCAATAATTCCTCCTGCTACTCTACCTCCACCTGTCATCACAATTTTATAATTAGTAGGCAGTTTTACTTTTTTTAGCTCCGCTTCCATTTCTTTTCTATCATCGCACAAATAAGCTCTTTTTAAATCAAAAGTTTTTTCTCTTTTACCGTAAGCAAAAAAACTATTGTAACAACCAACCACTCCAGCATATCTTCCAAAACCTATTAATCTTCTACCATCAACATTAGTAATAGCTTCATAATCTACCATACTAATATTTTTATTTAGCATTTCTAACAACAAAGCTCTATTATAAGGTTGTTTTTTTATGGTATGCGAAAAATAGAAATACGTTTTATTTGGAATTAACTCTCTAATAGGCACTTCTTTTACACCCATCAATACATCACAATCATCAACATTATCAACAAGAGTAATTCCAGCATTAGCATACTCCTCATCTTTAAACCTTCTTACGTTGCTTTTTTGCACCACTAATTCTACATTAGGAAATGTTGCTTTCACTTCAGCACACTGCTCAGGAGACATAGGAACTCGTTCATCGCTAGGGATTTTTCCTTCTTTTATAATGCCAATTTTCATAAGTAATTTGGTATAAAAAATTAATAATTGGCAAATATACTAAAACGCTTCTTTTAGTAATTGTTAACGTATGATATCATTAAAAAAGATTAACTTTGTGTATGTTCTTTGGAATATTACCAAATGGGGTCGTTTTTGGCTTTGACAGCAAGATGAATGACTAGGTAAGCATGTCGAGCATTGTGAGTTGGCTCGTAAATATCGGCTCTCAAATCGCTAACTGGCGAAGATAACTATGCAATGGCTGCGTAATCACGACCAAGTCGGATAACCTTCATCCTCGCTGAAGTACAGTAGGCAGGACCATTACTCCTCAAAAATATTGTCTGTTTATTTTTGGCTAAGGAGTATCAAATTTTCAGACTAGCCTTTGTGATGTTTCTAAGCATAGGTTAAACAACAGAAACTTAAGATTAAAATTGGTTGTCTTTTACCTGTTTTCTTCCTAACAATTAATAAAAGAATACACATGTAGAAAGCTTACGAGTTCCTTGTTTGGACGAGGGTTCGAATCCCTCCGACTCCACAATTAAAAACCTCAACTAATTATTAATAAATAGTTGAGGTTTTTTTTATATTCCTATTTGTACAATGCTATTTCTTTAGTTTAAAGAATTTGAATTTAGCTTACCATATAAGCTCTCTCTTAAGTAAGGTTCTAAATTTGTTGCCTTTTTTATTTTCTCTTACATAAAAACTAACCTGTTATAATTTAATAAAAACCTAGTTAAACTACAATTTGTAGTTGTAAAAACCAAAATAATTAGCTTAATTTTGTTGTTAAAAAACGAGCCATGCTAAAAAGTTTAATGCACAAGAGAATAATTATTAGCGAAACGCAAGTTCATGGATACATTTAAAATGCAATACTATGTAATAAACAATTACATATAACCAATTTAATAAAACAACTATAAACACATGAAATTAATGCAATTATACCATACCAATAAGCTTTCTATTCTTGGATCAAAAACCTCTTCTGAGTTAGCCTTACCTTTTGTTGAAGCTGGTATAAGTGCTGGCTTCCCTTCTCCTGCTGATGATTTTTTAGAGCTTACCATAGATTTAAACAAAGAATTAATAAAACACCCTTCAACTACATTCTACGGGAAAGTAAAAGGCGACTCGATGCAAGATGCTGGTTTTAATAACGGTGATTTATTAATAATAGACAAATCCTTACAACCTTTTGACGGTAAAATTGCAGTTTGCTTTATTGATGGTGAATTTACCGTAAAAAGAATTAAAAAAGACAACAATTTTATTTGGTTGATGGCAGAAAACAAAAACTACCAGCCAATAAAAGTAACCCAAGACAACGATTTTATTGTTTGGGGTATGGTTACTTATATTATCAAATCTGTTTACTAAATGTTTGCACTAATTGACTGTAATAACTTTTACGCTTCATGCGAAAGAGTTTTTAGACCCGACTTAGTTGGTAAGCCTATTGTGGTACTATCTAACAATGATGGCTGTGTAATTGCCCGAAGTAATGAAGCAAAAGCCCTTAACATACCTATGGGAGCACCCGCTTTTAAGTTTAAAGAAGTGTTTGCAAATAATAATGTAAAGGTTTTTTCATCCAACTATGCTTTATATGGAGATATGAGTAATCGAGTAATGAATTTACTTAGAGAATTTACCCCTGATATTGAAATATATAGTATAGACGAAGCCTTTTTAAAATTTATTGGTTTTCAGTTTTACGATTTACAACAATATGGCGAACATATTAAACACACCATTTATAAAGGAACAGGCATACCAATTAGTGTTGGCTTTGCTCCAACTAAAGCACTATCTAAAGTAGCCAATAGGATTGCAAAAAAATATCCCAACCAAACTAAAGGAGTTTATATTATTGATAGTGATGAAAAACGTATAAAAGCTTTGAAATGGCTTAAAATTGAAGATGTTTGGGGCATAGGCAGAAGATTAAGCAAAAGGTTAAACAAATATGGGGTAACTAATGCTTATGAATTTACTTTATTACCTGATGAGTTTGTAAAAAAAGAATTATCAATTGTAGGATTGAGGTTAAAAAAAGAATTATCAGGATTACCTACTTTAGATTTAGAACATACTCAAAAGAAAAAAGCAATAGCAACTACTCGTTCTTTTGATAAAATGTTAACCGATATTGCATCTATTAACGAAAGAGTATCAACATTTGCAGCCACTTGTGCAGAAAAATTAAGACAGCAAAAAAGCTGCTGCAATATACTAATGGTGTTTGTGCTTACTAACGAACATAGAAAAGACCTAACGCAGTATAGTAAAAATATTGTGATAAAAACTGATTACCCAACCAACTCTAGTATTGATTTAATAAAATATGCCTCCATTGGATTAAAAGCAATTTACAAGCAGGGATACCAGTATAAAAAAGCAGGTGTAGTTGTTATGGGCATTACTCCTCAGCAAGAAAAACAACTCAACTTTTTTGTAAAAGAAAATCCAAAACACGAAAAAATAATGAGTGTAATGGATAACATAAATCTTTCAATAGGAAAAAAAAAGATTAAATTAGCAGTTCAAGATTTAGGTAGAACTTGGAAAATGAAACAAGAAAAACTTTCTCCGAGATATACTACTAAATTAGATGAAGTTATAGAAATTAATGTATAATGTGTTTTCACTCTAAACAAAGTAAAAAAGCCCAAACAGTAGAAAAGCGTTTTAATGCCACAGTAGAAAATATAACATTGTTTGAAAGTCAAACAGAGTTTAACGGCTTTTCCTACCCTAAAACTCCAATAATTACCAATACCAATACCAATACCAATACCAATACCAACACCAGTAAAGTACAACTATTTAATTGGGGCTTAATACCCAAATGGAGTAACAATATAGATATAAGACAATACACGCTTAATGCTCGTATAGAAACCATAAAAGAAAAAGCATCATTTAAGCACAACATAAACAATAGATGTTTAATTATTGCAGATGGATTTTATGAATGGAAATGGTTAGACAATAAAGGTAAAAACAAGCAGAAACATTTAATTAGTTTACCTAATGATGAACTCTATGCTTATGCCGGAATTTATGACCAATGGATAAATGAAGATACAGGAGAAATTATAAACTCTTATACAATAATAACAACGGAGGCTAATGAGCTAATGGCTGAAATACACCGAAAAAAAAGAATGCCTGTAATACTAAATCCAGAAGATGAAATCAATTGGCTAAAAGGTGATGAAATTGATAATTATAAATTTCCTTATTCTGTTAATTTAGTTGCAACTAATTTAGATGCTCAGTTAACTTTATAACTACTATGCAATTACCAAAAAAAGTTGGTTATAATCAGGTAACTCCATAAAAAATCCAGCTAAGTTTAGCTGGATTTTTGGTTTTAAATAACTACGGTTACTTTTCCTATATATTCATGCCATTTCCCGAAAACATCTCTTGCTCTTATTTTATAAACATAAACATCTTGTTTAATCTCTCCGTTTTTGTACCTTCCATCCCATTTTGAGTCTAATTGATATCCTTCAAATATCAATTCTCCCCATCTATCAAAAATTAAGATTTCTATTTCATCTATACCATATCCTTTAACAAAGAAATAATCATTTTTGTTATCACTATCTGGAGTGAAAGCATTAGGAATCCATAAAGCAAAAGCAGGTTCTATTCTCACTTTCTTTTGTGTGGTATCTTTACATCCAAAAGTATTTTCTATAAATAAAGTAACATAATAATCTCCCGAATCGGTGTAATGATGAACAGGATGTTGATTGGTAAATGTTGTTCCTCCATCTCCTATATTCCAAAGCCATTGATTTGCTACAACAGATAAATCGGTAAACGTAATTTCGCTATCATAAATATTGGCTTCTTCTGGAGAATAGGCAAAATCTGCAAAAGGTTTCGGAAAAACAGTAATCAATTGGTTCATAGAATCGGTAATGGTACAGCCTTTATCCGAAGTAACAGAAAGAGTAACATTATAATAAGCTGTATTGGTATGAGATGGATTATTAAACACTACTCCATTAGGACTCTGTGCTGCCGAGGTATTTCCATTGTCAAAATCCCAATGCCAACTTGAAATATTACCTATGGTATCAATAGAAGAATTATCTGTAAAGTTTATCGTTAAAGGAGAACATCCCTGCATAATGTCTGCAATAAAATCTACATGAGGTATAGGATTTACAGTAATTTCTAATGTTTGACTATTGGCACATCCATTATTACTTACAACAGTTAGTGTTGCGTAAAATTTTCCCTCAGAAATATACTGATAAATAGGATTTTGTTGTGTACTTATTCCCGAATTATCGCCAAAATCCCAATTCCATGAAACAATATTGTTTTGTGTGAAATTATTCGATACGGTTGTTAAATCGGTAAACTGAGTAGGTATGTTAAAACAAACTTCTGTTGGTATAAAGTTTACTACTGGAATTGGCCACACTTCAACAAAGTGCTTAATCGTATCTTTACAACCATTATTAGATGTTACCACCAATGTGGTAGAATAAATTCCTTCCGTATTATAATTATGTTGAGGACTTTGTTGCGTAGAAGTATTTCCATCACCAAAATACCATTGCCAGTTAGCAATATTACCACTTGTTATAGTTGTTCCATCTACAAATGGTATTGATGTTCCAAAACATTGGTTGCTAAAAGTAAACTCAGCTTCCGGCTTTGGATAAATAGTTACTGTTTTTATTACTGTATCGGCACAACCATGTGCTGAATACACTATTAACAGAGGATTATATGTTCCTGCACTTTGATAGAGGTTTTGAGTGGTTTGGTTAGTATCATCAATTACTCCATCATTTTCATAATCCCATGCCCAACTAACTATTGAAGAATTGTTTACTGTTGAAATGTCATTTAACTGAACTGCATCAGCAAAACAAGCATTATTAGCTGTAAAGTTTGCAACAGGATTATCATGTACTTCAATAGAATTAGTATAGGTATTAATACAACCACTATCAGAAATAACAGTTAAATTTACATTGTATGTACCAGGTAGGTTATAGGTATATGATGGGTTTGCATTTGTTGATGTCCCTGAGTTATCACCAAAATCCCATTGCCAATTTACTATTCCTCCAGTAGCAATGGAAGACGAATCTATAAAATTAGTTATTTGATTGTAACAAACTGCATCAGCAACAAAATTAGCCACAGGAATTGGGTCAACCACTACAGGTATAATAATAGAATCTTTACAGCCTAAAGATGTTGTTATATGCAGCTGAGTATTATAAGTTCCTGCTGTAGCAAAACCATTAGACGAATTTTGGTTTGTATTATCTATTACTCCATCATTAGTATAGTCCCAAGCCCAACTTACAATTGCTCCTCCATTACCTTGAGATAAATCAGTAAACGATGTTTGTGTTCCCTCACAAACATTAGTGTAAGTAAAATTAGCTGCTGGAGTTGCGTCAATGGTTATATAGAAGTTATCTGATGGACCAGGACATCCGTTAGCTGTTGGTGTAACAGTAACAGTAGATGTAACAGTTGCCGTACCTGTATTGTTTGCTGTAAATGGTGGGATACCACCATTACCATTTACTTGTAAACCTATATTAGGATTAGAATTTGTCCAATTAAAAGTAGTATTGTTTACAGTTCCCGAAAAATTAGTTTGCGAAACAACCGCGCCATGACACACAATAATGTTAGCAGGCACAATTACTTGTGGTGTTGGATGAACATCAACATAAACATCTGTATATCCACTTGTGCAACCATTAACTGTTACACTTACACTATAAAAACCTGTATCTAACAAACTAGCATTGTTTATTGTTGGATTTTGTTGTGTACTAGTATAACCATTAACTCCCGTCCAATTATACGTTCCGTTAGCCACATTAGAGGCGGATAACTGTATGTTTGTTCCTTCACATACTGGAGCATTGGTTGTTGCTGTTGGTGCAAATGGTATTTGATTAATTACAACATTGGTATAAAAAGTATCACTATAACAACCATTAGCTATTGCTACTACACCATAAGCCCCATTAGCATTTAAAGGAGCTATTGGAATTGATGGATACTGACTTGAAGAGGTAAATCCGTTTGGTCCGAACCAAGCATAAGTTGCTCCTGGAACGGTATCAACACCTAAACTTAACGAATCGCCCACACATAGTGGTCCGTTATTAGTAGGATTTAAAGGAGGAAATGGTGGTGGGTTGATTACGTAAGCTGTATCTGACGCAGCAGGACACCCCGATAACGTATCCGTAACACTAACAAAATAAGTCCCAGCACTTGTAACCGTTATAGATGGCGTTGTAGCACCTGTGTTCCACATATGATTTATTGGAGGATGAGCATTTGCAACACTTGCCGTTAATACTGCACTTCCTGTACCCGGACATATAACTACATTTTGAGGGGTTACATTTACTACCAATTCGGGCAAAGTATAAACCCTAACCGTGTCACAAATAAACATTCCTGTACTACATGTTGTTAAGTTTCCACATACTTGATAATCTACATAAGGAGGTGCTGTTGGTAGGGGAGTTACAATGGTTGTATCGCATTGTGAAGTACATGATAAATAATTATTAAAATCTCCATAATTTCCTGGAAAAATAGAATTCCAAGTAACAGTTGACTCAATTAATCCTTTAACATTTAATTCATTACTACAACCTTCTCTAACTGTTATATCATCCGAAACACCATAAGTTTTAGTTGTAGTTATTACATAAGTAGCATTATCATTTCCTGACTTGCAATAGGTTAAACAAAAATTAACCACTCCTGTATCAATACAAAGAGGAGTACCCAAAGATGTTGGTGTTCCACATCCTACTTGATAAAAAGCTCCACCCGGAGGTGCAGGGTTAAAAACATCAAAATTTACTTGGTTGGCTCCTGCATCAACAGTAATGTTAAAACTTATACATCTGTCAGGGCCAGAAGCAGTACAACAATATCCATTTCTAACAGCTTGTATAGTATGGCTTGTATCTGGGTTTCCTGTAAGATTAATAGTAAATGTTGGGACTGTACTATCACAACCACATGATGGGGTTTGTGCTTGAAGGTTGTTATCGGTAAAAAGTAGCAAAAAAACACCGAGAAACAAAAGAGAGTAGATAGTTTTCATGGCGTAGAAGTTTAGGGGTTTACTTCATTAACGACAAAATTGCTCTAAATGTTCCTCTTGTTAATAAGTGAAAACCCTTACACAGTCTAGATACTAGCATTAATCAGCTGAAAAACAACTGTTTCTTTAATAAAAAAAATACTTATTAACAATTTTATTTGATGAATTTTATAATTTTAACTGATTTTATTAAAAAAAACTCTAAATTTAACAAAATTACACTACGAAGTTGTTTAAAGTCCAAATATAACCATGAAAATGAATTATTTTTTTGTAATAC
>JAVVER010000083.1:0-14932 GCA_032251145.1 Vicingaceae bacterium | reverse complement strand
ACTTTTAGGTAATGCCAACAAAGTAAATACAGATATAGAAGCATACAGAAAAGTTACTGCCGAAGACATAAGAAGGTTGGCAAACGAAATTTTTAAGGAATCTAACTGTTCTACACTTATTTACGCCAAAGAAGAATAATTTAACTTATTTTACCTTTTTTGCCTGATACAATTGGCTTAATTTTAAGCCTTCATAAAAAGGCCTTTAATAAGATTAAAATAAACACATGAAAATTGGAATAGTTTGTTACCCAACCTTTGGAGGAAGTGGTGTTGTTGCCACAGAGCTTGGAAAAGCCTTAGCGGCAAAAGGAAATAAAGTTCATTTTATTTCGTATCAACAACCTTTTAAGTTGGATTTGTTTTCCGAAAATATTTTTTATCACGAAGTAAAAGTTACCAATTATCCTTTGTTTGATTATCAACCTTATGAATTGGTTTTAACAAGCAAATTGGTGGATGTAGTAAAATTTGAAAAGTTAGACATTTTGCACGTACATTATGCAATTCCTCATGCTTCGGCTGCCTATATGGCACAGCATATTTTACAATCGGAAGGTATTCATATTCCATTTATTACTACTTTGCACGGGACTGACATTACCCTTGTGGGGAAAGATAAATCGTTTGAACCAGTAATTACTTTTGCGATAAACGAATCTAATGCTGTTACTGCCGTTTCCGAAAGTTTAAAACAAGATACATTAAACCATTTTAAGATTAAACGAAACATCGATGTTATTCCTAATTTTATATGTTTAAACGAATATAAAAACCTTGGAGAATTGGAGTTTATTCGCAAAAACTTTGCTCCAAATGGAGAAAAACTATTGATACACGTTTCTAATTTCCGAAAAGTAAAACGAGTGGAAGATGTAATTAGAGTATTTGACTTGGTTAGAAAACAAATTCCTGCAAAGTTATTGTTGGTTGGCGATGGTCCTGAACGCTACCGATTAGAAGAGTTTTGTAGAAATCAAAAAACCTGTCATTTAGTTCATTTTTTAGGAAAATTAAAAGATACAGAACGTATTTTAGCCGCATCCGATTTGTTTTTACTTACTTCCTCTTCCGAAAGCTTTGGTTTGGCAGCACTTGAGGCAATGGCTGCAAAAATCCCTGTAATTTCGAGTAATGCTGGTGGTATTCCGGAAGTAAATCAGCACGGTTTTTCTGGGTTTTTAAGCAATGTTGGAGATGTTGAAGATATGGCTAAAAATGCTCTACAAATTTTATCTAACCAAACAACACTAAATCAATTTAAAACCAATGCTTTTGAACAAGCAAAAAAGTTTGAGATACAAAAAATTCTACCTCAATACGAAGCTATTTACAAAAAATTGCTTGGGAAATAAATTTTATTAAACCTCTTTGTTTGGGTATTATTCTCTAAATATTAACACCTTTGATTCGCCTCTTGAGTTTTTAAATGCCCTATACATTCCGGAAGTATTAAAAGGCATGGCTATATTTCCATCTTTATCAATAGCAATTAACCCACCATTACCGCCTAGCCGAACCAATTTCTCATTTACTACATAATTAGCAGCATCTGCCAAACTTAAGTTTTTATATTCCATTAAGGCAGCAATATCGTAAGCTACTACATTTCTGATAAAAAACTCTCCATGTCCAGTGCAAGAAACTGCACAAGTAGCATTATTAGCATAAGTTCCTGCTCCAATAATAGAAGAATCTCCAATTCTGCCATATTTTTTGTTAGTCATACCTCCTGTAGAGGTTGCAGCAGCTAAGTTACCATGTTTATCTAATGCAATTGCTCCTACTGTACCAAATTTACTATCTATAACTTCTGTTATATCTCCTTGTTCATCAACATCAGTATGGTCGAGTTGAATTTTTTCTGTTTTCTTTATTTTATTTAATTGGTTTAATCGGTGTTCATCATAAAAATAAGCAGAATCTACCACCTCAAGTTGATGTTGTTTAGCAAAATTTTCAGCACCCTTGCCACTTAACATTACATGTTCTGATTTTTCCATTACCACTCGAGCTAATTTTATAGGATTTTTTATATGGCTCACTCCCGAAATTGCTCCAGCATTAAGTGTTTTTCCATCCATTATAGAGGCATCTAATTCATTGGTAGCTGCATTGGTATAAACTGCTCCTTTGCCCGCATTAAAAAGTGGAGAATCTTCCATCACTACTATTGCTTTTTCTATGGCAGCTATTGCAGTGCCACCGCTTTTTAATATCGCATAGCCAGAATCTAGTGATTCCTGAAGTTTTTCTTGATATGCCTTTTCTTGTTCGTCTGACATATTTTTTTTCAAAATGGTACCTGCACCACCGTGAATTACAATAACAAAATTTTCACTCATAATTGGTTGATTTTGAGAAAAAGAAAACATCGAAAATGTGATGAAAAATATAACTAACAAAACATTTTTCATGTGTAAAGAAATTAAGTTTTTAAGATAATTTTCCCGTAAGGATTTTCATTTCCATAATGGGCGAAATTTTCTCATACAGAATATGATAAACTGCATCAACAATTGGAAGTTCAACATTATATTTTTTGTTGATTTCATAAATTCCTTTGGCAGCATAATAACCTTCGGCAACCATGTTCATTTCTATTTGAGCCGAACGCACCGAATAACCTTTACCTACCATACTTCCAAAATTTCTGTTACGAGAAAATTGCGAATAAGCGGTAACCAACAAATCTCCCAAATATGCAGATGAATTTACATCTCTATGGATGGGATGAATGGCATCTATAAAATTTTTAGTTTCTCTTGTAGCACAAGCTATTAATACTGCCTGAAAGTTATCTCCATAGCCCAATCCATTGCAAATACCACTAGCAACAGCATACACGTTCTTTAAAATTGCCGAAAGTTCTGTTCCAAACAAATCATCAGAAGTAGTGGTGTTAATGTATCTGCACGACATTGCTCCAGCTAAATATTCAGCTATTTCTTGATTTTCGCAAGCAATAGTTAAATACGACAATCTTTCCATTGCTACCTCTTCAGCATGACAAGGCCCTGCAATCATTCCAATTCTATTATAAGGAACATTAAAGTTAATGTGAAAATATTCAGCCGGAATTTGATTGTATTCAGGAATAACGCCTTTAATAGCAGAAATAATTATCTTATTTTCAATGCCTTTAATATTTACTTCGTCAAACGCTTTGGCTATAAATGCTGAAGGAACGGCAACAATTAATATATCCGATTGATCTACAATTTCTTGTAAATTGGTATTCATATTCAATTTTTCCGTTTCAAACTGAATAGCTGGTAAATACCTGGGGTTATTATCAAATTTTTTAATGTGCTGAATAGCTTCAGCATCTCTCATCCACCAATTTACTTGAGATAGGTTTTCTGTGAGTATTTTTACTATAGCAGTAGCCCAGCTACCACCTCCTAAAACAGCAATTCTTTGATTTTCCATATAGCAAACCTACATATTTTTTCAAAATGAACTACTAATTTAATTAAAAATACAATCTATTTAACATCAATTGTGTTTAACAAAACACCCTCAAATACACAAATACATAAAATAATGAAGCCAAAAAATATTAATAAAAACATAAAGCGAGTATATTTGTTTTACTTTTAACCTGAGTTCGATTATTCTTTTGAATTCAGACCACTTGTAAATAGTAAGTTTCAACTAAAAATGATGAAATAATAATCGAACTCAGGTTTTTAAGTGTTAAAACTGTGTAACTAAAATCTTTATTGGGAGTGATTATAAGAAAACATAAAATAATACCATAAAAAAACACTTTTTTATATGATAATACTATCGTATATTCGCAGCCCGAAAAAAACTTAAAAAATTAATATGGCAGTAATAGGAAAAATCAGAGAAAAATCATCACTACTTTTAATCATTATAGGAGTAGCAATGTTGGCGTTTATTTTAGGAGATATGCTTCAATCTGGGCAATCTTTTTTTAGTTCTAGCAATACAAATGTTGGAGAGATAGGTGATATTGAAATTTCAGCTAGAGATTTTGATAGAAAACTAAATCAGTTTATTGCTCAATACGAAATGAACAATGGTCCTGCAGATGCTCAAACAAGAGAATCTATTAAGGAGCAGGTTTGGAACGATATTATTCGTGAAGAATTGTTGGTAAAGCAATATCAAATTCTTGGTTTAGATGTTAGCCCGAGAGAATTAGATGATATGATTACAGGCCCAAATCCTCATCCTCAAATTAAACAATCGTTTACAAATCCAGAAACAAATGTTTTTGATCCTAATCAAGTAATTAGCTTTTTAAAAGGGATTGATAATATGCCCGCTGATAGAAAAAATCAGTGGTTACTATTTGAAGATGGATTAATTCAAGAAAGAATGTCTTCAAAGTACAATACACTTATTACTAAAGGGATGTTTGCTACAACGGTAATGATTAAAAATGCTTACAAAGAAGAAAATGAAAAGAGAGCCATTAAGTATGTAGTAAAAAGATTTAACGCAATACCAGATAGTGCGGTAACTGTTTCTGATGCTGAAATAAAAGCTTATTACGAAGAACATAAACATGAGTTTAAACAAGAATCATCTCGTTCTATTGAGTATGTTAAGTTTGTTGTGGAGCCTTCTGAAGAAGATAGGGAAGCCATAATGGCTCAACTTAATGATATTGTAAAAGATTTTAAAACTGCCGAAAGTGATTCTGCCTTTGTGGTGTTTAATTCAGATTTACCTTTAAGCGAAAGATATTTTAACCAAAATGATTTTCCCTATAATATAGATTCTTCTTTCTTTTTTGCTGAAGTAGGAGAAATGTTTGGTCCGTACGAAGAAAATAACACATTTGCCGTTGTTAAAATTTCTGATACTAAACTAATTCCTGATTCGGTAAAAGCTAGGCATATTTTGGTAAATGCTACTCAGCCGGGAGATTCTACAGGGTATAAAAAATTAGATTCTTTAAAAACAGTAATTAAAAATGGTGGTGATTTTGCTTCTATAGCAAAAGAACATTCAGATGATGTTGGATCTGCTGTAGAAGGTGGTGATTTAGGATGGTTTACTCAAGAACGTATGGTTAAGCCTTTTGCAGATGCTTGTTTTAATGGTAACAAAGGAGATTTAGTAATTGTTGAATCTCAATTTGGATTTCACTTAATTGAAATACAAGACCAAGGCGAAAAAGTGAAGAAAGTTCAGTTAGCTAAAGTAGCGTTAAACATTGCTCCAAGTAGCGAAACTTACGATAAGATATTTGCTGAGGTAAGTTCATTTTATTCTGAAAACAATTCTTCAGATGCTTTTATAGAAACACTTTCTAAGGAAGATGCTAAGTATAAAAAATTAGAAGCAAATGATATTAAAGTTGGTGACAAAACTATTGCAGGTGTTGGTAGTGCGAGAGAATTAGTAAGGTGGGCGTATAAAAGCGACAAAGGAGCAATTAGTGAGCCTATGCAATTTGATAACACTTTTGTTGTAGCACATTTAGCTGAGGTTAAAGAAGATGGAATTGCTCCATTAGAGCAAATTTTAATTGAAATGGAAATGGCTGCAAAACAAAAAAAGAAAGGAGATATAATTAGTAAAGAAATGGAAGGAGAAACAGATGTGCAAAAACTAGCTGAAAAAATTGACGTGCCATTAAGTACAACTTCTGCTGTTAATTTTTCAGCTTATTCTGTACCAGGAATTGGACAAGAACCTAAAGTAATTGGCGTAACATCTGCTCTTGCTAATGGAGAAATTTCTAAAAAACCTATTGTTGGAAATACAGGAGTGTTTATGGTTTTTGTTGACGAGGTAATTCCTGCACCTGAAACAGCTGATTATGCTAATATTAAACAACAACTAAATACGAGATACGCTTCTGTAGCTTCGGGTTCATTAGAAGCCCTAAAAGATAAATACGGAGTAGTTGATTTAAGGTATAAATTCTATTAAGAAATATATAAACTTGTTTATGAAGTTGTTTAAAGTCCCCTCTATAAATTAAAAAATGTTTCTTTTTTTGCACTACATTGTTATTTCCTCCAACCATAGCTATGGCTATGCTTGTCAAAAATGCCTCGTATTACAAAAAAATAATTCATTTTCATGGTTATATTTGGACTTTAAACAACTTCTATATATAAAAAGAGCTAAGCAATTTTGTTTAGCTCTTTTTTTTACTAAAAAAATTAGTATCCAAAAAAAAAGAACGATGTAAAAGAGTTTGTTTTAAAGAAAGTATTAAAACTGTTTATAAGTGGAAAATAAAAACGCTTTCTCATAAAAGCCAATCTACTGCGTTATATCCTTTAGCTTTATCCCGCTAAAGCTTTGGTTATGTGTCTTGTATATTAACTTTTGTGAAGATCTGAATTTTAAAATAATAATTGAATTCAGGTTATTAACCTATTGCCTCATTTAATAATCGAACATAGGTTAAAAGAGTGCGGGGTAGGGTAGGTTTAACGTAAATTCTGCGAACTTTAACCAACTCCATTTATTAATATATAGTAGTATATAGATTAATAATTGAACTCAGGTTAATAGATTGAATAAATAACAAAAAAGCCGATGAAATTATCTTCATCGGCTTTTTTGTTTATAATGTAAGTTGAGTTGGTTATTTAACCACTACAAATTTGTTAGTAGCAATAATAACATCTTTATTTTTAATGGTGTAAAAATAAATTCCATTGTTTAAGTTATCTAATGATAAAGTAAGTTTATCAGCAACTGTATTAGCAGTAGCAACCACTTTACCAGTAATATCAGCTACAATAACTTCAAAACCATTATTTTTTAATTGAAAAGTAATTTGATCGTTAGCAGGGTTTGGATAAACAGCAACATTGTTCGCGTTTAATTTATCTATACCAACTACTAAACTAATATCGTTAGCATCTCTAGGTAAGATTTTATAATCTCCGAAAGAATAATGTCCTATACCGGTAACATCATAGTAAGAACCAACTACGGCAGTTAAATGGTAAGCAAAAATATCATCATCAGCTAAAAGAGGGGTTGAACCATCATTAATTTCCCACATGCCAAATCCGTTGGTGTTACTCACACATTCAGCATTTAAAGTTTGAATTAAAACCCCTTCCCATTCTTCTGCATTAGCGTTTCCTGTAGTAGTTACCACAGGTGTTGGTAACGTATTGCCAGAATTTAAAACGGTTATGTTTGATACAAAAGAAAGTTCTGTTAAACCATTAAATTCTGCAACTGTACCGGTTACTTCAACGCTATCACCTATTGCTAAAGTGGAATCATTTCTTTCATAAATGTATAATCCATTCCAAGCCAAAGCACTATCTTGTATAAAGAAAGCATGTCTGTCTGGACCATTTTTAACAATTCCTGTTATTACACCTTTGGTAGTTACAATATTTCCTACCTCAGGAGAATCTCCATTAGGGTTAGTTGTAAACTGAATGTCATAGATTTTTTTAATATTAGCAACAGGAGGAGTTGTTGAAGTAATAGCAACAGAATCAACCAAAATTCCTATCTCGAAAGGTGCTGGAGCTGTTGTTGCATCTGTATTTCTAAGTGACAAAATAAATTCTGCACTAGTACAGTTGGCAGGAACGGTTACTGTTTGAGAAATCATTACTAAGTTACCACCTGAAGCAGCAGCAACATCAATGTATGGATTATAAAGTGTAGTATATTGGCTATTAGTAACATCATAATACCCTGTTCTCAATTCTCCTGAATTTTGAGCTACTACCCACATTTCAATAAGGTAAGATTCTCCTGGCACAACAGTTACCGATTGTGTAGTAAATCTGTTATGTGTTCCAGAAGTGTTAATTAATGAGGCCATACTAGTTCCATAAGTAGCGAGCCCTGTTTTTTCAACTACTCTAGCTGATGCGATATTTGTTGTACTTCCCATCCAGTCTGTTGGGTCACCGCTAGCCCAAGAGCTTAGGTTACTTTGAAAAACGGTTTGTCCGAAACTAACTGTTGCGATACAAACGGCTGTTAAAATTGTAAAGATTTTTTTCATAATTAGTTGTTTTTAAGGGTTAAAAATTATCTATTTAAAAGTTACCATGTTACTACAATATCATCAACTTCCCAAGTTTTTCCGCTTGATGCAGTTCCTGTGTATTTAAACGCTAAATATACGCCACTGGTTAAGTAAGAATTTAAGCTTAACGGACCACCATTTACCCATGTAAAACCACCTGTAGAAAGATTAGCTCCTAATTGAGTCCATGTTGCAGTTGATGGTGCACTAACTCCATCATAATCGGTAGAAACCAATACTTCCATATTTGGACCTGAAAAATTAGATGCGTTTCTAAAGTCGAATGTAGCATTGGTAGAAGCACTTAAATCAATAGCAGGAGAAATTAACCAGGTTTCAGAAGCAACATTTCCGCTACCTGTCCAGTTAGACATCATTCCATAAAAGTTACCAGCAGAACCTTGATCGCTGGTTGTCCAATTAAAAGTTCCGGTTAATAATTGAGTTGTCCACCCACCAGATGTGATGCTTTGGTCTTGAAAGTTTTTAGTTAATGTATTTCCACCAGGAAGTCCAGCTCCAAATCTAGAATTATTAAATATTACTTCATTAGGATGTCTAATTAATAATTGCAACGTATTATTAAACTGACTTACAATGGCTATTATAGAACCGCTTCCCTCAGGCAGTGTGTCATTAGCAAAATTGGCAAAACCACTAGTTCTAACAATAATGGTATTACCTAAAGAATCTTCTAGTGTTCTACTTTGAGAAATTAAATTGTTTCCATCTGCATACGTATTTCCTAGTTCGCCAGAATCAAATTGAACATTTTCTATTTTAATCAATTTTGCTTGCTGACCAGTAGTTACTTGAGCAATATTAGTATAAACATCGGGTTGTCTATCTTTTTTAGTAGCTTGTTTTATGATGTTATTATCCACATCAACAGAATCTAATTGCATCATTTGATTAAAAGTAGAGATTATAGTTCCTTTTAAAAACACTCTAACTGAATCTCCTTGGTATAATCCTCCCGAAGATAATAACCTTAAATTGATGGCACCAGTTTCATCTTGTATGTAAGCTTCTTTAAAAATATTACCACTTTGCTCATCCATAGTAACTACGGCAAACATAGAAAGTTCATCGGTAATTTTTAGTGGAGAACCTTGGTACATCGCTTTTAAATCGGCAATAGTTATTCTATTTCCTTCGGGAATGGTTTTTATTGGTGGTTCATCAAATTCTTTATTACAACTAGAAATAAAAAGAGTTGTACCGGCTAAAAGAAGTAAACTGATTAATTTTTTAGTAATTGTCATAGTGTATGTTGTTGGTATAAAGTTAATTAAAATTATTAAAATGAGAATGATACCATTGCAAAATAGGTTCTTCCCATCATGTATCCTATCATAGGAGGGAATTTATCTATATTGGTGGTGGTATATCTTAATTGTTCAAATCCGCCTGTTTGGAAGTCTTTATTATCCAATACATTGGTTACGTTTAAGTTTACACGAAGAAAGTAGTTGCCAAATTTCCACGATTTACCTGCAAAAAGGTTTAATGTATAATTGTCATCTAATTTTCGCTGATCGATAATGTCGTTAATTTGTGGGTCAGTATCTACAAAGTTAGCTAAGGCTTCTTCTGATCTTCTATCAGGATTTACTTGTAAGTAAATATCAGCAAAGTAGTTAAAATCTACTCCTACAAACCAATATTTTGGAGAACGATATCTTAACCCAATAGAAGAAACTGTTTGTGGAGATTCTCCAATTTTATAATTTTTCAAATAAATGGTTTTGTTTTCTTCCAATAATTTTGTTGAGTTATCTTGGGTAACTGTAGCTGTTGGTCTGGAGTTGTAAGTAAAATCGCCCATTGCAAATGTTCCTGTTGCAGTAATTGTAGATGTTACTTTAACTTCTCCACCAAATTCAACACCTACAAAAAGTTGATCAACACCTGTCATTACATAGTTAACAAAAGTATTTAACTCATCATGATAAAAGTTTCTCGACCAAATTTTATCTTGAATACTGGTATAAAAAACAGTAGCTCTTGTTTTTACTTTAGGAAAACGAACAATGTAGTTGAAATCTCCAGAAAATACTTGTTCATTCTTGAGTCCACTTACAACCTCATCTCTCGTTCTGGGTGATAAAAATGAGTTTCTTGCTAAAGGAGCTCTAGTAATAAAAGCACCATTTGCAGTTAATAAATGTCTTCCTGTAAGTTTATACACCACGCCTGCTTTAGCTCCAAAATTGGTAAAATTTTGTTTTTCAGAATCTCCAAAAGAATTTTCAGGGAAAAGACCGTTTCTTACATTTCCTGTTCTCCAAAAAGAAGTATAGGTAGTGGAAGCTCCAAAAAACCAATCAATTTTAGCTGAAGTTCCATCTAATTGAGCATATAAATTAAAGGTATTGATATTAATATCATAATCATATCCGAATTTATCACCTACTCTAACTGCTCTGTTAGGATTGTTTAAATCTGTTTGGGCAGCATCCGGGTCAGCAAAATCTCTTTCGGCAAATTGGTCAACATCTACCCAGAAATCTCCTCCTAATAAATCATCTACTACTTTAAAGTTTTTACTTTTATAGATACTTCCTTTAACACCACCAGACAGGGTTAAGTTATCCGATAATTTATGAGATAATGTTGAATTAAATCCATAATCATAAACATCTTGTCTTTGTTCTTCAATAATATACTTAGAACGGTTTCCTGTTAAAGATGTGCCTGTTCCATCAACATTATCTAAGGTATAAAGGTTTTTACTATTGGCAAAATAAAAGTGATCCCAATCTAACTGAGTGGTAGTAGGGTCTTGAGCTTGCCACAACGCTGCTTGTTGAGCATAAAGGTTTTCATCGCCCGGTTGATTATAAAAGCTAGGTAAATTTTTCCAATATTCTGGTCTTGGGTCAGCGGCATGTTGCCAATTTAAACGGGTATTTCCGCTTCTGCCAAAAGTATAATAAACAGAAGACATTAATTGAGTATTTTTATTTATATCAAAATAATGGTTCAACATTAATCGAGGTTGGTGGGTATTTCTTACTCTGGAGTTTCTTTTTTCTCCATCTTGATAACCCCAATAAGAATTGTAAAAATTATTACCTGTTAAATCATAAGTTTCTTGTGTGGTAATACTATTTCTACCTTGAACAGTTGGTGCAGCAAAACCAACAAAACCTAAACTATGTTTATTGTTTAACTTTTTTTCTATCGAAATAAAATAACTTGCTCCACTATAAAAAGTACCATCTACATAACCTTCGTCAGAATATCTACCAGAAGCTGAAACTGCTACTGCCATTCCGTTATCCATCATTCCTGTTGAATGCGTAGCCATAATTCTGTGGTTGTAAGTTCTGTTAGCAAGTGCGTAAGAAATGTTAGTTCCTTTTCTTATAGTCGTGGGACGAGCATTAATGTTAGAAGAACCCCCAATACCTCCAAAAGTAAGTGGAGAAGAAGAAATACCATTCTTCGTTTCTTGGTAACGAGTAATGTCGTTTAAGCCACCCCACAACGCCCAAATAGCTCTACCTGTTTCAGGATTGTTTAATGTAACGCCATTCATGGTTACTACAAAATTTTCTGAATCGTAACCTCTAATTCTGTAACGAGCTACACCGAAATTAAATCCGGCAGTAGAGTTAAAAATATCTCGTGAAGATTGCAACAAACCCGAAACATCTTGGTTTTCGGCATTTTCATCCTCCAACGCATCTAAAGTTGTTGTAAAAGTTGGTACTATTCTGTCTATATCAGCCTTAGTGGTATCTTTTGAATTACTTACCACTTTAGTTGTATCTGTTTGTGCTAACAAATTGTTTGAAAACAGAAAAAAAACGGTGCTAACCGTAACAATAGAATATCTAAAAAAATTCATGTATATATAATGATATATCAATAATTTAAAAAGTGGTTAGAAGTCTTACTTGGTTGCTCCCTAGGATGATCACTTTTTATTAATGCGAGGCAAAAATAGTAATATTTGATTAGTGAAAAACTAATTGTTAGTAACTTAATAATTTCTTAACGTAAGCTTATTGCCATCAAAAAGTAGCTAAAAGGTATAATTGTTGAATTATGCTTTATTTTGCAAAAAACAATTTTTATGATTAAAAAAATTCTTCTTTCTCTTTGGGTAATTATAGGGTTACAAATAGTAGCTTTTTCTCAAAGTAATGCCGACAAAAAAAATTATGCAGTAACTTGTATAGGTTTTTATAATCTCGAAAATTTATTTGATACTATTGTTGACCCCGATACCACTTTAATTTTGCAGGACGATTTCACCCCTAAAGGGCCGAAAAGATGGAACACTCCTAAATATTATGAAAAACTAGTCAACATGGCTCGAGTTATTTCTGAACTTGGCACAGAAGTTACTCCTGATGGAGTAGCCATTTTAGGAGTTGCTGAAATTGAAAACAAATCTGTTTTAGAAGACTTGGTTAAACAAGATGCTATTAAAGACAGAAACTACCAAATAGTACATTTTGATTCTCCAGATAAAAGAGGAATTGATGTTGGGTTACTATATAATCCCAACTATTTTAAAAACGTAAGTGCAAAAAGTTATACCTTAAATATTCCAACCGATAGTAATTTTTTTACACGAGACCAATTATTAGTGTCAGGAGAATTACATGGCGAAAAAATTCATGTAATTGTTGCCCACTGGCCATCACGAAGAGGAGGAGAAAAAAGAAGTAAACCAAAAAGAATTGCTGCTGCTCAGTTAGCAAGAGCTATTATAGATTCGTTACAACAAGTTGACCCCAACACAAAAGTACTTTATATGGGCGATTTAAATGATGACCCTGTAGATGTTAGTGTTAGAGGTTATTTAAAAGCAGTTGGCACCAAAGAAGAAGCCAATAATGGAAAGCTTTTTAATCCGTTTGAAGATTTTTTTAAGAAAGGAATTGGCACGTTGGGTTATAATGATGCTTGGAATTTATTCGACCAAATCATTATTTCCGAACCATTTTTAGGAGATGATTTTTCCACATTAAAATACTATAAATCTGTAGTTTACAACAAAAGCTATCTCAAGTCAGATTCGGGAAGGTTTAAAGGCTATCCTTACAGAACCTATTCTTTTGGAGAATACATTGGCGGGTATAGCGATCATTTTCCTGTATATTTGTACTTAATTAAAGAGATGTAATCTCTACTATTTATTTTTACTGCTTACTTAAACATCGTTGATGAAATATTTTATTGCCTTATTTTTTCTATTTAGTTCTTTATTCATTTCTGCTCAAGATACGTTAACAATAATGGCGTACAATGTTCTGAACTACCCTGCATCAAACTTTTCAAAAGCAGATACGCTTAAGCCTATTATCAAACATGTTCAGCCTGATATTTTTTTAATTACCGAATTAACCTCCTTTAGTGGTGTTGGTCTCATTTTAAATAATGCACTAAATGTTGATGGTGTTACTCACTATCAAAACGCTACTTATTTTGATGGACCAGATACTGATAATATGCTTTTTTACAACTCCAACAAACTAGAACTTTACAGCCAATATGAGATCTCTACTTCATTAAGAAACATTAGCGAATATATATTATTTTACAAATCTCCCGGATTAGGCCCTGGCGATGATACTATTTTTATTCATTGCTATATGGCACACTTAAAAGCAAGTCAGGGAGCAAGTAACGAACAGCAACGAAACCAAGAGGCGGTAGTTTTTAAAAATTATTTAGATAATAAAGCTGCAACATTAGAAAATGTAATTTTTGGTGGAGACATGAATATTTATGGTGATTATGAAGCGGCTTACAATACTATTATTAACGGAGGAAGTGTAAATCTATACGATCCTATAAATGCTTCGGGCTTATGGCATGATAATGCTTTTTTTGCAGACATTCATACGCAAAGCCCAAGAACTGCTTTATTACCTGATGGTGGTTCTATAGGTGGTATGGACGATAGGTTTGATTGGATTTTTGTGAGTGATGATGTGAGAAATGGAACTAATCATTTACAATATATACCTAATTCCTATTATGCTTTAGGCAACGATGGCAATCATTTTAACCAATCTATTTTAGCAGCACCCACTAATACATCTGTTCCTAACAATGTATTGCAAGCACTGCACTTTATGTCTGATCATTTACCTGTAATAATGAAAACAGAAATTGGCTACAATGTGAGTATAAAAGAAGTGGCTACTCAACCATGGGAAGGCTATTTTGCCAACCAGCATTTTCATTTTTCTTCCAAAAATGTGGAAGAAACATTATCCGTAGAAATTTACGATTTACTCGGAAAATTAATTCAAACGGCTCAATTCAACAATCAACATCAATTTCAGTTAGCAATAAATGAAAATATAAAAGGTGTATTTATCTTAAAAATTACCTCTAACAACACGCAACAAAGTTTTAAGCTATTGGCTCAATAAAATCATTTTTTCATGAAGTATTTTTTCACCCTCATTTTAGTAAACATATTCACTATTTCAATAAATGCTCAAAACACTTACGATATTAAAGAAGTTTCTCCCTCATCTGTTCAACAAAAATGTGGAGAATGCTTATCTATGGTAAACAGCTTACCTCCCGAAGTTACGTATGGATTTTTATTAGAAGGCAGAGACATTTATTTTGTAATGACTGATGAAACTTATTTTAATCTATTATTTAAAAAACCAAATGACGGAATAGCTGTTGATGTTGTAACTAAAAGCCAATTTCCTTGTAACTCCGAGAATCAATTGACTAACTCTACCTTTTTTATGGGAAAGTTATTAAAACCGATTTATTATAAGGATTTTAAAAAAAATATTTTAACCAACGAAAACGGACAAGTTGCTTTTAAAGTGGCTGTTCTTCCTGAAAAATATGTTGGAACTGAATTTGAAACCAATATACTTATAACCTGAGTTCGGGATAAGAAATTGTTAATAAAAATGTTATTTAAACATTTGA
>JAVVER010000082.1:0-15055 GCA_032251145.1 Vicingaceae bacterium | reverse complement strand
CAGTAGTAACTGCCAAAATACCTCCATCTTGGGTGGAGAGCACTACAGCAGGCCAGTCGTTAAAGCTGTTAGAATTAATGGTTTTATCCCATAGAAAATTACCACTACTGTCGGTTTTCACAATATAGGGATCTTGGTCAGTACCACCAAAACTAGTCGTCCAACCACCTAAGATAAAACCACCGTCAGAGCAGGTGTCCATATTCATACAAGTTTCATATTGTGAACCTCCATACGTTTTCCACCAGATTATATTCCCTAACGTGTCGGTTTTCATCAGGTACATTTGTGAAAATTGATTATAATAAGATGAGTCAACCACTCCGCTCAATATTAAATTGCTATCTCTAGTAATTTTACAACCTCCTGCATAAGTTTCTATAGTAGTGTCGTTTTCAAAATAATGTACCAACAACAAACTATCTCCTTGTTCGTTGAATTTGAATAGGTATTGGTGATTTTTTCCTAAAGAATCCGAATACGCACCGTTTCCATAAAATAATCCTTGAGATGTTATTGATACTCCAGGAAACCCTCTATAATCTTGATTATTATTACCATATCTTTTTTTCCAAATAGTGTTACCGTTAGTGTCTATTTTTATAATACTAATTTTTCCTTTTGGGAAAGTCGGTCCTAAGTACCAAGTACTATCTGTTGAACGACCACTTATGTAATAATTATTATTATAAATAAATAAATCGTGTATTACTTCCGTTCCTTTTACAATATCATATCTATTATTAAAAATACTTTGAGCAAAAGTTAACTGTTCAGCTAACATCATAACTGAAAATAATAGTAGATATGTAATTTGTTTATACATAAAAAAAGTTGAAAAGCCTGAATATTCAGGCTTTTCAACTAAGTAAGTTTATTGATTATTAATTACTAATTTGTTAACAGAGTAAGTTTCTCCATTTACAATAATTTGATATAAATAAATACCGGGTATTATTTGTTCTTTAATATCTAATCGTCCTTTATTATTTTTTAAGGGTTTTCTGAATATTTCTTTTCCTAATAAATCCGTTAATATAAAACTACCTGTTTGCATAGCCTCTATAGCGTATTCTACATAAAATTTTCCATTATTAGGATTAGGATATACTTTTATTAAATCATCTTTATAATTGGGGTTAAGTAATTCGACTGTTCCCGGAGTAGGTTTACCATCAGTTGATTTGGTTCTTAAATTAGCATTTAATGGTTCAAAAGTTTCCGAAAAATTATCTAATCCAGCAAATTGTAATAATGCCTCAGCACCTGCTTTTTCTTTACCTGCACTAATAGAGTTAGCCACACTTTCAATGGTTTGTGTAATGGCCGCATTGGTAATACTATCAATGGTTCCAGGTGTTGCTTGTCCCAAGTCATTAAGAGCTGTATGGAAGTCACAAAAATCAGTTAATGTACTGTCTTGTCTTAATGAATCTATAGTGTTTTGAGCTTCTTGATGTTCTTTATTTTTGATTAATGCACACGATAATTTTTTAGCACAGCAAGTTGCTTCATCATCATTGTTATGATTTTGTTGTTTTAAATAAGCAAGTACATCATTTAATCCATAAGTGCCTGTGGTGTCATGTAAATAAGTTCGGAATAATTCATTTTCGGTTAATTGAATTTTATGATTAACAACACCTATTTCATTGTATTGTTCCAACAATGGTGAAAGTGGTTGAGGTTTTTCTATAGCATCACCTGCTATAAACGGACTGTTGTTGATGTTGTTAATTAACCAATTAGGATAACCTTGATTGTCTAACACTTCAGTAACTTCGTTAGATAATGGGGCATTTCGTACAAAAATGTTTCTAATGCTCCAATCGGCTATTGTTGGTGTTCTTTCCATTAAGGCAATAAGAACTTCATCAAACAACGGGCTGTTTTCAACCATTACTGGCGTAATTACCCAATCGGGTAGAGCAGGCACACGTTTTATTAGTGCTATTTGTTCTTCGTTACTTAAAGGACTGCTTTCTAAAGCTAAGTGATGGACAATATGGTTAGGTAATGCAGGAATTCGTTGAAGCATAGTAATAAAAACCTTATCCGTTAATGGAACGTTGGCATACAATACTTGTTGCACCACCCAGTCTGGTAAAGCAGACGATTTTAATAACATCGCCACCAACACTTGCTCCGACAAATAAGGAGATGCTGCCATTAATTCATTCTTGATTTGCCAATCGGGAGCAGTACTGTTAATTAAATCGACAAGAGCTTTAGTATTACCATTATCAATTACATCAGTTAGTGTTTGTTGCTGTATCCTTAAAGTACTTAAGTTGGCTAATAAACCAGTTGGATTACTCACAACTTGCTGACGTGATGAGCAGTTTACGGATTGATTGAATGTAGATGTATTACAATCTGTAGTTATCACTGCTCCAAATGGAAAATTATTAGTAGGCACTAATTGAGCATTACCAGAACTATGGTAGTAATCCATAAAAGGCATGGAGGAGTTTAACCAAATATCATTAGTTGCTGTACCAGCAAACAAGTTGTTGGCAGGATTTTGATCATTGTTGCAATTACCTTGATTTTTGTTTACTACTCCTGTAGTAACGGCAATATCGGCAGTATTTGTGTTACTATTTTGATTACAACGGAACACAAGACCGTTAGGTATTCCAACAAGAATTCCATTTACTCCTTCAGTTTGATTAGCAATTTGGAGGTTGTTTAATTGGTTGTTGTAAATTTCGTTGGCAGTTGTGCCAGATGCTTTGGTATAAATGCCATAAGTGGCATTTCCGGCAGTAGTAAAAAAGTTATTTTCTTCTATTTCATAACCGTTACAATTGTCCAAATAAATGCCATAAGAAGGGCTGCCAAAAAATTCTTCAGCAATATCAAAAGTACTGTTTACAATTTCTGCATAATCTACATTTTTAAGATATGCACCTCTGAGGCAATTTACAAAATCGGCATAGTTGACAACAAAACTGTTAAAAGCATTGCTATTTTCTGCTTGTATGCCATAAGTTAAATTATTAAAGGTGCTATTGTCGTAGCTCGAACATGGAAATGTTAAACTCGTACACCTTCTGTCTAATCTAAATTCTGCATCAAAACTAACAATTCCTCTACCTCTATCTAATACAGAATAAGTAGTGATACTCGCATCATTTCTAAATTTGTTTCCTCTAAGCTGAATGCCATGACTATTCCACATACCAATATGAGAATAAGGCAATATTCCCAAATCTACCATATTTCCATTATCATCCCATGTAAATGTAGTATTATTGACAAAGCTTAAATCATTAGCAGGAGCATTGGTAAAAGGATTAAAATTTTGATAAGGTCCAAAATCAATTCCATGATAATTGTTTTTGAAATGACTATCTCTTACTCGTACAATTCCCCCAAACGTACCCCATATATAATTATTGTTTACATCGTGTTCACTGGTATGTACTGCAAAACGAGCATTTTCAATAGTTGAATTGTTCAAAATATCTAATACTCCTTGAGCTCCAGAAACGTATTGACTAAGATTCATATCTCCTCTCACTTCAATACCTCCCCACATTTCCCCACATAAATTGGTTATGAGAGCTCCATTTACAATTAGGCGTGCTCCTTTTTCGATGATGATTTTGCCATTTTTAGGCATATTTAAAATTCCATTTAATAAGGTTAAAGTTGCTCCACTCTTAATAGTTAAGTTACTTTTCACACTTTTATTACCTGTCCATGTTTCGGATGAATTTACTATTCTTCCACTTGAAACAATTCCAATGCTTGGCAATAAATCCCCTTGCCATAGGCCTCTACCGTAGGTTGCTACATCTAATTTACCTTTGCATGAATTTATTTTTAATTCAGTTACTCTTACATTTGGAAAATCTCCATATTTTTCCCAATCATTTGCACTTCCTTCTTTAACATAAACTCCAACATCAGTTCCTATATATAAAATACCATTTGTGCCTTCTTGATACACAATACCATTAACTGATAAATTAGGCAGGACTCCATTAGGATCAAAATTTGTCCATGTATCACCAGCATTAGTTGAATGCCACACTTTTAAAGTTGGATCATATCCTGCAAATGTAACCCATAATTCTTTTTCATCTGATGGATTAACAGCTATACCAGTAATTACAGGGTAGTCAGTAGCTCCTTGGTAAATATTGGGTAAATTAGAAGTTATGTCTGTGAAACAATTAGCTAACGGATTTCCATTACAACCACCTGTTGTTGTTCTTAATAAAATTGGATTGAGTTGCCAACTACTTAACGGACCATTAAACCCATTATCTGAACCTGATGTAACAATGTAAATATAATCTGTATTAGAAGTTGCAATTGCAAATTCTGAAACATCTCTTTGCCATTGAGCTTGATGTCCTGATACTTTATGTACATCAGATTCTATTTGCCAAATGTCACTAGGGGTATCACCTGATGATATACTTCTTTTTTTTCTTTTGTATAACTCTGTAAATCCAAAATATAATTGACCACTGGTTGGATGATTTAACATTGGAAAAGTGGTTCCTGTTAATGATTTTACGTTTTCAAAATAATCTATTGGTAATAGACTAAATTCATTCCCAATAACTGAGTTTGTTGATAAATTTCTTTTTTGGAAAGCAAAATTTCCCTGAATATATGCGTCATCAGGATTTTCATCATCAATTCTTGCACCATAACCATCTCCTCCTGTAATTGTCTCCCAGTTGTTATTAATGGGATTTAGATAGCTAAATCCCAAATCTTGTTTTCCAATTAATTTTCTTTTGTCATATTCAGAATTATCAAAAGTCCAAATTAAAGTTGCGGCTAATCCCTTATATTTTCTTTGCCATCTATTAACTGGGTTAGGATCGCTTGGTGCAGGTAAAAAATTAACTCCACCATGCGTTCCTGCAAACAAACCTGGATTAATTACATTTGGTTGAAACTTTAATACATGAACATCGGGATGTATTCCAAAAGATCCAAAGTAACTAGAAATATTATGTGTAGGAACGGTTAAGTAATCTTCTGATCCAGAAACTATTGTATAACCAAAATAATATTCATTTGGATTTACAGGTGAAACGGCTATTCCTAACCAGTTTAATTTAAAATCGACTGTAGAAGAACTAGTTCCATTTGCCTGATAAAGTTGTGTCCATGTGTTATTTTTATAAATATAAACATATATTTTACTATTATTGGTATTTTCAGTGCCGTATATATAAGCATACAAAATATTTGGATCAGCTGGCGTTACAGCAATATTTATCCTAACAGGTGTAAAAGAATTGGGTAATGCACTAAAATTAAGACCTGTGCTTGCTCCTGTCATAGAACTCCATGTAAAACCATCAAATTTGTAAATGTCAGTCCCACTTGCATAAATTATAGAAGGGTCGTTAGGTTTATATTCTATTCCTCTAAATTCAGTATCAGTTAAAGTACCTATTCCAGTAAATTCAACATTCCATGTTGGAGTTGCACTAGTAGCATTGTTGGTTTTTATTACTCCAGAAGAACTAGCCAGTATTACTTCGTCAGGATTGATAGGATTAATTTTTATTTCCCTTATTATCCCTCCTAACGAAAAATTAGATAATAATCCGTTATTTATGTCTTCCCATGTTTGTCCTCCATCAAAAGTTCTATAAACTCCAACAGTTGGAACAGGATTAGGTACACCACTATTATTTGTAAATCTTAAACCAAACCCACCATCTCCATCTCCAGTACTTATAAAAATATTATTTGGATTAAGTGGATTAATAGCTATTCCTGAAACTGAACTAATTGGTAGTTGTGTATCTGTATTCATTGACACCCAGTTTAAACCGTCATCTTCACTTTTCCATAAACCACCAAACCCAGAGGTCGCATATAAAGTTTGGTTTGTTAAACCATCATAATTAGGATCGAACTCTAATCTATGGATTTGACCTACTCCACTTTGATTATTAATAGGTAAGTTAGTATCATCGTGAGGTCCTAAAGATATCCAATTTGGATTATAAGAAGAGCTTGAAATAGAAAAATTAGATGTATAATTAATTATTGCTCCTGCTGCTATTGAAAAATCCCCATTCGGATGTAAGCTTCCTCCTACTAACTTATGTGTATTACGTAAATAATTGTCTAATCCTCCTTCAAAATTAGAAGGTTGATATAATGGATCATTAAAATATTGATTTAAAAAATCGTAAAAATTGGAATAACTACCATTTTTATTTATAGCATTTTGACTGTATACTGTTGAAAATAATAGTATGAAAGTGCTAATTAATAATATAAATTTCTTTTTTGTTTTCATGGGATTATATTTTGAAAAGTTTATAAAATGAAGACTGTTTGGTTTTGATATCTATTAATTTTAGGTAGTAAATTCCTTTTTGAGTTGGGACATAAATTTTTTTAGTTGATGAATTTATAATTCCTGTTTGAATTTGTTTTCCATCAATTGAGTAAACTACATATTCTAAAGGTATTTCCATGGTGTTTTTAATTACAAAGTAGTTTATAGATGGATTGGGATAAACACTTACTTGTTCTTGTAGTTTATTTTTTTCATCAATAGTGGTAATTAAATCGCAACTTCCTCTACAATAATCAACTAAAACTTGTTGTACTCCACTAACACTTATCCAAATCATTTCATATAAACCTAAAAAAGAACCAATTCCTTCATATAAATAAAGACCATTTAAATTATTGCCCAATTCAAAATTTTTAACATTAGGGATAGAAAATGTTGTTGTATAGTTGGTAGAAATTATTTCTTCATCAACAGATAAAATACACCAATCATTTGTTTTAATAGAATCTCCAACTTGTAAATCAAAATCGTACAACATAAATTCCTGACTTGTTGGACATGGTGTTCCATTTTGATTTTGAAAAAGTATAGTATATACTTTTTTGTTTAATGTATCATCTCGCAAAGCAGCGTATAAGATAAATGGAGAATAACTAATTACAGTATCAAAGCAAGCACTTTTATATCCAGTTCTTCTATATATTTTTTTATAAGTTATCGAAGAGATTACAGTATCTCCGTACAAGTAATATTGGGTAATGTTTTCATCAGTTTGAAGAGATATATTACTACAATTATTATTATCACTTAACACCCAGTAAGAGCTATCAATTGCCATGGGCATATAGTTCTGAGCTTTGAGGGTTGATGTTGTTATTAAAACAACCAAAAGAAGAAGAGGTTTAAAACTTAATGAATGAAGAGGTTTAGTTTTTCTCATGTCATTATAATTTAAGTATTTTATAAATATGTTGAAAATCTTTGTTCTTAAGTAAAACAATATAAATTCCATTTTTTAAGTTTACAGGAATAGTTGGTTTTATTTTTTCGCTAAAAAGTAGTTTTCCTTGAATGTCATAAATAGTAACTTCTCCTTTTATGTCAGGTAGAATTAAAGTGTTATAAACAGTTGTTTGTAGTGGATATTGATTTAAATTGGTAGTATTTTCTTTTATACTTGTTATTATTTCCTCACAATCATTTACCAATTGGTAGCTTAATAAACTATCGCTGTAACAACGTATGGAATCAATGTGAGGTGGGGCTACACAATCTGTTGGAAATAAGAAATAATTACTACCAATGCTTTCAATGAATTTTTCACCAAAATTCCACCCTATTTCTAGATTAGTAACAAACTGTATTTTTTTTTGAAAACCACTAATATTTATTAGCTTAACTGAATCTACTAAAAAAGGAATTAGTGTATCTCCATTTCCGCCACAATTCATAAATAAAGGTTCTATAACGAAGATAGTATCTCCTTGAACAGCATTAAAATCGTACAATAAATTGAATTTATTATATTTATATAAGTAAACTTTATTGGAATCAGAGTAAATAAATTCATAACCTAAAAAAATAGAGTTGCTACTTGATTGGTAATGTGTTTGGCTTAATTTTTTTGCATTCTTTCCTAAAATTATAGTGTCTTTAACAGATTCAATTAAAATGTAGCTTTGATTAAAAGGAGGAGATGTTTCAGTATAACTATAGTGCCACGTTGCTCCCACAGGAGCAAAATCTTGTCCATAATTAGTAACAGTAATGAATAAAAAAATAAATATGAATAAATGGTATCTAAGCATGTCAACAAACATAAAACAATTTTAAATTTTTACCAAATTTATTTTTAATTTACTTCCCTAAAAAAGAATAGGTTAAGTAAAAATACTTAGAATGGTTTTAATTTAAAAAAGATAGTACAATTTCATATCTCACTCAACAACCTCAATAGCTTCAGCAAGTTTTGGAGTGGAATAGGAGCTTAAGGTGCCTTCTTCATTGGTATAAATAAGTAAAGCCTCTAATGTTGGGTTGGCTTTTAAAATTTCTTTACTTTTTTCTAGTCCTACAACCATAAAAGCAGTAGCATAAGCATCTGCTAAAGCACAATTATCAGTAACAACAGTAGCGCTTAATAAAGTATGTCTGACAGGGTAACCGGTAACTGGATTAATGGTATGGGAATATTTTACGCCATCTTTTTCATAAAACTTCCTGTAATTGCCAGATGTAGCCAACGCAGCATTTTCTAACTTAATAACGGCTTCTAATACTCTTTCTTCCTGATTTTCTATAGGTTTATCTATGCCTATTCGCCAAGGTTTTTTTTGTGCATTTTTTCCTTTGGCAATAATTTCTCCACCAACTTCTATCATGTAATTTTTTACATTTTTTTCATCAAAAAAACTGGCAATAACATCAACAGTATAGCCCTGAGCTATAGCGTTAAAATCTAACATCATATTTTTATTTTGCTTAATGGCGATATTGTTTTCAATCGTAATTAAATCAAAATTGGTAAATTGTAACAAGCTATCAATAGTAGCACTGTCTGTCTTTTCGGTGTTTTTAAAGCCAAATCCCCAAGCATTTACTAAATGTGTAACAGTAGGGTTAAAAGCACCTCCTGTTGTTATGTAAACATCTTTAGCCATATTAAAAACATCAATAAAATAAGCATCAATTTCTAATATACTATCTGCCTGATTAAAATTAGTAATGATAGAGCGTTTGTTGTAAGTAGACAGTGAATTATCTATGGCAATTAAAATAGAATCTACCGAGCGTTGAAAATTTCTATCATCTATATATAAAATTTGGTAGGTTGTACCTTGGGCATATCCTTTTACTTCGTTAGGAGCTTTTTTTTCAGGACTTGTATTACAAGCAATAAAAGATAAAAAAGTAAGCGTAAATATTAAGTGCTTCATTGGTTCGTTTATGTTGGAATTAATTATATTTTTATTCGGATAAATGATTTGCTTTATAATTTAAATTTATAAATACATTTTTTCTGACACAAATTAACATGTATTACACAAATTTTTGAAGCTGCCGAAAAATTACCACAAAAAACATCTTTGATGTTTTTAATTTGTGATAATAAGTGAAAATTACTCTTTTAAATTTGTGTAACCTTAGCAAATGAGTGTTGTTTTATCAAAACTTATATAAGTGTTAAATGTTGTCAATAAATTTATCGACAAAGAAACAAAAAAATATTGCTAATTTTGTTTTATGATATTACCAATTGTAGCTTACGGAGATCCGGTTTTGAGAAAAGAAACCGAAGAGATAGATGCTAACTATCCTGACCTAAAACAACTTATTGCTGATATGTTTGAAACCATGTATCATTCAAAAGGTGTTGGGTTGGCAGCTCCACAAATAGGATTACCTATACGTTTGTTTATTGTTGATGCAGCAGGCTTTAATGAAGATGGAGAAGCTCCTGAATTAGAGGGTTTTAAACGAGTGTTCATCAACCCCATTATTATTGAAGAAAAAGGTAAAGAATGGAAGTTTGAAGAAGGCTGTTTAAGTATTCCGGGAATTAGAGAAGAAGTTGCTAGAAAACCTGAACTGACTATTGAATATTACAATGAAAACTTTGAATTGGTGGAAGAAAAGTTAGATGGATTAGGAGCAAGAGTTGTACAGCACGAATATGACCATATTGAGGGTATTTTGTTTATCGATAAAATTAATCCACTAAAAAAACAATTAATTAAAAGCCGACTAAATGCTATCGTAAAAGGTGAAATTAAAGTGGGTTACAGAATGAAATTTCCATTATTAAAAAATAAATCATTATGATAAAAAAAGCGTTAATTTTTACAAGTGTTGCCTTATTGGGTGTTTTTGTAGCTTGTTCAGGCTCTTCAGACCAAGATATTGTTATTGAAAAAAACGAAGAAGTAAAAGACACCATAGTTGATACTATTGAAGAAAGAATTGCTTTAATTGATAATTATTCGTTGATTTTGGCGAATGATACTACAGGTGTTCATAGAGAAGTTGCAGAAAAATTGCTGTTGGCTTATGAAGATTTTTTAAGACATCATAGTTTTGAAAGCATCTCTAAAGAATATCAGTTTAGAGCAGGAGAATTAGCAAGAGCAATAAACAAACCGCATTTAGCTATAAAACATCTTAACGGATTGTTAGAAAGAGACCCTGACCATGAAAGAGCTCCTTTGGCATTGTTTTATAAAGCAACTATTGTTGGAGATATGCTTAATGAAGATGAAAATGCTAAAATGTTTTATCAAGAATTTATAGATAAATATCCCGACCACCCTTTGGCTGAAAGTGCTAAAGAGTCTATTAAATTGCAAGGAAAATCGCTTGATGAAATTGTAAAAGGGTTTGAAGAGAAGAATAAGTAGAATTATTCAAAATGCTTTTGTGGTTAACGCTTGTTGTTTCTAAAGTAATCTTTTAATTTAGTTTCTATTTTTTTTTCAGAAGTACTAATTTTTAATCAATTTATTAGTAGAATAAGTCTTGGTTTCGTTATCGTAATAACGAATAAAATAAATGCCATTTTTTAGATGCTCAACAGTAACAGAGGTGTTTTCAATACCATAAACGTTTTGGCTAAAAATAATTTCCCCTAGAAGATTTAACACTTCAATTTTTCCGTCAAAAATACTTATCCCACTAAGTGTAATGTTACTCTGAGTAGGATTAGGTTGAATTTTCCAAGTTGGCGTTGTTTTACTAAATTCGTTGATGCTCACATGTGTTTGATAACCAAAGATTAAATAGGTTATGGATGTGTCATGTATAGTTACTGAATCCAAATAAGAGTTATTGATAAAGGCAGTTAATGTGTCAGTATAATTAGAAAACGTATTATAGTAACTATCAGGATTACAATCAGGGTAAAGTGCTTTAAAATCACTCCATCCAGAAAACATGGTATTTTCAAACTTTTGTTTATCAGCTTTGATAGTAATGGGGTAATCGAAATTACGAAATGCAATTTCAAAGGTATTATCAATCGTCCAAAAATTAATTGGATTGGTATTTGAAAAATTAATATCTCGAATATCCGTTTTTAAATCTCTATTTGTGGTAAAAAACTGTGGGTCGTTTTGTGTTGAATAAAGGTAATTTCCAATACACTCATAATTATTGGTATCTCGTTGAATAATCCTAATGTCAAGGCTGTCATAAGCTGTTCCATAAATATCTACTTCATTAAAAGCAGTATCAATATCTACTGTTGCACTGTCGCTCATTCCAAAAGTTATGGTGTCTTTTCTACCTGCATTATCTTCAAAATACAATGTAATTATTGATTCATAAGTCCCTTGACTTTTTACTGGTAAAAAGCATAACAGGGTAATTATTAGTATAAAACACCTTTTTAAAAACATTAGAATATATTTTTCATGATAAAGGTACTAATTTTTCTCTTTCTTAGTAAGAGTTTATTTTCTTTCAAAGTCAAGTAATTCTGAAATTGAAATATCAAGTCCTTCAGATATTTCAAGTAAGTAAATGTATGTTGGATTAAATTCCCCAACTTCCACCTTATGAATTGATTGTTGGTCTTTTAATATTTTAATACCCAATTTTGCTTGTGATAAGCCTCTCTCAATTCTAAGTTTTCGTATTCTTTTACCAAGTTGAATTAATTCTTTTGACTTGTTCATGTTGCAGTATTTTCAAGCAATTTGAACTTTTATAGAAAACTTATTAACATACTATTATATGTTAATTGTTATTTTTTACTATATTTACACCATAAAACAACATTTTACCAAGAAATAACCCAACCCTTGTAATTAAATGCGGGAAATTGTTTACCTTTATAAATCAAATACGTATGAAAGCACCAACTTAGTAGTAACGATATATAATTTACTTTTTAATTACAGAACTCTTTATTATGAAACGAGCCATGTTAAAAATTTCAACACATAAAGAAATGATTATAGGTGACTTCCATCTGACCAATAAAAAACAATAAATATAAACAGATGAAAAATATATTATTTACGATACTCATGCTCTTTTTTGCACTAAAAACAACAGCACAGCAGCCACCGGAGTTTAAATTTTATTTAGCTTTTGAAGATGCTAACAACACAAAAGATACACTTTGGTATGTTTTGGACTCTACAGCTACTTGGGGAATAGATACGGCATTGGGAGAAAAACCTCAAGATTTAACCTCTTCTGCCTTTCATGTGTATATGTATATAACTAGTGCTGCAGATTCAGGAAAAACGTTTGCTTATCCTTCAATATCTTGTGGTTTTAGTAGTCAAATACGTTCACAAAATTATGTTTATCCTATAATAGTAAGGTGGGATACTTCGTTGTTGTTTAATCACAATTTATCTTGTACATTTAATGAAGTAATTTTTGATAACGATTGGTTCTTTTTTAATCCTAATACTGGGCATGGATTCAGTTTGTTATTACAAGATTCTGTAGTGTTGCCTTCGTTTACTTGGGGCAGCCAAGACCATTTTCCTTTAACTTTTATTTTAAATGATAATCCTAATTTAAGTGTGGAGGAAAAGGTGGGTTCATTTGCTGATGTTCAAGTTTATCCTAATCCTACCGTTAATGAATTTACGGTAGAAATTGAGGGTAAGCAACCCTCTTCCGTTCAGTTGGTTTTAATGGATATTAGCGGAAGAGTAATGCAACAACTTAGAGCTACAGCTAATAAAACAGTGCTTAATTTACAGGATTTGCCACAAGGAGTTTATTTTTTAGAGGTGTTAAGTAATACACAAAAAGTAACTAAAAAAATCATTAAAAATTAATGGAAAGAGAGGTTATTTATCTTTTAATTGAGTAGTTCTCAGAAGAAGAACTTTACTTTCTTTCAAAGTCAAGTAATTCTGAAATTGAAATATCAAGTCCTTCAGATATCTCGAGTAAGTAAATGTATGTTGGGTTAAATTCCCCAACTTCCACCTTATGAATTGATTGTTGGTCTTTCAATATTTTAATACCTAGTTTTGCTTGTGATAAGCCTCTCTCCATTCTAAGTTTTCGTATTCTTTTACCAAGTAGAATTAATTCTTTTGACTTGTTCATGTTGCAGTATTTTCAAGCAATTTGAACTTTTATAGAAAACTTATTAACATACTATTGTATGTTAGTTGTTATTTTTTACTATATTTACACTGTAAAACAACATTTTACCAAGAAATAACCCAACCCTTGTAGCAAATGCGAGAAATTGTTTACCTTTATAAATTAAATGCGTATGAAAAAACAGTGAAAAAAAGTAATGCAATTAAAGAATTACATATTAGCCCTTGTCTTTTTTTTAATGGTAACCACCATTAAAGGTCAGTTTATTTGGCAAATTGCATTGGGAACTCCTAGTACAGATTATTCAAAAGATATGATTGCTGTCCAAGATGGTAATTATTTAGTTTTAGGTTCATTAGGAGGTCTGAGTTTGTATTTAGCAAAAATAGATACAGGTGGAAATGTTTTGTGGGAAAAAACCAATAATATTGGTAGTCCAGGAATTATAAATTCAATATGTGAAACTGTGAATAACAACTTTGTTGTTTCAGCTAAAATATATAAAGGAGGGAGTGATTATGATAGTTTTTTAATAAAATTGGATGCTAGTGGGGATACTCTTTTTACGGTAAGAGATTCCGCCAATTTAGGGAGTGAAGTATATAAAGTATGGTTAGCACCTGATGGAAATTTGTTAGCAACTATTAATTATCATGGAGCAGGAGCATTAGTAAAAGTGGATAATAATTTTAATATATTGGCAAGAATAGACACTTTTGAAATAAAAGGATTAACAGTAGTGAACAATAAAATTTATGTGATAAATGCAGACAGTACAGCTAACCTTTTTATTATCAACAATGATTTTACTCAAATAGATACTATTAATGTTCCTATTTTTAAACCTGAATATATTAGGCAAACATTTGATAAAACAGAATTAGTGATAGAAGGAGCGATACAATCGGGGCTTAATTCACTAAGAAAATTGTTGTACTTAGATTTAGTAGGAAATATAACTAAAAGTTGCGACAGCACCTTTTTAGGTGTAAAATACGATTTTCAACCGATAGATGCCCATAACAATTGGTTGTATGTAGGAGAGAATTATCAGCAACAGTGGGGAAAAGATGTAAGGTTGTATTGGACAAATAAGTGTGGACAAGTAATAAAAGATACGATATTGTACCGGTGGTCATTAACTACATTTCCTTTAAATGAAGAGGCTAGAAAATTAATAGTTGACAATGAAGGCAATTATTTGGTGACAGGCTATGCACAAGAAGGGCCATTAGGAGATAATGACATTTTTGTGTTCAAATACAAAAAAGTAACTATGCCAGTAGAGGAAGAAAATGAGGAAGAAGAGGAGGAATACTTTCCAGCACCAATATTGTATCCCAATCCGTTTACCGATGGTCTTATCATAAAAGGAATAAGCACCAATACTAAAATAATGGTGTTTGATGTATCAGGCAGAATAGTAGAACAACAAGTAGCTCTTAGCAATAGTTTTGTATTTAACACCACACATTGGGCAAAGGGAATATATGTAATTCAATTAAGAAGCATTACCACAACCACTAATTTAAAAGTGGTAAAACAATAAAATCATTTTTTTATCAATCAAGCGTATTGTTATCCATTATATTTAATGGTAAGAAAGGTACTCGTGTGTAAAAAGATGAAAAGTATTCAATGAAGTTGTTTAAAGTCCTTTGTTAATAAAACACCAATAGTACAATATATTGA
>JAVVER010000081.1:0-15361 GCA_032251145.1 Vicingaceae bacterium | reverse complement strand
TTTAATGGATTCAATATGAATTTCTGTAAATAAATTTCTAATAAATCGTTCGCTTAATCCTTTTTCTTTAGCTTCTTCTAGTGCTTTTAACAAAATTTCTTCCCAACGTTTAGGCTGTAAAATCTGAATATTATTTTCTTTTTTATATTGAGCCAACTCATTAATCAGTTCCATTCTTTTTGAAAGTACATCTAACAATTCGCCATCAAGTACATTTATGCTTCTTCTTATTTTATCGAGTTCTGTTGTGAGTGTTGGAGTTAGTTTTGTTTTTCTAACAACCAACTGGCTCACAAACTTCTCTAGTGTTTGAGGTGTTATTTGCTGTAAAGCATCGCTTAATGCATTGTCCGGATCGAGATGAGCTTCTATCATTAACCCATCAAAATCTAAATCCATTGCTTTTTGAGCAACAGCAAACAGATTATCTCTTTTACCACAAATATGACTTGGGTCGCAAATCATAGTTAAATCTGGGTAATGCTGCATTAATTCAATAGGAATTTGCCACTGAGGTGGATTTCTATAATACGAATCGCCATATTTTGAAAATCCTCTATGGATAGCTCCAACCTTAGTAATACCTACTTTTGCAAAACGTTCTATTGCTCCTTCCCAAAGTTGTAAATCGGGATTTATTGGATTTTTTATTAAAACCGTTGCATCTGTTCCGTTCAACGCATCTGCAATTTCTTGAACCACAAAAGGATTAACAGTAGTCCTAGCTCCTATCCACAATACATCAACATCGTATTTCAACGCTTCTTCAACATGTTGTGTATTGGCTACTTCTATAGCTGTTTTTAGGCCTGTAGCTGCTTTTGCTTTTTGTAACCACTTTAACGCTTCTAAACCAACTCCCTCAAAACTACCAGGTTTTGTTCGTGGCTTCCATATTCCAGCCCTTAATACATCAACTTTATCAAGAGCTTTTAAAGCCTTGGCTGTTTGTAATAACTGCTCTTCAGATTCGGCACTACAAGGACCACTAATAATAATGGGCTTATCTTTTTTGCTAAGTATATGATTAATTGATTTCATTAATGAAGCAAAATTAGCTAAGTTAAATTGAAGTTGACTAAATAATTAAATGTAAAATGAAAATAGATAGCCCACAATAAAAATACAAAGTGCAATCACAATGTAAAACAATACCTTTTGAGCTTTTTTGCTCATGGGTTTATAAATTGGAGATGGTTTATCGAATCGATTGAACATAAAGGGATAAACAAAAAACAGGAATCTCTTAGTTAAGAAATTCCTGTTTAGTTAGTGCAAATTTTAAGTTTATATTATTGTAAACTAATTTTCTTTTTCAATTCCTCTATATAACCTCTAAAACGTTTATCGGTATCCATAAGGTTATTAACTGTTTTGCAAGCATGTAATACTGTTGCGTGGTCTTTTCCTCCACAGTGCATACCAATAGAGGCCAAACTCGACTTAGTCATTTGTTTAGAGAAATACATGGCTATTTGACGAGCTTGTACTACTTCTCTTTTTCTGGTTTTAGATTTTAAGGTTTCAATAGGCATATCAAAATAATCGCAAACTACTTTTTGAATATAATCTATAGAAACTTCTCTGGCTGTATTTTTAACAAACTTATCAACCATTTGTCTAGCCAAATCAATATTTACTGCTTTTTTATTTAGAGAAGATTGAGCTAAAATAGAAATTAATGCTCCTTCTAATTCTCTAACATTGGTAGTGATGCTGTAAGCAATGTATTCAACAACATCTTTAGGTAATTCCAACCCTTCACTATACATTTTCTTTTCTAAAATAGCTATTCTAGTTTCCAAATCAGGCGATTGAAGATCAGCAGCTAATCCCCATTTAAAACGAGATAATAATCGCTGTTCCATACCTATTATTTCTACAGGAGCTTTATCAGCAGTTAAAATAATTTGTTTTCCCGATTGGTGTAAATGGTTAAATATGTGGAAGAAAACATCTTGTGTTTTAGCTTTCCCAGCAAAAAACTGAACATCATCAATAATTAACACATCTATCATTTGATAGAAGTGAATAAAATCATTTTGTTCGTTATTCTTTACTGCATCAATAAATTGTTGAGTAAATTTCTCTGAAGAAACATACAGTACAATTTTATTTGGGAATTTATTTTTTACTTCTATACCAATAGCATGAGCCAAATGAGTTTTTCCTAAACCTACTCCACCATATACTAATAATGGATTGAAAGAAGTTCCTCCAGGATTGTTAGAAACTGCAAAACCAGCAGAACGTGCTAACCTGTTACAATCTCCTTCAACAAAATTATCAAAAGAATAATTTGGGTTTAATTGAGATTCTACATTTAAATGAGCAATTCCAGGAATGATAAATGGATTTCTGATAGATTTATTTTTATTTAAATCTATAGGCATATTTACCGGATTGTTTTTTATATGCGGCTTATTAGTAGCAGGAATTTTTAAGGTATATGGATTATTAGTTTTGCTATTGTTTTCTATTACGATGCTGTATTCTAGTCTTCCTTCAGTACCTAATTCTTTTTTAATTGTTTTCTTTAAGATAGATACATAATGTTCTTCCAACCATTCGTAAAAAAATTGGCTAGGCACCTGAATGGTAAGCACTTTGTCTTTCAGTTTAACAGGAACAATGGGTTCAAACCAAGTTTTGTAACTCTGTAAGCTAACATTGTCTTTTATTACCTGAAGGCAATTTTCCCATACTGAAGTAAAGTTCTTATCCATTTTTAATAACTCCTATTTTTTTTGTTTTTACTAATTTTTTTCTATATCCTTTAAGAATCAAAGCTCTTTTAAACTGTTGTAAAACGGCTGTCTAAATTAAATAAAATAATTTTAATAAGCTGTTTAAAATCAATGATTTTTAGTTTGAAAAACCACCTCTCTTTTGTGCTAACAAATATTTGAATAAAAAAATGAAAAAAAAAATTTTTATCTATTGTTTTTTATTTTTTTTTTACTTAGATAACGCCTATTTTATCATTAATTGAAGTAAAAGCCTTATCTAAAGGGTTGATATAAAAGTCTATTCTGCCCAAATAAAGCCCCGCCCAACCAACTTGGTTAATTAAAGTGATTTTATTGTCCTTATTTTTAATGCTTGTTGGCTTTTCTAAAAATGTATGTGTATGGCCTCCAATTATTAAATCTATATTTTTTGTTTCTTTAGCCAATATATTATCGGAAACTTTATTGCTTTTGTAAGCATACCCCAAATGCGAGAGACATATAATTAAGTGGCATTTTTCGTTATATTTTAAGTGTTCTGCCGTATTATTTGCAGCAATTATCGGATTATTATATTGTGTTTCGGTATATAATTTTTTATCTACCAAACCAGCTAACTCCACTCCAACTCCAAAAATGCCAATTTTTACCCTATCTTTTTCAATTATTTTATAAGGAGCAATTTTTCCATTTAATATGGTATTAGAAAAATCATAATTCACATTTAAAAATGGGAAATTAGCATGAGGTAACATCTTATTTAAGCCTTCAATTCCATTATCAAAATCATGGTTACCAATAGTAGCGGCATCATATTTCATTAAACTCATTAGTTTAAACTCTAACTCTCCGCCATACATATTAAAATAGGGTGTTCCCTGAAAAATATCTCCAGCATCTAACAACAACACATTTTTTTCTTCTGTTCTGATTTGGTCTATTAAAGCAACTCGTTTAGCAGCCCCTCCCATATTAGGATATTTGGGATCATTACTCGGAAAAGGTTCTATGTGGCTATGCACATCGTTAGTATGTAATATAGTAATTTTTGTATGATTCTTTTTAAGAATAGCAGCCGAAAGCGGATTCAATGCTGCAGCTCCAAGCAAGGAAACGCCACCTAAAAAAGATTGTTTTATAAAGGTTCTTCTGTTACTCATAAACTATCCTCCCTTCTATTTTTCCACTTAGTTGCTTTCCTTGTGCGTGTTGTTCTACACAATATTGTATAATGGCATCTCTTAATTTTATTCCCACTTTTTCATAGTTAATGGGATTTAAAAAGAAAGTCATGTTATCACCTCCATTGGCTAAATAGTCGGATGTGAGTACATTAATTTCAGAAATTCCTTCTTGAGAAAACAAATTCTTAATTTCATCTTCAAAATTTATTGTAAAATCAAAGGACAATCTAGAAATAGGCTGTGCAGAGACTGTTTTTAAATATTTCATTAATTCTAAAAAGTTAGTTTCTGACAAGGTAACCACCACCAACTCATTTTCAAAAGGCATTAATTCAAAGATTTTTCCTCGGGTAATTTCTCCTTTGGGAAGAGAAGTTCTTAATCCACCAAAATTCAATAAACAAAAATCAATATTACCATCAAACATTTTATTAGCGATTTCCATACTTAAATCAACAACAAGATTTCCTAATTTAGTTTCTGGTTTACCTTTTTCTTTAGGAAATTCTTCGGCAGACAAAACCAGTACTTCATTCATTACTTTTTCTAAACTATCCTTAAAAGGAGAAATTAACACTGTTGCTTGTTGGTGTGCTGTTGTTGTTTCTATAATATTAATTGAAGTATCTTTGGTTTTCTCATAAACCGCAGGGTGACAAGCAAGGAGAAATACAGTAAAAACTGCCGCCACCACTTTCTTAATAGCTGAAAATGGGTATGTTGAGAAAAAAAAATGCATGTTATTACCTAATAAGTTTGCCTGAGTTGACCAAATTACGAACTTTACCGTAAATTTTTCATCAATTTTATATTATGTACACATCAATAACAAAAATAAGAGTAAGGTATGCCGAAACCGATATGATGGGCTATGTTTATTACGGGAATTATGCTACTTATTTTGAAGTAGCTCGTGTGGAAGCCATCAAAAAACTAGGATTTAGCTACAGAAGAATGGAAGATGAAGGCATTGCCTTACCTGTTTTAGAGTTTTCTATAAAATACTACAAGCCTGCTTTTTACGATGATGAATTGAGAATAGAAACAACCATTAGCGAGCTACCAAAAGCTCGTATTTCATTTACTTACCAAACCTTTAATGAAAAAAACGAGTTGATTAATGAAGCTGCTACAACATTGGTTTTTATTAACAAAAACACACAACGACCATGTGCTGCACCAGCTGATTTTATTGAAGCTATGAAGGCTTATTTTTAATTTACTTTAACCACCTATTAAATAGGACACAGGCTGTTAGGTCGCCAGTAACATTTATGGCTGTTCTGAACATTCCTAGCACTCTTTCTACTCCTATTATAATTACAATACCTTCTGTTGGGATATTAGCACTTTGAAGCACCGAAGCCAACACCACTACTCCACCTCCAGGAATAGAAGGTGTACCTATAGAAGCAGCAACAATAGTTACCATTATAAGTCCAATGTTTACTAATGATATTTCTATTCCGTAGGCCTGTGCAATAAAAATAGTACTTATACACTGAAAAAGAGCCGTACCATCCATATTAATGGTAGCACCAATTGGAACTATAAAATTGCTTATTTGTGGTGAAACTCCTAGTTTTTCATTAGCTGTTTTAATAGACAAAGGCATTACAGCTGCCGAACTGGTTGTTGAAAATGCCAATAACTGCACATCAACAATGTTTTTCATAAAAGTAAAAGGGTTGGTTCTTCCAAAAATAGCCAACAATAACATGTAAAAAATAAGTAAAATAACTAATCCTAATATAACTACCCCGACATAAAATCCTATTCCTGCCAAACTATCTAATCCTATACCTGAAATTAATTGAGCTATTAAACCAAACACAGCATAAGGCACTAAACGCATAGCCCAAGAAACAATGGTCATACATATTTCCTGAACGGCATATAATAATGATGTTATGGGATTTTCTTCTTTTTTAGTTAATTGAGTGATGGCTATTCCTATAATAATTGAAAAAATAACGATACTCAACATTTCTCCTGAAACCATTGATGCCAACGGATTTTCAGGAAGTAAATTGCTTATGGCATTTGGAATATCAAAAAAAGGACTTCCTCCATCATTATCAATAAGGTTTACCTGAGATTCTGATAATTTAAAAGCTCCTTTTCTAAAAATAGATGCTCCAGGCTTAAAAAAGCTTACTAATAAAACTCCTAAACTTATTGAAACTGCTGTAGTAAAAATAAAGTAGAGTAAAATTCTTACTCCCATTTTCTTTAGCTGCTCGCCAGATGTGCCTACAATTCCAGAAATTATAGAAGTAAAAATCAAAGGAATCATTATCATCTGAACCATCTTCAAAAATAATTTCCCCGGTAAGGAAAGCCAATTTCCTATAACGGTACTCAATTCTTTTGAAACCCAACCAAAGTTAGGACTAAGAAATATTCCAGCTATTACACCTAAAGCTAAAGCAACTAAAACTTTAACCCACAGTTTACTAGAAACCAATTTTTGTAAGTAATGGCTTAATGTATTTAATGAAAGATATTCCACTTGTTTTATACCTTATAATAATCTTTTACCCAAGCAACAATTTGGTTTTCTGTCATGCTGTCGGCACTAACAACTTCTAGTAATTTTTCAGCTAAATCACGATTTTCTTTTAGTTGTTTCTCCAGCTCAATTTTCATTTGTGCAGGACCAAAAACAACAATTTCGTCTGCCGACTTAATATTCTCGACTACTTCTTCTAAATATTCAGCAACTTCATGCTTTCTTCTGTTTTCTTGCTTGTTTTCAAGTGAAGTATATTGATCTCCAAACCTACCATATTCTTTTCCTTCACCTTCAATTCTGGTTACTCCTTCAATTTCTGATGTTATTACTGATAAATTAGCATCGCTACCTGAAAGGCTAACGATATACGCTTTTTTGGAGTCTATCCAAATTCCTGTTTTTCCCATGGTTATTTAATTATTAAATTAATATTTATTTCAAACTCATTAATTGTTCTTCTAACACTTTAATTTTTGCTTCAGCATCAGTTTTTTTCTTTTTCTCTGCTGCTACCACTTGGGCTGGAGCTCCATTCACAAATTTTTCGTTGGCTAATTTTTTATCTACAATAGTAAGCAACCCTTTTGCATATTCCAGCTCTGTTTTAATTTTTTCTAGCTCAGCATCTACATCTATATTTCCTGCTAAAGGGATAAAATATTCGTTAGATTTTACTACAAAAGAATAAGCTCCTTCCATTTTGTTATCAACATATTCTAATTTAGAAAGGTTAGTTAGTTTAGAAATGATGGTATCTAAAACTACATTAATCGCTTCATTTTTTTTAACCATTAGTTCCAGCTGGTCTTTATTCGCTATGTTTTTAGTTTTACGAAAATTTCTTATTTCAGTAATTACATTAGTAGTATAATCAAACTCTTGTAGCAGTTTTTTATTTACCACTCCAGCTTGAGGAAAGGCTAACAACATAATGGTATCTCCATCTTTTCTTTCTTCTAAATTTTGCCACAGCTCTTCGGTAACAAAAGGCATAAATGGATGAAGCATCTTTAATAACTGCTCAAAATAAGTAATGGTAACTTTTAATGTTGCTGCATCTATAGGTTGTTGATAATCGGGTTTTACACTTTCTAAATACCACGAACAGAAGTCGTTCCAAATTAGTTTATAGGTACTCATCAACGCATCGGACAAACGGTATTTTGAAAAATTATCATTAATAGTTTCTAGGGTTTCATTCATTTTTGATTCAAACCAAGCGATAGCAATTTTGGCACTTTCGGGTTGTTCTAAAGTATTATCTACTTCCCACCCTTTTACCAAACGGAAAGCATTCCACATTTTGGTAGAAAACTTACTACCTTGCTCACAAAGTGCCTCATCAAACAACAAATCGTTTCCTGCAGCTGCACACGATAACATTCCAAAACGAACACCATCGGCTCCGTATTTATCAATCAATTCCAACGCATCGGGTGAATTTCCCAAAGACTTACTCATTTTTCTGCGTTGCTTATCTCTTACCATTCCGGTAAAATAAACATCTTTAAATGGTTTTTCATTTTTAAATTCATAACCCGCAAAAACCATTCGGGCTACCCAAAAGAAAATAATATCCCAACCAGTTACCAATACATTGGTAGGATAATAATAATCGAAATCGGGCGAATTTTCTTCAAAACCATCAAAAACAGAAATGGGCCACAACCATGAGGAAAACCATGTATCTAACACATCTTCATCTTGAATTAAATCATTTTCTGTTAAATTAGTATTGCCTGATTTTTTTATGGCAAATTGCAAAGCTTCTTCTTTGGTTTTGGCGACTACAAAATCTTTTTGCTCATTGTAATAAAAAGCCGGAATTTGCTGTCCCCACCACAACTGACGGGAAATAGGCCAATCTCTAATGTTTTCTAACCAATGTTGATACACATTTTTAAACTTAGCTGGAAACAACTGAATATTATCATTCATTACGTGTTTTAAGGCAGGTTTTACCATTTCGTCCATTTTTACAAACCATTGTAAGGATAACTTTGGTTCTACCACCGTATCAGGATTTCTTTCAGAATAACCCACATTATTGGTAATTTGTTCTGTTTTCTCCAGCAAACCTTGTTCTTTCAACAAAGCAGCCGCTTTTTTACGCACAACGAACCTATCCTCTCCAACAAAAATACCTGCTGCTTCGCTAATGGTGCCATCATCATTAAAGGTATCTATTACTTCTAATCCGTGACGTAACCCAATTTCATAATCGTTAATATCATGAGCAGGAGTAACTTTTAACATTCCTGTACCAAATTCTCTGTCAATATAATCATCGCAAATAATAGGCACTTCACGGTTTACCATGGGGACAATTACTTTTTTTCCATGTAAATGAAAATACCTATCGTCTTTTGGATGTACACAAATAGCTACATCACCCATAATGGTTTCAGGACGAGTGGTTGCAACAGTTACATAGCCTTCTTCGCCAACAATTTTATACTTTACATAATATAAGTTGGAATTTACTTCCTTACGAATAACCTCTTCGTTAGAAAGCGTTGTTTGGGCTTTTGGATCCCAGTTTACTATTTTCCAATCTTTATAAACATAACCTTTATTGTATAGCTCCACAAATGATTGAATAACCGCATCAGATAATTTGGGTTCCATCGTAAAACGTGTTCTCTTCCAATCGCAGCTTGCTCCCAAGCGTTTTAGTTGTTCTAAAATAATACCTCCGTATTTTTCTTTCCACTCAAAAGCGTGTTCCAAAAATTTTTCTCTGCCAATGTCTCTTTTATTGATTCCTTGCTCTCTTAACAGATTTACTACCTTCGTTTCGGTAGCTATAGAAGCATGGTCGGTACCTGGCACCCAACAAGCATTGTAGCCCAACATTCTGGCTCTACGAATTAATACATCTTGAATGGTATTGTTGAGCATGTGCCCCATGTGTAACACTCCGGTTACGTTTGGCGGAGGAATTACTATGGTGTATGGCTCTCTTTCATCTGGAACTGAACTGAAAAAATCGTTATTCATCCAGTAGTCGTACCATTTTTTTTCAATATCAGTAGGATTGTATTTATTGTTGATGCTCATTAATAAAAAAATTAAAAATTGAGCCGTAAAATTACGTTAAAGATTAAGAATGGCAAAGTGGAATTTTTGTAATTTAGACAAATATATTATATGCTTATTGGATTTTTTACTTAGCTTTAGCTTAAGCCTCAGTAATTCGTGTTTAAGAGAGTTACATAAGGTGACGTAAAAAAACTAATTATACCGAACAGTAATGGCCTGATGTTCTATTCTTGAGAGTTCTTCAAAGCCATTTTGTTCAAAATAAGCATCAAAATTTTCTAATGGTTCGTTTATATTTTTTGGCTTGTAGTTGATGTAATCTACCACCAATAAACCATTAATTTTTCTTGGGTTAATCATTTTTCTAAAACGCTTTCCACCGCCATCTGTTTCATAGCTATAGGCAAAATAATCTATGGTAAAATCGGTTGTATTTATCCAATAAATATATACATCTTTAAAATCATCTCCACCACCATCTTGTTGAAAAGTTACTTGAATTTTATGGTACTGTTTATTGTTTAGTGTTGCTTCTCCCAAATAGGTTTTATTTACCGCTTTATCGTTTAAATTAAAAGGCAATCTAAAAAAATAAATAACTGAATTGATGGAGTTGCTATATTTTGTTTTCCACTCATCTTCCACACTTGTTTCGTTATTGTTTACAAACCTTGTAAAAGCTGTATTGGTTACCACATCTCGGTATAATAACGAATCTTCATTAAAAATACGCTCTAATTGATAGTTTTCTTGGTTGTATATTGCCTTGTATTGTTTTTCTCTGAAGGTAAAAGTAATTTCTGAATTATATACTTTTTTTCCGCCATAAATTTCTATGGATTTATTGAAGATGTTGTTAGAAATGTTAGCTTCATTTTTCGGATTGTTACATCCTAAAATAAAAAGAATTATAAAAAAAGAGAAGAGTGAAATTAATTTATTAACCATAGCGTTAAAACAATTTAATTTAGGCATATTTTTTTTATTTTTTTTGTTTAATTTTCAGCAACTTAAAGAATAATTGATTTTTTTTTCGTAGCTCAAAAATTTATAGAACAACATTCATCATCTAAGTCATCTATTACTTTTAATATAATTGCTGCGGCAGTTTTAAGTTGTTCATCGCTTATACATAATGGAGGGGAGAGTCTAAATGCAGTTGGTGTAGAAAGAAACCAAAAACCAATCAAGCCTTCTTCTAAGCAAGCATCAACTACACTTTTTACTTTTTCAAACGAACCGAGTTCTATTGCAAAAAACAAACCGGCACGCCTAATCTCTTTTATGTACTTGTTGTTAATGAGCAGGTCTTCCAATAGTTTTCCTTTTCGTTCTGTTTGGACTATCCAATCGGTAGTTTTTAATACATTTAAACAAGCGTTGGCAGCAGCACAAACAACTGGATGTCCGCCAAAAGTGGTAATATGCCCCAACATGGGATTGTGCGTTAAGTTATGCATCATTTCATGAGAAGCAATAAAAGCTCCAATAGGCATTCCGCCTCCTAAGGCTTTTCCGAGAGTAAGGATGTCTGGAACTACGCCATAATGTTCAAAAGCAAACATTTTTCCTGTCCTCCCCATCCCTACTTGCACTTCATCAAAAATTAGTAAAGCTCCTTTTTCGGTACATTTATTTCTTAATGCTTGAGTAAACTCCACCGTAGGTTTTATCAATCCTGCATCACCTTGTATGGTTTCTATAATAACACAAGCGGTAGCTTCAGTAATCACTTCTAAAGAGGCAACATTATTAAATTTTATAAAATCTACATTAGGAAGTAAAGGTTTAAAAACAGCTTTTTTATTTTCATTATTGGTAAAACTAAGCGATCCGTGTGTACTGCCATGATAAGCTCCTTCGCAAGCAACAACATGCTTTCTTTGGGTAACTCTTTTGGCTAATTTAACGGCTGCTTCGTTGGCTTCCGTACCCGAATTAACAATGTAAGAACAAGAAAGTGATTCAGGTAAAATGGAAGCTAAATTTTCTGCTAACGCTAATTGAGCATCTTGAATGTACTCACCATAAACCATTACGTGTAAATATTTATCGAGCTGCTCTTTAATGGCTTTCACTACTTCGGGATGGCGATGACCGATATTGTTGACTGCCACTCCAGCAATCATATCCATGTATCTTTTTCCGGATTTATCCCAAATATAAATGCCTTCTGCTTTTTCAACATCAATTAAATACGGACTTGGGTTGGTTTGTCCTTGTAGTTTTAAAAAAGTAGCTATTCGTTGTTGTTCCATCAGGTTATGTTAAAGTTTCAACTGCATCTGCACTCCAAGCCAAGGTTTTGTCGGCAAAGTAAGGTTTTAATTCTGTCCAAAAACTTTTAAAAAAAGCTGATTTTCGGTAATTTTCTAAATCTGCTTCACTTCTCCAAATACTGTAGGTAAAAAAAATGTTGGGTTGATGTTTATCTCTTAATAAAGACAAATGTTCTACACCTTCAAACCCTCTAATTTTATGTTTTATTTGTTCAAACTTTTGAAGAAAAGCAGGAATTTTTTCTTCATGAAATGTCATTTTAACTATTCTAATCATCAAATTGTATTCTTATGGTATCTTTAAATTCTATTCCGAACAAATCATTGGCTCTACCATTATTTATGGCTATTTCAATAAAACCTGTGGAGCTAAATAGGGCTACTCGTTCTCCTTTAGGCACATCGTTATACGATTTAGAAATCTCACTAATGTTATAATCCGAATCTCTAAAAAGGATATTAAACCCTCTACCTTTACCAAATTCCTGAAACAGTTGTTTGGAGATATTGGTAATTACATTTCCGTAATGGTCTATGTAAATGGCAATTCCTACAATGGTATTATTTTCGGTTAAGGCTCTAAACATTTGTTTTGCATTGAGCTTGTTAAGTGGTTTTCCGAGCATTTCCATGGTTCCTCCTCTGGCAATATGGCAAGCGGCTTTTATAAACACATCTTTGGTAGGAAAAGTAATTAAATCGGTATCTAATGAAAAATCTAATGCAATGGCTTTATTAGGAACCGTATCAAAAATCATTGAAAAAATGCCATTATCAGCTCCAATAAAATATTGCTCTTTATATTGAATAACCACATGTGGCGAATCAATATTAGCTTCAGAATCTACCCCAATAATATGTATGGTTCCCGAAGGAAAATCTGCATAGCACGATTTGAGTAGAAAAGCTGTTTTTAGTAAATCGAAAGCGGGTATTTCGTGAGAAATATCAACAATAGTTGCTTGAGGGTAGTTTTTTAATATCGCACCTTTTACAGAAGCAACATAACTATCTGTTGTACCTAAATCTGTTGTTAGTGTAATGATGCTCATAAAAAAATTTCAACAATTAATTATGCAATGGTTAATAAAAACTTATACTTAAAAAACTACTATTTCAATTAAAATAATGATTTTTACAAATGATAATTGCATACAAAATTAGAATTAAAACCCATATAATTGAACGAAACAACAATAGATATTTCAGAAATTAACCCAGTAGATTTATACGGGGTAAACGATGCCAAACTTACTACCATAAAGAAGTTTTTTCCTCGGATAAAAATTATTGCCAGAGGTAATGAACTAAAAGCCATTGGTGAAGACAATGAACTAAGTGCTTTTAAACAAAAAATAGCCTTGTTAATAGCTCATCTTTTAAAATACAAACAACTTACAGAAAATAATATTGAGCGTTTAATGAGTGAAGACGGCACACTAGAAAATAGCGAAACCTTAAGAAACGAAGCAGACGTGTTAGTTTATGGTAATAGCGGACTTATTGTTAAAGCAAAAACGGCTAACCAAAGAAAGTTGGTGGAAGAAATAGATAAAAACGATATGGTTTTTGCTGTTGGTCCTGCCGGAACAGGAAAATCGTACACCGCAGTAGCCTTGGCAGTAAGAGCATTAAAAAATAAAGAGGTAAGAAGAATTATTCTAACTCGTCCGGCTGTAGAAGCGGGTGAAAATTTAGGTTTTCTTCCTGGAGATTTAAAAGAAAAGTTAGATCCTTATTTACAACCTTTATATGATGCGTTACGAGACATGATTCCTTCTGAAAAGCTAAATGAAATGATGGATAGTGGCATTATACAAATTGCTCCTTTGGCTTTTATGCGTGGACGAACCTTAGATAAAGCTTTTGTTATTTTGGATGAAGCTCAAAATGCTACGCAAAGTCAGTTTAAAATGTTTTTAACCAGAATGGGAAAATCTGCCAAGTTTATTATTAATGGAGATCCTACACAAATAGATTTACCTAAAAATCAACCTTCGGGCTTAATGCAATCGCTTTCTGTATTAAAAGGTATAAATGGAATTAGTTTTGTACAATTTGACGAAAATGATGTTATTAGACATCAGTTGGTTAAAGAGATTATAATGGCATATAACAAGTCTGAGAAATAATTTATTTTCTTTATTCCATCTATTTTATATATTTGTAGATGTAAAACCATCAATAACCTATTATGAGCTTTAGAACCGAAAAACATGACAACTACTCTATAATTTTCTTTAGCACAGACAAACTAGACAGTATTGTTGCTCCCGATTTAAAATCTGAATTGGTTTTAATTAATAAGTCAGGAGAAAAAAATATAATAATGGATTTATCAAGCGTTGTCTATTGCGATTCATCCGGGCTAAGTGCTGTATTAACAGGATATAGGGTTTGTCAGCAATCTAATGGAATATTTATTATTTGTGGATTACAAACAGCAGTAGAAAAGCTAATGACCATTTCTCAGCTTACTACTATTATAGATATTACCTCTACGCTACCCGAAGCCTTGGATTTATTTTATGAGAAGCAACTTAACGTTAGCTCAGACGAAAATAATACTAATGAGTAAGTTTAGTGTACTCATATTAGGTAGTGCTTGTGCAACACCAACGCTTAACAGAAATCCAACGTCTCAATTAATAAACATTAACCACCACTATTTTTTGGTAGATTGTGGTGAAGGCACTCAGCTTCAACTCAGGAAATACAATGTAAACTTTAACAGAATCCACCAAATTTTTATCAGTCATTTACATGGCGACCATTATTTGGGTTTGATGGGATTGCTACAAACCATGCATTTGCTTGGCAGAGAAAAAAAATTGTTTGTTTATGGTCCTGAAGATTTAAAAACCATACTCGATACCCATTTTAAGTACTCCAAAAGTTTTTTAAAATATCCTTTACAGTTTAAGGCTGTTGATATGAAGCAAAGCTCAACTATATTTGAGAATGATAAGTTAACCGTAAACACTGTTGTCTTAAAACATAAAATTCCTTGTACCGGATTTGTATTTAGGGAAAAACCAAAACCCCGAAGAATAAACCCTAAAGCAATTGAAAAATATAAAGTGCCTAAATACGCCATTAACAAGCTAAAATTAGGTGTAGATTTTGAAAGTCCAGAAGGCGAAATCATCAAAAATAATTTGCTTACTCACGATTCTTTGCCATCTTACTCCTATGCTTTTTGTTCCGACACAGCCTATTTTGAAGAAATTTTACCCGAAATTAACAATGTAAGCCTACTCTACCATGAGGCTACTTTTTTAGAAAAAGATAAAAAGCTGGCAAAGAAAACATTACATTCTACAGCAAAAGACGCAGCAACTATAGCAAAAAAAGCAAAAGCTAACAAGTTGATTATCGGACACTTCTCAAACAGATATACATCACTTCCTGATTTACTGGAAGAAGCAAAAACCGTTTTTGAAAATACGGACTTAGCATTAGAAGGAATAGAATTTAATATTGCTGAAAGTCAGTAATAGCAATGTTAATAGCTTGTTAATAACTATTTCCCTACTTTTTGAAAAAACTAATGATTTATACTATTTTTGATACGATAACATTATTTATTAACTAAAACTCTAAAAATTATGA
>JAVVER010000080.1:0-15388 GCA_032251145.1 Vicingaceae bacterium | reverse complement strand
GACAAAGAAGTTAATTACAGATATTAAATTGATTGATAAAGTATATCCAAATCCATTTGTTGATTTTATTAATATAGAACTTAATGAACCTGCTCCATATGTTTTTAAAGTTTTCGATTTAAATGGACAGCTTGTAAAAATAACCAAACTAAATACTAAAGCTATAAAAATTAATCTTCCAAACTTAAAATCAGGACAATATATTTTAAAAGTATCTAATACAAATGAAGAACTTGAAACAATACGATTGATAAAAAAATAAACAACTGTGGAAGCAACAACAACATATAAATTAAATATAGAAGAAGTTAGAAAAGACTTCCCCATCCTTTACCGCCAAGTGAACGGGAAACCATTGGTATATTTTGATAATGGAGCAACTTCGCAAAAACCACAACAAGTAATTGATGTTATCAATCGTTATTACCAGCACGAAAACAGCAATATCCACAGAGGAATTCATACTTTAAGTCAGGAAGCTACCGATGATTATGAAAAAGCCCGAACAACAATACAGCAGTTTATTAATGCAAAACATAATCACGAAATCATCTTCACTAGCGGCACCACAGGAAGCATCAATTTAGTAGCTTCGAGCTTTGGTAAAAAACATTTGCAAGCAGGTGATGAAATTATCATTTCTACTATGGAACATCACTCTAATATTGTTCCGTGGCAAATGCTATGCGAAGAAAAAGGAGCTGTTTTAAAAATAATTCCTATCAATGATAAAGGCGAATTACTAATGGATGAGTTTACAAAACTGCTTTCTTCTAAAACGAAATTAGTAGCTGTAACACATGTTTCTAACACATTAGGCACCATCAATCCTGTTAAAGAAATAATCAAATTAGTTCGCCAACACAATTCCTCTCTAGATGGAAATGTGGGTGGCAATTTCCCCCCTTCGGGGGGACAAAGGGGGGCTGCTATCCTAATTGACGGAGCACAAGCAGTTCCGCATACCAAAGTAGATGTTCAAGCGTTGGATTGCGATTTTTATGCTTTTTCAGCTCACAAAATGTTTGGCCCGACAGGTGTTGGAATTTTATATGGTAAAGAAGCCATTTTAAATGAATTACCTCCTTACCAAGGTGGTGGAGATATGATTAAAACGGTAACTTTTGAGAAAACCACTTACAACGAATTACCTCATAAGTTTGAAGCAGGAACGCCCAACATTGTTGGCGGAATAGGTTTAGCCGCAGCCATTGATTACATGAATAACATTGGCTTAACAAATATTGAAGCTTATGAGCATGAATTATTGAGCTATGCTACTGAAAAAATAAAACAAATTGAAGGGGTTAGAATAATTGGAGAAGCTGCTAAGAAAGCAAGTGTTTTGTCCTTTTTGGTAGATGGCACGCATCCATCTGATATTGGGATGATTATCGACAAATTAGGTATTGCTATCCGAACAGGACATCATTGCACCGAACCACTGATGAATCGCTTTGATATTCCCGGAACAGCAAGAGCTTCGTTTGCTTTTTATAATACCAAAGAGGAAATTGATGTCTTTATAAAAGCTCTAGAAAGAGCTGTTAACATGTTGAAATAATGACTATACAAGAAACACAACAAGAAATAGTAGAAGAATTTGCTTTGTTTGATGAGTGGATGGACAAGTACGAACACATCATTGAATTGGGCAAAGATTTACCATTGATTGATAAACAATATAAAACAGATGAAAACCTCATAAAAGGTTGTCAGAGTAAAGTTTGGTTACATGCAGCATTAAAAGATGGTAAAATAATTTTTACTGCCGATAGTGATGCTATTATTACCAAAGGAATTGTAGGGTTAGTGATTAGAGTATTTTCCAACCACACCCCACAAGAAATAATTGATGCTGACTTATTTTTTATTGATCAAATTGGGTTACAAGAACACTTGTCGCCAACCAGAAGCAACGGACTATTATCAATGTTAAAACAAATTAGAATGTACGCAATTGCCTTTAGCACACAGGCTAACGCTTAGTTGACAGTTGGACGGTTGACAGTTGAAAGAAAAATTGTAATTAAAAATATAGTAAAATGGGATTTAATTTTGAGAAATTAATTGTTTGGAAAGATGCTGTTGAATTAACAGGAAGAATTCATGAACTAACACTAACTTTTCCTAAAGAGGAACTTTATGTGCTTACTAGTCAAATGAAAAGAGCCGCTGATTCAATAGCTTTAAATATTGCAGAAGGATCAACGGGTCAGTCTGATAGAGAGTTTAGTCGATTTTTGGGCTATGCAATACGTTCAGGAATAGAAATTATTTCCTGTTTGTATGTTGGAAAAAGAAGAAATTTAATTGATGACGCAGCTTTTAAAGAATATTATCAAATAACAGAACAACTTATAATAAAAACACAAGCATTAAGAAAAAGTTTACGATAAAAATGTTAACTGTTCACAGCCTGTCAGTTGACAATAAAGCTGTGAACCGTACGCTGATAAACTGTCAAACCATGAAAGAACATACCAATCAACTCTCCAAACAAGATGTGGAGATGCAAATTATAGAAGTACTTAAATCAGTATATGACCCTGAAATTCCTGTAGATATTTACGAGTTGGGATTGATTTATGAAATTAAATTAGATGAGGAGTTTAATGCCGAAATTTTAATGACACTTACCTCACCTTCGTGTCCTGTAGCGGAAAGTTTACCCGAAGAAGTTCGTCAAAAAATTGAAGCACTTTGGTCGGTAAAAACAGCTGTAGTTACTATGGTTTGGGAACCATCGTGGAATAAAGATATGATGAGTGAAGAAGCCAAATTTGAGTTAGGATTTATGTAGGAATAGTAAAACGTTAGCTATTTTTAATCTTAAGGATTGAAGTAATTTTAACATATGCTCTTTTTCTTGATAAAAAGAGCCAAAAATCAAGAACAAACGCCAAATCCTTTGTAATCTTTACCCACATTGCCAACGCGTTTCCTGGTCCGATTACGCAGGATTTCACACCGTTTGTTCAAAAGCCCTCGCTCGGGTATTTAGGCGTTAGATATTAGGTTTTATCAAAAATAAAAAAATAGTACAAAGAATTAATTCAATGTTTTTAGTTTATCTTGGGCTCTTTGCTGGTAAAATCCTTTTTCATCAATAATTTCCTGTAGCAATATTTTAGCTTTACTTGTTTCTTTCAGCTCTATTAACGCTAGGGCTTTATTCCATTTTGCTTCCTGATTAAATTCTGTTTGAGGGTTTTTTAAAACTGCATCAAGCTTACTTAAGGCTCTTTTATAATTCTTTAAATTATATTCTGATAAAGCTCCATAAAACAAGGCATTTACATCTTTTGGATGCTTGGCAAGAATCATTTCAAAATCAACTAAGGCTTCTTTGTACGCTAACTTCTTAAAGTTGATAATCGCTCTTTCTAAAACATCTTTATAGGTTTCTTTCATTACAGTTTTTTCTAAGGATTTTTCAGCTTCTGCTTTTTGTTCTTTATTAGTATAATCAACTGGAGTAGCATCTGTTTCAGCTAATTTCTTAAAATCTTCTTCATTCTGATATTCAACAGCATAATCTACCACTTTATAATCATACAGATAGTAAGTATTTTGAGCTGTTATTCCTGCAGACAAAGAATTTCCGGATGCTACAGCTTCTTGTTTAGCAGCTGGTGCTTGAGCAGATTTTGCTTTTTTTCTATTGGTTTCATTTCTTTGTTTTTCCACCACCACTTTATCAGCATCAGGTTCACTTTCTTCTGAAGTCACAGTTGATGAAACAACTTGTTGATTGTTATTCAATACTTTATTATCGTAATAAGTAGCGTTATGGTCATTTTTTGAGAACGCCACTTCCTCAACATCTTCTGCATCCATGCTTACAGGAGATTCATCTGCCAATATTATATCATCCTCTATTCTATCTTTATTGGGAGTCCCTCTATAGTCTGGTTTATCAAAAACACTTGGTGGAGTAGATTGTTCTAAATTTTCTGCTGCTGGTTCTGCCATTTTCAAAGTGTTATCTTCAGTAGCTTCATCTTTATTTTGACTTCTATCAACAACATCTTTCTTATCCTCATCAATTCTTTCTTGTTTAATATAATTTTCTGTTGGAGCAGCATTATTTTGCTCTTCTTCTATTTGCTGATGTACAGCCATTTCGTTTTGTGTAAACTTATTTTCATCAAACAAATTAATTAAAAAGTAAGCTCCAAAAATTATAGCTACAAGAGATGCCGCAGCCATAAGCCAACCTCCTCTAAAAAAAGGATTTGACTCTCCAGTGGCAATTCTATTGTCGATTTTATTATCAATAGCCAAAATAGTAGCACTATTAGTGGCGTATTTCATTCCTGCCATCGCATCAGAACATAAATCGCAATCGAGCATGTGTTTTTCCACCTCGTGCAACTCTTCCTTAGAAAGCTGATGCTTGATGTATTTCATCATCGTTTCCTTAGAAATGCAAGTGGTTGCAGAAAATATATGGTTATGTAATTCTTTCATTTCAAGTTATTCATTTGTATGGCTAAGTTTCTTTTTCCGTTTTGTATGTAACTTTTTACTTGTTTTACAGAGAAACCTGTTTCTTCAGCTACTTCGTTGTAACATTTTTCTTTCAGAAAAAACAATTCAATACAAATTCGCTGTTCTTCTTTTAATACTGCAATTGCTTTCTCTAAATCAGTTAATATTAATTCTTGCTCAAATTTTTCGCTTATTTCAAATGGAGTTGCAAAAGTTTCTTCATGTTCGTAAGCCGCTTCATATTCATTTACTTTTCTCAACACCGATTTCATTTTTCTTAAATGCATTAAACAATGATTTCGTGCAACGCTATGTAACCATGATTTAAAATTCACTATTTCATGTTTTTTAAGGTCTTCCATTAAGTTTTCAAAAATCTGTAAAACAGCATCTTCAGATTCGGTTTCGTTTTTAAGGTATTTAAGGCAAACACCAAACACTAAGTGAGAATATCTTTTGTATAATTCACCCAAATATATTCCATCTCCATTGCTCTTATATGTTGCAATAAGCTCATTGTCGGACAATTTCTGAGGTCTATTTTTCTTAAAGATATTCATTGATAAAGTTTGGTCACTAAAAATGAATTGATAAAGGTATTAAAAAAGTTCTAGGTTTAATAGTAAAAGTTTAACCTTGAAAACCTAACAGGTTTTAGCAACCTGTTAGGTTTATTTATAAACAATTAATATTCTTTAGACAAATCGAAATAACTTTTAGTTTCTACTACAATTACTCCACCATTAACATCCCCATATTTTGCAGGAACACCTCCAGTATAAACTTTCATTGCTCCAATAGCTAATCCTGGTATGCCTATCTCTCCGGTTATGGATTTCATTCCATCAGTAATAAACTGCGTAGAAGTTGGTCGTGCTCCTCTTATATAAACATCTTTACCATTACTAGCCAAAGTAACCCCTGGTAACATGGTAGCTATTTTAATAGGGTCTTTAATGTTTGGACTATTACTAATTTCTTGAATAGTGAGTGCTTGTACGTGTGGTTCGTCTTTATCAATCAACGGAATTTCATGAGTTACCTCTCTTTCTGCTTCAATTATCACTCCTGTAAGTGTATATGAGGCTTCAATCATTTCAATGTCAACATAGGTTATTTTATCCGATGTTAGTTTTACATTGGTTGTTACTAAATCATCATATCCTAGCGAACTTGCTTTAACAGTATAAACTCCTGAATTTAGTGGTTTAATAGTATATTTTCCGTTGGTATCGGTTGAAGTACCATAAGGAACTCCACCAACTTCTACATAAACATTTACATTATACATTGGTTCGCCTGTCGATTTTTCTTTAACAACTCCTTTAATCTCACTATTCTGCGAAAAGGCTGCCGAACACATTATTAATACAGAAAATCCTAAAGCAACCAGTTTTGTAGTTGCATTTCTAAATAAGGTTAATTTTTTACTCATCATATTATCTGTTCCATGATTGTTGTTTTTAGTTTTCATAATTTCTAGGTTTTAGGTGAATATTAAGTTTTGTTTTGCTCTTTAGATGCAACTACTTTTTAAATTCCATAAAATTTTTAATCTTTTTTATGTAGATGATTATTTTATTTTTTACTATCTTTAACGCGTTGTAAATCATTAACCAACTAAAATATGATAAAAATTAGCACTCTTATTATTCCTAGCTTACTTTTAGTAACTGTAGGATGTTCTACACACGAAAATAAAAACCAAGAACCAGAAAAAGAAATTACTCCGGCTTTTGATATTAGTCAAATAGATTCCTCTCACTCCGCTTGTGATGATTTTGAACAATTTGCTGCAGGTAATTGGCTAAAAAACAATCCTGTTCCTGAATCTGAAAGCCGTTGGGGAAGTTTTAATGTATTGCATGATGAAAATGAATTGCAACTTAAAACCATAGTGGAAGAAGCTTCAAGTGCTAAAGGCAAAAAAGGAACAAATTTACAGTTAGTCGGAGATTTTTACACCTCAGCGTTAGATTCTACCACTATTAATAAATTAGGTTATGAACCCATAAAACCTCATTTAAATAAAATAAACGAAGCTGCTACTTTAGCTGATTTAATAACTACTTCTGTAGAAAATAAAAAAATTGGTTCAGGTTCTTTTTTTGGATTTTATGTTTACATCGATGCTAAAAATAGTGACCGATATATTACTTACCTTTCTCAAGGTGGACTTGGGTTACCCGATAAAAGTTATTATTTCCCAAAGGATGAAAGAGGCGAAAACATACTTGCTGAATACGAAAAGTTTATTGCTAAACTATTTGTGCTTACTGATAATTCGGAAGAATTAGCTGCCGAAAAAGCCAAAAACATTATCAAAATTGAAACTGAATTGGCATCTAACTCTATGGATAGAGTTGATTTAAGAGACCCGCATAAAACATATCATAAAATGGATAAAGCAAGTTTGCAAAAATTGATGCCCGCAATTAATTGGCAAGATTTCTTCGCTACCGCAGAATTTAAAAATTTTGACACCTTAATTGTTCGTCAGCCTAATTTCTTTAAATCGTTGAATAATTCTTTCAAAAAATTCTCTTTAGAAGACTGGAAAGACTATGTAGCCTATCATTTTATTAATGATTTTGCTGGAAATATGAGTATAGAATTTGAACAAACAAATTTTGATTTTTATTCTACTACACTAAAAGGTGTTAAACAAATGAAACCACAATGGAAAAGAGCTTTAGGGAAATCTAATAATTATGTTGGTCAACCTTTAGGGAAATTATTTGTAGAAAAACATTTTCCAGAAGAATCTAAACAAATGGTGTTGGATATGATTCATAACATCTCTGATGTTTTTAAGGAAAGAGTACAACAATTGGATTGGATGAGTGATGAAACGAAAACTAAAGCGTTAGAAAAACTAAGTAAGTTCAATTACAAAATTGGTTACCCCGATAAGTGGAAAGATTATAGCTCTGTTGACATTCAGGCCAATACCTTAGTTCAAAATATAATGAACATGAACTACCACAATTATAAGGAAAACATTGATAAACTAGGAAAACCTATTGATAAAGATGAGTGGGGAATGAATCCACAACGAATTAACGCTTACTACAGTCCTACTATGAACGAAATTGTTTTCCCTGCTGCAATTCTTCAACCTCCATTTTTTAATCCTGAGGCTGATGATGCGATTAACTATGGTGGAATTGGAGCGGTTATTGGACATGAATTTTCTCATGGCTTTGATGATAAAGGAAGTCAGTTTGATGGTGATGGAAACCTTAAAAACTGGTGGACAGAAGCTGATTTGAAAAATTTTGGAGAACGTACAGCAAGATTAGTTAACCAGTTTAATAATTACGAAGTAGCTGAAGGAAACAAAGTAAACGGAGAACTTACTTTAGGTGAAAATATAGCTGATATTGCTGGATTAACCTTGGCTTATTACGGTTTGCAAAAAGCGGTGGAAAAGAAAGGAAAACCAGAATTAATTGATGGTTTCGACCACAACCAACGTTTCTTCTTAGGATGGGCTCAGGTTTGGCATACCAATGCTAAAGATGAATTCCTTATCAACCAAGTGAAAACAGATAATCATTCTCCAACAAGATATAGAATTAATGGACCGTTAGTGAATATGAATGAATTCCATAATGCTTTTGGCTGTAAAGAAGGCGAAATGGTTGCTCCTGATAGTTTGAGGGTTACTATTTGGTAAAACTTCTAAAAAAGCTGCTAACTTAACTAGTGAAAAAATACTTCCATAAAATATAATATATTATGGAAGTAAATTCATGACTTTCGCAAATTAACACTCAAAATAAAAAAACAACAAAATTCATATTGTTGTTAATCAATTTTTTATAGGTTTAGTATTTTGAAAACTTAAAAAAAAGCGGGTGGTCAGGACAATAAAGAGTTAACTATTCCTCTCCTTTGTTAATGTACTTCCAAAGTAAGTCTTTAAGTTCTAGTAAGCCTTGTTGGGCAACAGAAGAAATAAATAAATGAGGAACTTCTGGTAGGTCTTTTTCAATTTCTTCTTTTAGTTCATCATCCAACATATCGGATTTAGAAACAGCTAATATTCTGTCTTTATCTAATAATTCTGGGTTATACGCTTTCAATTCGTTTAATAGAATTTCGTATTCTTCATTAATATTTTTGCTGTCGGCAGGAATTAAAAACAACAATACCGCATTTCTTTCTATATGTCTTAAAAATCGTATTCCTAACCCTTTACCTTCATGAGCTCCTTCAATAATTCCAGGGATATCTGCCATCACAAAAGAACGATAATCTCTGTAAGAAACAATCCCTAAATTAGGTACTAAGGTAGTAAATGGATAATTAGCAATTTCTGGCTTTGCAGCACTTAGCACCGACAATAATGTTGATTTTCCTGCATTAGGAAAGCCAACCAAACCAACATCTGCCAACACTTTTAATTCTAATATTTTCCATGCTTCCTGACCTTCTTCTCCGGGTTGTGCATATCTTGGAGCTTGGTTAGTTGAAGATTTAAAATGAGCATTTCCTAATCCGCCCCTACCTCCTTTAAGTAAGATTTGCTCTTCGCCATCTTGTGTAATTTCAAATAAAACTTCTCCAGTTTCGCCATCTTTAGCAATCGTTCCCAACGGAACTTCTACATAAACATCTTCCCCTTCAGCACCAGTACTTCTAGAGCTACTCCCATCTTCACCATGCTTGGCTTTAATATGTCGTTTGTATTTTAAATGCAATAAGGTCCATAGGTTTTTGTTGCCTTTAATAATTACATGTCCGCCTCTACCACCATCGCCCCCATCAGGGCCACCTTTAGGTTCGTACTTTTCTCGTCTAAAATGCCTCGAACCTCTACCTCCCATTCCTGAAGTGCAGTGTATTTTTACGTAATCTATAAAGTTGGAGTTGGACATTAGTTAGTTTATAAGTTTAGCAGTTTATGAGTTTAGTTGTTTGTTGCTCACTCACAATTATTTAATCTCTAATTTTTAATATCAAATTTCTAATTTATTTAGCGTTATCAATAGCTGAACATAAACGGTTAAAAATATCCTCAATGCTGCCTACACCATTAATTTTTTCAAATTTATTTTGAGCAGCATAAAAATCAGCCACAACAGCAGTTTGTTCGTTATATACTTTAATTCTATTAGCAATAATACTTTCGTCTAAATCATCTACTCTTCCGCTGTCTTTTCCTCTTTCTAACAAACGTTTTATTAGCTCTTCATTTGGAACATCCAACGCTAACATAATAGAGATAGTCGTATTTTTTGAAGTTAAAAATCTATCCAACGCTTCTGCTTGTGGCGTTGTTCTCGGGAAACCATCAAAAATAAACCCTTTAGCTTGTGGGTTTTTATCTACCTCAGCTTCTAACATGCTAATAGTAACTTCATCGGGAACTAAGTTCCCTTTATCCATATAGCTTTTGGCTAATTTACCCAATTCGGTTTCGCCTTTAATGTTGGCTCTAAATATATCTCCTGTTGATAAATGTACTAAGCTATATTTATCAACTAATTTTGCTGCTTGTGTTCCTTTTCCTGCCCCCGGAGGACCAAATAATACTATATTCAACATATCTTTTTAATTTTTAAATATTATCATTTATAAATATCTAACGCCTATTACCTAACGACTAACGACTTACTCCTAACGCCTAATACCCTATTCTTCATCCAACACATAAATGGAACTGAGATTTCTACCATAACCATCATAATCTAATCCATAACCCAATACAAAAGCATTTGGAATTTCTTTACCTATATAATCAATCGGATAAGGTTTGTGGTAAGCCTCAGGTTTAAAAAGCAATGAAGCAATTTTTATAGAATTTACTTTTTTATTTTGCAAAATCTCATACAACTTAACCAAAGTATTTCCAGTATCTACAATATCTTCCACTAAAATAATATCTTGTCCTTCTAAGTCTTCATTTAAACCAATTAACTCATTTACTTTTCCTGTGGTGGTGGTTCCTTCATAAGAAGCTAACTTTACAAAAGAAACCGTGCATTGCAGGTTAATTTCTTTCAACAAATCGCTCATAAACATAAATGAACCATTTAACACACCAATAAAAATAGGCGATTTACCACTGTAGTGCGTGTTAATTTCATTAGCAACTTTACTTATGGATGTATGCAGCTCCTCAGCAGAAATGTATGGTTTAAAGGTTTTATCCTTAATTGTTATCTTACCCATTTTTATAAAAATTGGATTGCAAAAGTAGTAATTTTCTTAGTAGAACAGCAGTAAATTAGTGGAAGATAAAAAAAGTATATTGAACAAGCTAAAGCTATCTATTACATTCCATATAAAAAAGCTAATTTTGCAGCATGAGTTTAGAGAAAGAAATAGCAAAAAGAAGAACTTTTGGCATTATTAGTCACCCCGATGCGGGTAAAACAACGCTTACCGAAAAATTATTGTTATTTGGTGGTGCGATACAAACGGCAGGAGCTGTAAAATCTAATAAGATTAAGAAAACGGCTACTTCCGATTTTATGGAAATTGAAAAGCAAAGAGGAATTTCTGTTGCCACCTCGGTAATGGCTTTTAATTATAAAGACACTAAAATCAATATTCTAGATACTCCTGGTCACAAAGATTTTGCTGAAGATACTTATAGAACACTAACAGCCGTAGATAGCGTTATTTTGGTTATTGACTGTGCCAATGGTGTGGAGGCTCAAACCAAAAAATTGATGGAAGTTTGTAGAATGCGAGACACGCCCGTTATTGTTTTTATCAACAAAATGGATAGAGAAGGTCAAAATCCGTTTGATTTGTTAGATGAAATTGAAACTACTTTAGACATAAAAGTAAGACCTTTAAGCTGGCCTATAAGTATTGGAGCAACTTTTAAAGGGGTTTATAATTTATATGAAAAACACCTGAATTTATTTGATTCCAATAAAACTAAAATTGAAAGAGAAATTGTAAGCATTAAAGACCTAAATGATCCTTTATTGGATGAAATAATTGAAGATGACGCTCCAAAATTGAGAGAAGATGTAGAGCTTATTGAAGGAGTTTATGATGCGTTTGATGTAGAAAAATACCGTGCAGGAGAATTGGCTCCCGTATTTTTTGGGAGTGCCCTTAATAATTTTGGTGTTCAAGAATTGTTAGATACTTTCTTAGCAATTGCCCCAAGCCCAAGAAGCAGAGCAACCAACATAAGAATGGTAGAACCTACAGAGCCTAATTTTACAGGATTTATTTTTAAAATTCACGCCAATCTTGACCCTAAACACCGAGATAGAATTGCTTTTTTAAGAATTTGTTCGGGAACATTTGAAAGAAATAAGTTTTACTACAATGTTGCTACCGATAAAAAATTAAGGTTTAACAATCCTACCAGTTTTATGGCTCAGGATAAAAGCGTTATTGATGAAGCTTTTCCGGGTGATGTAATTGGTTTATATGATGCCGGAAATTTTAAAATTGGCGATACGCTTACCGAAGGAGAAAAAATAGAGTTTCAAGGAATTCCAAGTTTCTCTCCCGAGATTTTCAAGGAGCTTATTAATAAAGACCCCATGAAAACCAAGCAGCTGGAAAAAGGTATTCAACAGCTTACGGATGAAGGAGTGGCTCAGCTATTTATTCAACAACCAGGTAACAGAAAAATTGTTGGTACAGTTGGAGAATTACAGTTTGAAGTTATTCAACATCGTTTAAAACACGAGTATGGAGCATCGGCAGAGTTTGAAGCTAAAAGCTTGCATAAAGCTTGTTGGATGACTTCGGACAATGAGGCAAAAATAGAAGAATTTAAAATGCGAAAAAGTCAGTACATTGCTATAGATAAAGATGGAAATGATGTTTTCTTGGCTCAAAGTGCCTTTTTATTGCAAAGTGCACAAGCTGATTATCCCGAAATAACTTTCCATACTACTTCTGAATTTAAAAAAGAATTAGCCTCAAATTAGACCCATGAAATCTAAACAAAACAAAATATTAGTCCCAATAGATTTTTCAGAACAATCGTTAATTGCATTAAAACAATCTTACAATCTTGCTAAAATTCAAGATGCTGAAATTGTTTTGCTTTATGTGTTAGAAGAACTTAATCCGGTAATAAAAGTATTTTTTTCGGAAGTAAGTGGATTAAAAGAAGCGGTAGAAAAAAACCTAAAAACCTTAGCTGAAGATTCATCTAAAGAAAGTGGCGTGCCTATTTCTTATTTGCTTACCAAAGGTTCCGTTTATAATAAAATTGTAAAAACAGCTAAATCCATTAAAGCAAAAATGATAGTAATGGGAACTCAGGGAGCTGCAAGAGGTAAGTTTATTGGCTCTAACTCTTTACGAGTGGTAAAAACTTCTCCTTGCCCAGTAATTACTATTAAGGGGAAGAAGCACCAAAAAGGTTGTAAAAAGATTTTGCTTCCGTTAGATTTAACCAAAGCAACAACTGACAAAGTGAACATTGGCATTAAATTAGCCAAACTGTTCAACGCACAAATTAATGTGGCTTCTATTATTCTGTCTGACAAAAATGAAGCTTTATCAAAACTTGAAGGGCAGATTAATGATGTAAAAGTATTGATAGAAAAAGAAAATATTAAATGTGAAACAGCGTTAATCCCTATAGAAAAAGGCAAAAAAAAATTAGTAAGTGCTTTGCTCGATTATGCCGAAGACATTGCTGCTGATTTAATTTTAATAATGACTCAACAAGAAAACGATTTTAAAGAATTATTTATAGGCTCAAAAGCTCAAGCCATCATTAATAAATCTGAAATACCCGTTATGAGTGTGTTGCCGCAAAAGAAATATGATCAAAAAAATAAATGAAACGACCATAAGCTCCGAAGAAGCGTAATTTAAAAGCGTTGAGTGTAAGCTCAACGAAAATAAAAAACAAATGAAACTAATCATTACAATTATATTAGCGTTATTAACTACGTTAGCTGTTGCTCAAGACACTAACAAAGTAGATGTCAACGGCAAAAAACAAGGTTATTGGGAAAAATATCATCCAACAGGATACCTTAGATACAAAGGTCAGTTTAAAGACGATAAACCTACTGGATTGTTTTTACATTATAATGATGAAGGCAAACTAAGCATGAAAGTACATCATTTAAAAAATGGTTCTTACGCCAACTTTTATTACAAAACGGGAGAATTAAAATCTACCGGAAAATATGAAAATCAGGAAAAAGACAGTTTGTGGACGTATTACAGCATTACTGGACATACCTTAGCCGAAGAGTTTTATGTTAGCGGAAAAAGAGAAGGATTATGGAAATTATACTATCCTAACGGCAATGTTGCAGAAGAAAAAAATTATACTAACAATATTGAAGAAGGTGATTGGAAAACCTATTATGAAAATGGTAAAATTCAATCTCACCATATTTATGTAAAAGGTAGGTTAGAAGGTAAAGGAACTTACTACCATCAAAATGGAATGATGCAACTAACAGGCAAATATGTAAAGGATGTAAAACATGGCGTATGGATGTTTTATAACGAAAATGGAACAACCAAAAAGAAAGAAGAATACAACTATGGAAGACGTATTGATGCCAATAAAGATGATATGATCATCAATACCGATACCATTAAAAAAGAGAAAAAAGACTATTTAGAGTTTGAAGATTTATTCAAACAAAACTAAATCTACCAATAAACAAAAACAAATGAGTAAAAAAGGAAAAGTGCTAGTAGCAATGAGCGGAGGGATTGACAGTTCTGTGGCTGCTCTATTATTACACGAGCAAGGATACGAAGTGATTGGAATAACCATGAAAACATGGGATTATGCTACATCTGGAGGTGCAAGAAAAACTACCGGATGTTGCAGTTTAGATGATATTAATGATGCTAGAATGTTGGCTGTAGAAAACGGCTTTCACCATATTATTTTAGATATTCGTAAGGAATTTGGCGATTTTATTATAGATGATTTTGTTGATGAATACCTTGCCGGAAGAACACCAAACCCTTGTGTTTTATGTAACACGCACATTAAATGGGACGCACTTTTAAAAAGAGCCGATCAATTAGGTTGTGAATTTATTGCCACAGGACATTACGCTCAAATCCGTCAGGAAAATGGCAGGTACATTATTTCTAAAGGGTTGGATGAAAACAAAGATCAGTCTTATGTATTGTGGGGACTTTCTCAAGAAAGTTTAGCAAGAACCATTTTCCCTCTTGGCGGAATGGACAAACCAACTATTCGCCAAATGGCATTTGACAGAGGTTACAAAGAATTAGCAAAGAAAAACGAAAGTTTTGAAATTTGTTTTGTTCCCGATAATGATTACAGAGGCTTTTTAAAAAGAAGAATAGATGGTTTAGAAGAAAAAGTAAATGGTGGAGATTTTTTAGATACTGAAGGCAATGTAATTGGAAAACATAAAGGCTATCCGTTTTATACTATTGGTCAGCGAAAAGGTTTAGAGCTTGCTTTTGGTGATCCTCGTTATGTTATAAAAATTGATGCTACTAACAACCAAGTGGTGTTAGGCACAAAAGAAGACTTAAAGAAAAAAGAAGTTTTTGTACGCAACCCGAACATTATAAAATACGAGCAAATTACCAACGAAATGGAAGCTCTTAGCAAAATTCGCTATAAAGATAAAGGAAAATTAAGTAATTTAGTTCCGTTAGAAGATGGCAGAATTAAAATAGAATTTTTTGAAGATGTACAAGGTGTAGCTCCAGGGCAATCAGCTGTTTTTTATGATGGAAACGACCTTATTGGTGGTGGTTTTATTGATAATAATTAAGTTTTCAGAATTATACCTTACTACTTTTTATTCTAATATTGGATAAACACCAAGCTTCTCCGTAATTAAGATTTCAATCTGGTTATTTATCAAAGGTTTTTTGAATAATGAATTAATTAGTCACCCCTTAAAAAGTATTCAACATATTGTTTGTTAATAAATTAGAT
>JAVVER010000079.1:0-15529 GCA_032251145.1 Vicingaceae bacterium | reverse complement strand
ATTAATTTTGTTGCTAACAAAGAATTGTGAAAGGTTTCGAACACTTATGGCGTCCCGCTTGTGATGTTAGTAGTTTTAAGCTTCAAATTTGTTGTAAACATCCTTTTAATTCCTACCATTCCAAAATAGTTTTTTTCCTCAAACAAATGAAGTTATAAACTTTATATCGCATTAAAATATTTATACCTTTGCAGCAATATTTATTTAAGCTATTATTAATGATAAAAGATACCGTTATTTTTGATTTAATTCAAGAAGAAGAACACCGTCAGACTGTAGGTGTGGAGCTAATTGCTTCAGAAAATTATGTTAGTTCTCAGGTAATGCAAGCTATGGGAAGTGTGCTAACCAACAAGTATGCTGAAGGCTTGCCTTTTAAGCGTTATTATGGTGGTTGCGAAGTGGTAGATGAAATTGAGCAGTTGGCAATAGACAGAGCAAAAGAATTATTTAATGCAGCATGGGTAAATGTTCAACCTCATTCAGGTTCGCAAGCTAATGCAGCTGTTATGTTGGCAGTGTTAAAACCAGGAGATAAAATTCTTGGTTTCGATTTATCGCATGGCGGACATTTAACGCATGGCTCTCCGGTAAATTTTTCAGGAAAATTATATACCACTTCATTTTATGGAGTAGATAAAGCAAGTGGAAAAGTAGATTATGAAGCAATGGAAAAAATTGCGTTAGAAGAAAAACCTCAATTGATTATTGCAGGAGCTTCTGCTTATTCTCGCGATTGGGATTACGAACGCATGAGGAAATTAGCCGATAAAGTAGGTGCTTTATTATTAGCAGATATTTCTCATCCTTCTGGCTTAATTGCTAGAGGCTTGTTAAACGATCCGCTACCTCATTGTCATGTAGTTACTACCACCACACACAAAACCCTTAGAGGGCCAAGAGGTGGTTTAATTATGATGGGACAAGATTTTGAAAATCCATGGGGAATTAAAACTCCAAAAGGAGAGATTAAAATGATGTCGGCTATGTTAGATGGAGCTGTTTTTCCAGGCACACAAGGTGGGCCGTTAGAACATGTTATTGCAGCTAAGGCAGTTGCATTTAAAGAAGCATTGTCTGAAGAGTACATGAGTTACTGTCAGCAAGTAATAAAAAATGCCAAAGTAATGGCTGACGAATTAATGAAAAGAGGCTATGGTGTTGTTTCTGGTGGAACAGACAATCATTGTATGCTAATTGATTTGCGTTCTAAAAACATTACCGGAAAAGAAGCTGAGAATTTATTGGTGGAGGCTGATATTACGGTTAACAAAAATATGGTGCCTTTTGATGATAAATCTCCGTTTGTTACTTCAGGAATTAGAGTAGGAACAGCTGCTGTAACCACAAGAGGTTTGATGGAAGAAGATATGATTAAAATTGTAGATTGGATGGATTTGGTAATTACACACAGAGATGAAAAAACCATTGCTAATGTAAAAGAAGAAATAAATAATTTAATGGAGCAGTTTCCATTGTTTAAAGGAGAGTTGGATTTGTAATTAGAGATTAGAAATTAGAGATTTAATATAATTAAAATAAAAGCTCCGAAGGAGCGATATTTAAAAGCGTTGAGTGAAGCTCATCGCAATATCATAAAATTAAACTAAAACTATGATTAAAGCAAACAACCCGGAATTAAAAAGTTGGATAGAAGTACCTGAAAAAAGTGATTTTCCCATTCAGAATATACCTTTTGGTGTGGCAAAATCAGGTAAGCAAGTTTTTGTAGCTAGCAGAATAGGAAATACGGTAATTAACCTTCATCAATTGGCTAAGTTGGGCTATTTTGATGTAGATTCGGATGTGTTTAAATCATACAAACTAAATAAGTTTATAAAATTGGGTAAATCGTTTACCCGTCAGGTAAGAGACGAAATTTCAGCTATTTTTAGTCTTGAAAACGCAGCGAATAAAGAGAACAACAAAATTCAAGCAGCTTTATATTCTATTAATGAAGTAGAAATGCTGATGCCTGTTAGCGTAGGAGATTATACCGATTTTTACTCTAGCGAGCAACATGCTTATAATGTTGGCTGTATGTTCAGAGATCCTAACAATGCCTTACTTCCAAACTGGAAACACATTCCTGTTGGTTACCACGGAAGGTCGTCTTCAATTGTAGTTTCAGGAACACCCATACACCGACCAAAAGGTCAGCAAAAACCAAATGACAACGAACCGCCAGTTTTTGGTCCATGTAAATTGTTGGATTTTGAGTTGGAAATGGCTTTTGTTACCTATAATGGAAAAGCAATGGGACAATCTATCTCTACAAAAGAAGCAGATGATTACATTTTTGGAATGTGTATTTTTAATGATTGGAGTGCTAGAGATATACAAAAGTGGGAATATGTGCCACTCGGACCATTTTTAGCCAAAAATTTTGCTTCCTCTATTTCTCCATGGATAGTAACTTTAGATGCTCTTGAGCCTTTTAGAGTTTCAGGACCTGAGCAAGAACCAAAAGTGTTCGATTACTTACAATATGAGGGAAATAAACACATCGACATTAATTTAGAAGTAGCTATTCAGCCTGAAAATACGAAGGAAAAAGTAGTTTCTAATTCCAATTATAAATACATGTATTGGAACATGAACCAACAATTGGCTCACCACACTGTTAATGGTTGCAACATAAAAGCCGGAGATATGATGGCATCGGGAACAATTTCAGGAAATGATGAATCTGCTTATGGTTCTATGTTAGAAATTTCTTGGAAAGGAAGCAAAAGTGTTGCTATGCCTGATGGTTCTGAACGAAAATTTATTTTGGATAACGATACCGTTATTATGCGAGGTTTCGCACAAAAAAATGGAGTTAGAGTTGGCTTTGGCGAAGTAAAAACTAAGGTGTTGCCAACGGTTTAAAACTTCAAATCTAACTTTTGCTGTGTAGGAAATAAGTTGTACGATTTTCTGTGATAAGGTGTGATGCCATGTTTAATAATGCTTTCTCTGTGTTTTTTTGTGGGATAAGCCTTATTTTTGTTCCAATCGTAAACGGGAAACTCTTGGTGCATTTTTTCTAAAAATTCATCCCTATAAGTCTTTGCTAAAACGGAAGCAGCAGCAATAGATAAAAATTTTTCATCCCCTTTTATTATACATTTATGTGGAATGGAAGGGTGGGGAGTAAATCTATTTCCATCAATTAAAAGTAACTCGGGAGTGGTATTGAGTTGTTCAACAGCTATATGCATCGCTAAAAAAGATGCTTTTAAAATGTTAATTTCATCAATTTTTTCATTATCAACAATACCAATACCAAAAGCTATGGCATCTCTTTCTATTTCAATTCGGAGTTGATTTCTTTTTTTTTCAGAAAGTTGTTTAGAATCGTTTAGTAAACTGTTTTTGTACTTCTTAGGTAAAATTACAGCCGCAGCATAAACAGGTCCGGCAAGACAGCCTCTACCAGCTTCATCACAACCGGCTTCTATAAGCTTATTTTGGAAGGATGAAGCTAGCAAAATTTGTTATTTTTTATTAATAGTTTGATGTGTCTTTTCTAATAATTTAAAAGCAGCTTCATTCGTTTCTGCTCCTGCATAAGTTCTTAAAACAGGCTCAGTTCCTGAAGCTCTAATCATTACCCATTCATCATTATCAAAGAAATATTTAAAACCATCTATGGTTTCTACTTTTCTTACTTCTAAATCACCAAAAGAAGTGTAAACTCCTTTTTCACAATTAGTTATAATACGTAATTTATCTTCTTCTTTAAGATGTAAATCTATTCTTTCGTATTTAAAAGCTCCTACAATTTTATATACTTCTTCAATTAATTCATCTAAGGTTTTACCTGATTTTACCATGTATTCCCAAATTACTAATCCCATCCAAATACCATCTCTTTCAGGAATATGACCTTTTATTGCTATTCCACCTGATTCTTCTCCACCTAATAACACATCTTCTTCGAGCATAATGCCTGCAATGTGTTTAAATCCAATTTTTACGACTTCGTAATCTAATCCGTAATGCTCACACATTTTTTGGATTTTAGGACTTAATGAAAAGGAAATAACCACTTTTCCAGTTTGTTTTTTCTCTTCAACCAAGTATTTAATTAATAACAATACAATATGATGAGAATCTATAAAAACACCTTGGCTGTTGTATAAACCAATTCTGTCGCCATCACCATCAGTTGCTAAACCGCAATCTATTTCTCCATCAGATAATTTTATTAAATCAGAAAATTCTTGTAAGTTTCTATGAATTGGTTCGGGTGGCGTACCATTAAAACCAGGATTATGTTCGCAATGTAAAAAATCAATATCGGGCATTAATCTTCTCATCACATCCTGAGCAGAACCATACATAGCATCAAAAGCAAAATTCATATTTGAATTACGAATGGCTTCCATATCAAAGTTTTCTTCAACATGGTTCACATATATTGTTTCTAAATCAATATATTCTACCATTCCAGCTTTTACAAAATCTTCTAAATGCAAGGTGTCTATATCAACATTGTTATTGTCTGGAATTAAATCTTCTACCTCTTGAATTTCTTTAGGAAGTAACGGGCCACCAAAAGAACCTTTCAATTTAAAACCTGCATAAGATGGCGGATTGTGAGATGCTGTTAAAATAATTCCCAACGAAGTTTTTTGCTTAAAAGCACCTAAACTTACCATTGGAGTACTAACAGGGCCTTTGGCTAAATAAACTTTAACACCATTATCAGCAAACACTTTGGCAGCACATTCTGCAAATAATTCTCCTGCAAAACGACAATCATGTCCGAGTACTACAGAAGGTGAACTTGTAGTTTGTTTTAACCAAGCCGTTGTTCCTAAAACAACTCTTAGTAGGTTATCTACTGTATATTCTTTAGCAATGATGGCTCTCCATCCGTCTGTTCCAAATTTTATTTTATACATGTTTTTTGTTTTAATGGGTTTCAAAAATAGGTTTTATTCATTTATTTATAAAAGGAATTATGTTACTTTTATAAAAAATAAATTAATCTAAAATTAAACATGAAAGAAGAATTGATTTCAGCTGATTTTGCGGCTTATTTTAAAAATTACATAAGCATGGTTGAAGAGGAAGATGTAATTCGTGCCTTAAAAAAATCTACTAAAAAATTTAAGCAACTATGTAAATTGTTAAGTGAAGAAAACTCCACTTATAAATATGCTGAAGATAAATGGACGATTAAAGAAATGTTGCTTCACATTATTGATACAGAACGAATTTTTAATTACAGAGCCTTATGCTTTGCCAGAAATGAACAAGCTGCTTTACCTGGGTTTAACCATGATGAATATGTAACTTACTCTAATGCCAATAATAGAAGTTTTAAAAGTATTAAAAAAGAATATTTGGCTGTAAGAAAAGCTACTATACTGTTATTTAAAAGTTTTGATGAAACCATGTTAGAAAAAGTAGGTGTGATGAATGGAAATAAACTATCGGTAGTAGGAATAGGATTTGTAATTGCAGGACATCAACAACACCATATTAATGTGTTACACGAAAAATATTTATGCCAATAGAAAGAGAAAATTATAACTTTCAGAAAATTGTTGCCTTTGTTGGGGTAGTGCTATTAGCTATTAAGTTGACTGCATGGTACATTACCGATTCTGTGGCTATTCTTACCGATGCGTTGGAAGGTATAGTGAACGTTATTGCTGCATTTATTGGGTTATATAGCTTGTACCTTTCAGCTCAACCAAAAGACAAAAACCATCCTTACGGACATGGTAAAGTTGAGTTTATTTCTGCTGGAATTGAAGGGGTAATGATTGCGTTTGCAGGGCTTTGGATAATTTTTGAAGCAATTAATCACATCATTAACCCACAACAACTTAAAGCATTAGATACAGGTATTGGATTAATAGTTTTTGCAGGACTAGTGAATTTTATTGTTGGTTATTTAGCTGTAAAAAAAGGAAAAAAAAACAACTCCATTGCCTTAATCTCTAGTGGTAAACACTTAATATCAGATACATATACAACCTTAGGTGTTGTTGTTGGTTTAATTGTAATTAAAATTACGGGAATAGATTGGTTAGATAGTACGTTTGCAATGATTTTCGGAATTATTATTATCTTTACAGGAGTTAAGATTCTAAGACAATCTGTAGCAGGAATTATGGATGAAGCAGATTCTCAATTACTCAAAAATATGGTAGAAACGCTGAATAAAAACAGAGTTACTAATTGGATAGATCTACATAATTTAAGAATAATAAAATTTGGAAGTAGGTTACACATAGATTCTCATTTAACAGTGCCTTGGTATTTAACTGTAAAAGAAGCTCATGAAGAAGTTGATGCTATTGAAGCACTAATACAAAATAAATATGGCAACAATATAGAGTTATTTGTTCATTCTGATTATTGTAAACCTAAATCGTGCGAAATTTGCACAAAAATTGATTGCAATGTAAGAGTTAAACCTTTTATACAACAAATAGATTGGAATTTAGATAATGTAGCTTCAAATAAAAAACATCAGTTGTCAGATTAAATTGGAATCTTGATTTTTTTTAATTCTTTCAAAAAGAAGATTTTATACGTCATTTATAATATTATTACTTTTTATATTTACACTCTTAAAAATATAACTATGGAAAAGAAATGGATTTATCTATTAGCAGTATTAATATCGTTTTCATTTATAAACGATAAACCTGCTTACGAACTATTTAACGAAAAAGGTAAGAAAACTAACTATAAAAAGCTTTTAAAAGCTACTGAAGATGCTGATATTATTCTTTTTGGAGAATTACATAATAATCCGATTAATCATTGGCTTCAATTAGAATTAACTAAAGATGTTCATCAGCAAATTAATCAAGAAATTGTTTTAGGTGCTGAAATGTTTGAATCAGATAATCAGATAATTATAAATGAATATCTGTCTGGTAAGTACGATTACAAAACGTTTGCAAAAGAAATGAAGCTTTGGCCAAACAATAAGACTGATTATCAGCCACTTATGGATTTTGCATTAAAACATCAAATAGCTTTTATAGCTACTAATATTCCTAGAAGATATGCTAATATCGTTTATAAAGATGGGTTTGGTGCTTTAAATAGTTTAACAGACAAGGCAAGACAATATATAGCACCCCTACCTATTGCTTATGATAAAGACTTGCCTGGCTACCAAAAAATGATTGAAATGGCTGGTGGACACGGAGGCGAAAATTTACCAAAAGCTCAAGCTATAAAAGATGCTACTATGGCTCATTTTATTTTAAAAAATTGGAAAAAAGGGCAAACATTTATTCACTATAATGGTACTTATCACTCTAATAATTTTGAGGGAATAAGTTGGTATTTAAACCAAGAAAAAGGAGGTTTAAAAATAATTACCATTGCTGCCGTAGAGCAAGATAAGTTAGATTCTTTATCTTCCGAAAGTGTTGGTATAGCTGATTTTGTTATTTGCACACCTAGTACAATGACTAAAACACATTAAATTTACTAATTATTTTTTAATATTAAAGATTAATATAATTTAACAAAATAAAATATTCAATCTTTATAAGTACAGCCACTTAAATAGGTAAATTTGCACCTCATTTAAAAATGGTATGAAACGCTATCACTTTCTTTTAGTTGTATTTTTCCTACTAACAGGAAATATCCTATTAGCACAAAATTATACCATAAGTGGAGTTATTACAGATGCATCTACTAGAGAAACTACTATAGGAGCAACTGTTTATATTAAAGAAACTAACAAAGGAACATCTACTAACGAAAAGGGGTTTTACCAATTAACTTTGCCTAAAGGAAATTATACCTTAGTAATATCTTATATTGGGTTTAATACAGTCGAAATTCCCATCAACCTCAATAAAAATTTAAAAATCAACCAAAACATTGAGCCAACAGTTATTACAGCTGATGAATTTACTGTTATTGGTGAAAAAGAAAATCAGAATACCGATGAAGCAGTAATGAGTACAATAGAGCTAAAAATGGATAAAGTAAAAACACTACCTGCTATTTTTGGAGAAGTAGATATTTTAAAAACTATACAATTAATGCCTGGTGTACAAACTGCTGGAGAAGGAAATTCTGGGTTTTATGTTAGAGGAGGTGGTCCTGACCAAAATTTAATTTTATTGGATGGAGCAACAGTTTACAACGCCTCTCATTTATTTGGTTTTTTCTCGGTTTTTAATGCCGATGCCATCTCTGAAGTAAAATTGGTAAAAGGAGGAATGCCTGCTGAATATGGCGGAAGACTTTCTTCTGTGTTAGATATTACAATGAATGATGGTGATTATAAAGATTTTAAAGTGGACGGTGGTATTGGAGTTATTTCTTCCCGCTTAACCATACAAGGGCCTATAAAAAAAGATACAGCTTCATTTATTGCTTCTGTGCGCAGAACGTACGCAGGAGATTTAGCACAGCCGTTTGTTAGTGATTCATCTAAATTTAAAGGTAGCAACTATTATTTTTACGATTTCAATGCAAAATTCAATTATAAACTATCCTCTAGAGATAAGTTAAGCTTAAGTGGCTACTTTGGTAGAGATGTATTTACATTTAAAAACTCTGACGATGGTTTTGATTTAACAACACCCTGGGGAAATGCTATTGTTGCTTTAAAATGGAGTAGAATTATAAGCGATGAATTTTACGGAGATGTAACAGCCTCTTTTACAGATTATCGTTTTAGAGTTGAAGCAGTGCAAGATCAGTTTAGCTTCGGATTGTTTTCGGGCATAACCGACTATAGTTTAAAAGCCGACTATACTTATTTACCATCCATTTTGCATAAAATAAAATTTGGAGCAGCCTATACTTTCCACAAATTTACACCCAACAGTGCAGATGTAAGTTCCGGTGATGTTGATTTTAATACTGGAGAAAAAATTTTTAACTACTCCAATGAAGGTGCATTGTATATTTCTGATGAATGGGACATCAGCGAAAAGCTAAAAATACAACCAGGCTTGAGATACACAATTTATCAACACATAGGACCTTTTAAGCGATTTAGTAAAGATGAAACAACAGGAGCTCCGCTAGATACTGTAGTTTATGATAAAGGAGAAACCGTTAAAGTTTATCAAGGTCTTGAACCTCGTTTTACTGCCAGATATGCCTTTTCCGAAAACTCTTCATTAAAAGCTTCATTTACTCAGAATTATCAGTACATACATTTAGCTACTTTAGCCACAGTTTCTTTACCGACCGACCAATGGCTACCTAGTACCGAAGTTACCAAACCTCAATTTTCTACTCAATACGCCTTGGGCTATTTCAAAAATTTATTTAAAAATAAATGGGAAAGTTCGGTAGAAGTGTATTATAAGGATATGAAAAACCAAGTGGAGTACAAAGACGGTGTTAGTCCGCAAGATGATGGAGGAACCAATGTGGATAACAACCTTACCTTTGGAAGAGGTTGGTCGTATGGAGCGGAGTTTTTCATCAAAAAAAAATACGGAAAAGTAAATGGTTGGATAGGTTATACGCTTTCGTGGACTAAAAGACAATTTGATGACTTAAATTACGGCAAGGCTTTTTTTCCTAGATACGATAGAAGACATGATGCTTCTATTGTATTTAATTATGATATTTCAGACCGATTGGTTTTAGGTGCCACATGGGTATATGCAACCGGAAACGCTCTTACTTTACCTACTGCTCGTTATTTTATTGAAGGAAAAGTAGTAAATGAATTTGGAGAAAGAAACACCTTTAGAATGGAAGCTTTTCATAGGTTAGATGTAGCACTTACCTTAAAAGGTAAAGAAACCAAGAAGTTTAAATCGAGTTGGAATTTTTCTATTTACAACTTGTATAACCGTAAAAACCCCTACTTTATCTATTTTTCTAACGAAGGGAATGTGTTTGATGGAACACTAGATTTACAAGCTAAACAAGTTTCCTTATTCGGAATTATTCCATCTGTTTCTTGGAATTTTAATTTTTAAAATGGTTTAAAAATGAATATAATTAAAAATATAGCCCCTGCTTTTTTATCATTATTAATGGTGTTTTTTCTTCTTTCCTGCGAAAAAGACATCGTTATTGATTTACCCGATGCTGAAGTAAAATTGGTGGTAGAAGGCAATATAGAGCAGGGCAGACCACCATTTGTAATTCTTACAAAAAGTTCACCTTATTTTGAACCTACCGACCTAACGTCTTTACGTCAGTTATTTGTTAGTGGAGCCTTAGTAACTGTTTCCAACGGAACCAATACCGTACAACTAACGGAAATTTGTACCGACCAATTGCCTGATTCTTTATTACCTGCTGTAGCCGAATTAATTGGTGTTTCGTTAAACAACTTACAAACTTTTGGATTTTGTGTTTACACTACTTTAGATACCACCATTTACGGAGAAATTGGAAAAACTTACAACCTGTATGTAGAAGCCGATGGAAAAGTAGCCACATCTTCTTCTCAGATTCCACCTTTGGTTTTTATGAACAGGTATTGGTATAAAGATCAACCCGGTTTTAGCAATTTTGGATATTTATGGTTTGAATTGTCCGACCCACCACAGTATGGCAATGCTTATCGTGTTTTTACCAAAAGAGTAGGAAAAGACAGTAGATTTATTCCAGTATTTGGATCGGTTTTTAAAGACCAATTTATTAATGGACTAACCTTTGAAGGTACATTTGCTAGAGGTCAAGAAGTCAATTCTCAAGCTCCAGACGATTTAGCTGAAACTTCAGAATATTACCAACAAGGTGATACAGTAATTGTGAAATTTTGTACAATAGACATGCCTCATTTTAATTTTTGGGAAAGCTTTGAAATAGCTAGTTTTAATTCTGGAAACCCTTTTTCCGCTCCTACTATTGTAGAAACTAATATTAATGGAGGTTTAGGCGTTTGGGGTGGTTATGGAGTAACTTATGATACGTTGGTGTTGGTAGATTAAAACAAACTCAACTGGTCAGTAGGACGACAAAAAGCCGTTAAATCGTAAGCTGGCCATACTTTGTCTTTTAAGTATTTTTTTCTAGCTACATCAAACATACTTTTTATCATTACAGCCGTTTCTCCGTGTAATTTTAGTCTATTTTTGCCTTTGCTTTCTAAATTCCCATTATTTATTTCTTTTATTTGATTCAACACTTTGTCAGCTCTTTCGGGATAAGTTTTACGTATCCAATCTTCAAAAATTTCGGCAATTTCTCCATTTAACCTAACCGTAGTGTAGCCAACAGATAAAGCTCCCGATGCTGCTACTTTTTTAACAATATTAGGAATTTCATGACTGTTTAACCCAGGAATTATAGGAGCTACCATCACATTTACAGGAATATTATTGGCGGATAACAATTCTAATGTTTCTAGTTTCTTTTGTACAGAAGCTGTTCTTGGTTCTAATAAGCTTCTTAATTTATTATCGAATGAAGTAATGCTTAAGCTTACATGTACTAAATTTAATTTTGCTAAAGGAATCAGTAAATCAATATCTCTTTGTATCAAGGCATTTTTAGTGATAATGCTTACCGGATGTTTGTATTTTAAACACACCTTTAATATTTCTCTTGTAATTTTTAGCTTTCTCTCTATAGGTTGGTAGCAATCGGTATTCCCCGACAACATAATAGGGCTGACTTTCCAATTTTTAGTGTTAAACTGTTTTTCTAATAATTTAGGAGCTTCAGGTTTGTAGATAATTTTACGTTCAAAATCCAATCCTGCTCCATAGCCCCAATATTGGTGACTTTCCCTTGCATAACAATAAACACAACCGTGTTCGCAACCCTGATATGGATTCATAGAATAAACAAACGGTACAGTAGGGCTATACACTTTGTTGACTATCTTTTTAGGGAATTCTGCAATGTATTCGGTTTTTGTATCTTCCAAAAAAGGTACATCAATACCTTCTATGTGTTCATTTACATAAGCGGTTTTAGCAAATTTGTTGTTCACTTGTATTTGACTTCCTCTACCTCGCATAGTTTTAAATTATCTTACAAATATAACTATAATATGTAGATTATTTGACTTATATTTGTAGTTATGTTAAAGATTTCAAAAAATATCAAGCATTTACGGATGTTAAAAGGCTTGACTCAAGAGCAGTTTGCTCAGGCAATAGATGTTACTAAATCTAGAATTGGTTCTTATGAAGAAGGTAGATCTGTTCCGCCAATAGAAACACTTATTGTATTGTCCGAATTTTTTAAAATCCCGATAGATGCTTTGGTGAAAAACGATTTAACCTTAGCCCAAGATGATACTTTTATGGATATTGGTAATCAGCGTATTTTATTTCCTATAAAAGTAGATGCTAATAACAATGATGTAATAGAAGTAGTTACCAAAGAAGCTTCTGCTGGGTATTTGCAAGGCTATACCGATACGGAATACATTGCTGATTTACCCATTATGAGTTTAAATTTTTTACCAACAGGAAAACACAGGGCTTTTCCTATTAAAGGAGATTCTATGCATCCGTGGGTAAAAGATGGCGATGTAGTGGTGGGAGAATATTTAGAAGGTCCTCATCAGGTAAAAAACAGCTATTGTTATATTATCCTTACAAAAAATGACGGACTAGTTTACAAACGAGTATTTACGGATAGAATAGAGGAGGGGTTGTTAATGCTTTCGTCTGATAATAAAATGTATGAACCTTATACCTTGCACTTATCCGAAGTATTGGAAATTTGGCAATTCAAACTTAATTTGTGTATTGGTCAATATGAAGAAGATGAAATTAACCCTGCCAACATTCTTAATTTAATGAGAAGTGTAGGGATAGAACTCAAAGACCTCAAAAACAGGGTGCAAAGATTAGAAAAAAACTAACGCAGTTTTATTTTAAATTTATCCTACAAAATTAAAAGCCAAGCTAATTACAAATACAGCGTATAAAAAGGCTACCTTTGCAGCCTGAAAGCTCAAAACTACATGCAATATTCAGATTGTGTGTGTATTAACAACTAAATTATACAATGGCAAAATCGCAACAAACCTACAACAAAAAAGAAAAAGAGAAAAAAAGATTAAAAAAACGTCAAGACAAATTAGCCAAAAAAGAAGAACGTAAAGCCAACGCTACTGATAGCGACTTCGATAGCATGATTGCTTATGTTGATGAAAATGGTATGATTACCGACACTCCTCCAGATCCCAACAAGAAAAAGAAAGTTATTAAAGCCGAAAACATTGAATTAGGTGTTTCTAAAAGAGTAGATGAAGAATTTAATCCTAACAGAAAAGGAAAAGTTTCTTTCTTTGATAGTTCTAAAGGATATGGATTTATTTTAGATACCGACAATCAAGAAAAATATTTTGTTCACGTTAGCGGATTAATTGATGAAATTACCGAAAACGATAAAGTAACTTTTGAACTAGAACAAGGTCAAAAAGGACTAAATGCTGTTAGAGTGAAGAAGGTGTAAATCCCCCTAATCCCCAGAAGGGGGGCTTTTCCAACACATAAAGCCTACTTTTTGTTAATTGTATTCTCCTACTTCTAATCTTTACCGTCATTCCCGAAATTTTGAAGTGTAACGGAAAAATTATCGGGAATCTTTTATTGTTCAATAATTCCTACCTATGCAGGAATGACGATTGTAAAATAAGGGAATAACAAAAGAAAAATCTTAAAACTATTTTGATTAATTGGTTTTCAATTCCATTAACTTTACGACTTAAATTTATCACAATATGAGTAAAACAAAAGTGTCTATAGGTAGCGTATTTAAAACCATTATTTGGCCCAGGAAAAAATTGCTTTTTGTAGGCTTAATCCTTATTGTAATTAGCCGTTTAGCTAGTTTAGTACTACCAGGAGCATCAAAATACTTAATTGATGATGTTATTGTAAACAACGATTTTGATAAATTATACACCATCATTTTTGTTGTTGCCGGAGCAATTTTAATTCAAGCCATAACTTCGTTTTTGTTAACCAAACTATTGAGTGTTGAAGCACAGCATTTAATTGCTCAACTTCGAGTGAAAGTGCAGCAAAAAATATTGAGTCTGCCCGTTAGTTTTTTCGATAACAGTAAATCTGGCGAGTTGGTTTCTAGAATTATGACCGATGTAGAAGGCGTAAGAAACATAGTAGGAACAGGCTTGGTTCAATTGGTAGGAGGAACTTTAACTGCGGTTATTTCTTTGGTATTATTAATAAAAATTAGTCCGATGATGACCGCTTATGTGCTAATTCCTGTGGCTATTTTCGGATTTGTAGCCATGAAAGCCTTTGGATTTATTCGTCCTATTTTTAGAGAACGAGGAAAAATAAATGCAGAAGTTACTGGTCGGTTGACAGAAACTTTAAATGGAGTTAGAGTAGTAAAAGGATTTAATGCCGAGCAACAAGAAATTAAAAGTTTTGAAACAGGAGTAGAAAAATTGTTCTTAAACATCAAAAAAAGCCTTACTTCTACGGCTTTAATTACCAGTTCGGCTACTTTTTTATTAGGACTAGCTTCCACAGGCATTATGGGCATTGGAGGATACATGATTATGAACAATGAATTAACCTTTGGAGATTTCTTGGCATTTACCCTTTATTTAGGTTTTATGATAGCTCCCATAGTGCAAATGAGCAATATTGGTAGTCAGCTAACAGAAGGTTTTGCCGGACTAGACCGAACGGAAGAAATAATGAACATGGAATCCGAACACGATAGGGAAGAGCGAGTAATAGAAATGGAAGCAGTAAACGGAGATATTGCTTTTGAAAACGTATCTTTTGCTTACGAGCAAGATAAAGAAGTAATTCGTAACATCAACATTCATGCACCTAAAGGTTCGGTAACGGCTTTGGTAGGTTCTTCTGGTTCTGGAAAAAGTACCATTGCCAGTTTGGTTTCTTCTTTTTTAACACCTCATTCGGGTAAAATAACCATAGATGGCAAAGATTTATCAACCGTTACCTTAAACAGTTATAGAAAACATTTGGGAGTAGTATTGCAAGATGATTTTTTGTTTGAAGGTACGATTAGGGAAAACATTATCTTTCCTCGACCCAATGCTAGCGAAGAAGCCATACAGGCAGCAGTAAAAGCAGCTTATGTAAATGAATTTACCGACCGATTTGAAAAAGGCTTAGAAACAGTAATAGGGGAGAGAGGAGTAAAACTTTCTGGAGGACAACGACAACGAATAGCTATTGCCCGAGCAGTATTGGCAGACCCTAAAATATTAATTTTAGATGAAGCCACCTCTAATTTAGATACCGAAAGCGAAGCGTTGATACAAGCAAGTTTAGGCAACTTAATGCAAGGTAGAACTACTTTTGTAATTGCTCACCGATTGAGTACCATCCGCAAAGCCGACCAGATTTTAGTAATTGAAAATGGCGAAATAAAAGAAAAAGGCAACCATGATGAATTGATTGCTAAGCAAGGACGTTATTTTGAATTGTTTACGTATCAGTCGAGGATTTGATTGGGAGTTTACTTGTAAACCTCAAAAACAGCTTAAAACTCGAGCTAATTTAAAAATTTAGCTGTATTTTTCCATTTCAATAATTGAATTAGTGAATGAAGTTGTTTAAAGTCCTTTGTTAATAAAACACCAATAGTACAACATATTGAT
>JAVVER010000078.1:0-15817 GCA_032251145.1 Vicingaceae bacterium | reverse complement strand
AAGAAGAAATGATGCACCTTAAAATTGGAGATAAAGCTCCAGAATTAAACATAAAAGATCAGGACGGAATAGTACATTCGTTAGCCGATTATAAAGGAAAAAAAGTTGTGCTTTATTTCTACCCAAAAGATGCTACGCCTGGTTGTACAGCTCAAGCTTGTAATCTAAGAGATAACCACACCCAACTGAAAAAAGCAGGTTATAGCATTATTGGTGTAAGTGCCGACAACGAAAATTCTCATATTAAATTCATTGAAAAACAAAATCTTAACTTCCCACTTTTGGCAGATACGGATAAAGAACTCATTAAAAGATATGGCGTTTGGGGAGAAAAAAAGTTTATGGGAAAAACTTACGATGGCATTCATAGAACTACCTTTGTAATTGATGAAAATGGAATAATAGAAAACATCATCACTAAAGTAAAAACTAAAGATCATGCAGCTCAAGTGCTGTCAGCATAATATTAAAACTAACTACTAAAACTCACAACAATGGCAGAAGTAAACGCAGAAAAATTAAAAGCCCTACAATTAACTATGGATAGACTTGAAAAGTCTTACGGAAAAGGTATTGTAATGAAAATGGGAGATTCTCCTGTTCAAAATATAGAAGTAATTCCAACTGGTTCTTTAACTCTTGATATAGCACTTGGTATAAAAGGTTATCCTAAAGGTAGAGTTGTTGAAATATACGGTCCTGAATCATCAGGTAAAACAACGTTAACCATTCATGCCATTGCCGAATGTCAAAAACAAGGTGGTATTGCTGCTTTTATTGATGCTGAGCATGCTTTCGACCCTACCTATGCTGCCGCTTTAGGTGTTGATATAGATAGTTTAATTATTTCACAACCAGATAATGGCGAACAAGCATTAGAAATTGCTGACAACCTTATCCGTTCAGGAGCTGTAGATTTACTTATTGTAGATTCTGTTGCTGCACTTACCCCAAAAGCAGAAATTGAAGGAGAAATGGGAGATTCACAAATGGGACTTCAAGCAAGATTAATGTCTAAAGCGTTAAGAAAACTTACTTCTTCTATACAAAAAGCCAACTGTTGCACTATCTTTATTAACCAATTAAGAGATAAAATTGGAGTTATGTTTGGTAACCCAGAAACTACATCAGGTGGTAATGCTCTTAAATTTTATGCTTCTATAAGAATTGATATTAGAAGAGCTACTCAGATTAAAGATGGAGAAGAAATTACAGGAAACAGAACTAGAGTAAAAATTGTAAAAAATAAAGTCGCTCCACCTTTCAAAAAAGCTGAATTCGACATTATGTACGGACAAGGTATTTCTAAAGTAGGCGAAATAATAGATTTAGCTGTTGATAATGAAATTATTAAAAAAGCAGGAAGTTGGTTTAGCTACGGAGATACCAAGTTGGGACAAGGTAGAGATGCTGTAAAACAATTGTTATTAGACAATCCTGAATTGATGACTGAATTAGAGCAAAAAATCATCGCTATTATTGAGGAAAAATAAATTAATTATGATTTTTCGAACACTGTTTTTTATAATTCCAACCTTTTTAGTATTGTTTTTTGTTTCTTGCGAAAATGGTAATACAGTTGATGACAACTCCAATTCCACTATTGCAATAGACACAACCTTAACTGAAGAAGAACGTGCTTTTAAAGAAATTAACGAGCAGTTAAAAACCGATGTAAATAATACGGGACTTTACTTAAAAAGAGCCAGGTTACATCAAAAAAATGGAGACTTTAATGCTGCTGTTAATGATTTAGATAGAGCAATAAAAATAGACTCTCTAATTCCTGAATTTTATTTATTAAAAGCAGAACTTCTAAAAACTCAAGGTAAATTTAAAGATGCTAAAATAGTATTAGATAAATGTATGTTTATTGACAATGATAATTTACAAGCAAGAGTTGAGCTTGGGTGGCTAGCATTATACACCTATAACCATAAACAAGCATTAGATTACGCTGATGCAGTACTTAAAAGAGATATGTACAATGCCGAAGCATACTACCTTAAAGGAATGATTTTTTTAGATAAAAAAGATACAGTTCTTGCAAAATCAAGTTTTAAAACTGCAGTTGAACAAGAAAATGATTATTATAATGCCTACATCCAGTTAGGAGTACTTTATTTTAACGATGCATCTAACATAAGCGAAGGTTACTTTAAAAATGCATTACGTATTGACCCAACCAGTTTAGAAGCTCTTTATAATATCGGACTGTACTACCAAGAAAGAGGTGAATACGAAAAAGCCATGGAGCATTACCAAAAATCCATTGATATTCAACCTTATAGAGAACCTTATTTTAATATGGGCTACATTCATCACGAATATTTGCAAGAATATGAAAAAGCTGTAGAATATTATACTAAAGCCATTAATGTAGAGCCTAAATACATTGATGCATACTTTAATAGAGGGCTTTGTTATGAATTAATGAAAGACCGAACAAAAGCCAAAGCAGATTTTCAAAAAGTGCTAGAATTTAACCCTACCCACACTAATGCTGCTAAAGCATTAGAAAGAGTATATTAATAATCTAACCTTATAAACCTATAACCTTATAAACTCATTATTTAATGAATTATCTATCTGTTGAAAACCTCTCAAAATCTTTTGGTGAGCGTGTGTTGTTTGAAAATATTTCCTTTGGAATAGATAAAGGTCAAAAAGTAGCTTTTATAGCTAAAAATGGTACAGGAAAATCCACTTTATTAAAAATTTTGGCGGGAGAAGCAGGCTATGATTCAGGAAATGTTGTTTTTAGAAATGGTATAAAAACAGGTATTTTACAACAATCTCCTAACTATAATGATGAATTTACTATTTCCCAAACTATTTTTAAAACCTCTTCGGAACAAATTGATGCTATTTTAGAATACGAAAAAGCCATTGCCAATCCAGATGATAACGAAAGAATGCAAAAAGCTTTTGAGCAAATGGATGCATTAGATGCTTGGGATTACGAAGTTCGTATCAAACAAATATTAGGTCAGCTACAAATTCATGATTTAGACCAAAAAATTGGAGAACTTTCGGGAGGACAACAAAAAAGAATCGCTTTAGCTCAAGTACTTATTGAAGAACCCGATTTTATTATTTTGGATGAGCCTACCAACCACCTTGATTTAGATATGATAGAGTGGTTGGAAAACTACCTTAGTAAAGATAACATAACCATTTTAATGGTAACCCATGATAGGTATTTTTTAGAGCGGGTTTGTAACGAAATTATTGAATTAGATGAAAAAACCTTGTACAGATACAAAGGTAATTACAGCTATTTTTTAGAGAAGAAAGAAGAACGAGAAAGCATCTTTGCTGCTAATGTTGACAAAGCTAAAAATCTTTATAGAAAAGAGCTTGAGTGGATGCGAAGAATGCCTAAAGCAAGAGGAACTAAAGCTAAATCGAGAGAAGATGCTTTTTATGATACCGAAAAAGTTGCCAAACAAAAGAAAGATACTTCCAAAGTAGAAATGGAAGTCAACATGACTCGTCTTGGAGGAAAAATTCTAGAACTCTATCACGTAAAAAAATCGTTTGGCGACCTAAAAATTCTGGAAGACTTTAACTATGTCTTTAAAAAACAAGAGAAAATAGGTATTGTAGGCAAAAATGGTGTGGGCAAAACTACTTTCCTAAATATTTTATTAGGATTAGAAAAAATTGATGGTGGCAAAGTAGTTTCAGGTGAAACCGTTGTTTATGGCTACTACACGCAAAAAGGAATGCAATTTAAGGAAGAAAAAAAGGTAATAGAAGTTATTAAAGACATTGCCGAAGTTATTCCACTTACCAAAGGCAGAAGCCTTACTGCAGCTCAATTGTTAGAAAAATTTCTTTTCCATAAAAGCATGCACTACAACCAAATTGCAAAACTAAGTGGAGGAGAAAAACGAAGACTCTATCTATTAACCATTTTAATTAAAAACCCCAATTTTTTAATTTTAGATGAGCCTACCAATGATTTAGATGTAATGACCTTAAGTGTGTTGGAAGATTTTTTAGAAGACTTTCAGGGTTGTTTAATAATTGTTACGCACGATAGGTATTTTATGGATAAACTAGTTGACCACCTCTTTATTTTTGAAGGCGATGGAAAGGTGAATGATTACTTAGGGAAGTATTCTGATTACCGAGAAGAACTAAAACAACAACAATTGGCAGATAAAAAGGCCGAATCTGCTAAAGCCAACAAAGCTCCTGAAAAACAAACCGAAAAAATAGCTATTCCTAAAACCAAACTTAGCTACAAAGAAAAAATTGAGTTAGCACAGCTTGATAAAGAACTTGAGGCTTTAGAGAGTAAAAAAGTAGAACTCATGAAAACCTTAGAAGATAATCAAGCAAATCACGAAGAAATAATAAAAATTACAAATGAACTTGGTGAAATTAGTTCTCAACTTGAACTAAAAGAAGAACGTTGGATATATCTATCTGATTTTGAAATCTAAATAACTTATAATAACAACAAATTTAATTTCATTTTTTTTCTTGCATTTATACAGATTAAAACTTACCTCTTAACTAAAAAATATTTTTTTTCTTAGCATTGAACTGAAAAAAAAACACTATTTTTATAGCATTAGACAACCTATTTTAAGAAAATTAAGACTATAATTGTAGTGTAAATACATCTATAAATTATACATTTACAAAAAAACTTTCGTATTATGAAAAATAAATTACTTCTTGTTTTCACATTTCTTTTGCTAATAATTGGTGTTAAAAGTCAAACTGTAATATGGACAGAAGACTTTCAAAACAATTGTGCATCTGCCTGTTTAGCTAGTGCTTATACAGGAGCAAACGGAACCTGGACAGTTACTCAAACAGGAGTAAATGGAGCAGATGCAAATGTTTGGTATGTAAGTGGTCAAGAATGTGGGAATGCCGCAGGTGTATGTGGTTCTACTTGTGGAGTAGCCGATCCATCATTACACATTGGTACTAATATCTCTGTATTAGGCGATCAAGGAGCTTCTTATTTGGCAGGAGGTTTAGGATTTTGGTTTCCTCAAACAGATAAAAGAATAGAATCTCCAACTATCAATTTAACAGGGCAATCTAATGTTACTTTAAATTTTAATTATATTGAAAATGGACAAGCTAGTATTGATGATGCTTCACTATGGTATTTTGATGGAGCAACTTGGTCTTTGTTAGACCCTTTAGCAAAAACACTTTTTGGTACGTGCAGCCCTCAGGGACTTTGGACAGCCTTTTCAATTCCTTTACCTGCTTCTGCAAATAATAATGCTAACGTTAAAATAGGATTTAGATGGGTAAATAATGATGATAATGTAGGAACTGACCCATCAATAGCTATAGACGATATAACTTTAACTGTTGCAACTGCTACTGGACCAAATGCTAACTTTACCACATCTTCATCTACAATTTGTGTTGGCGATTCTATAACTTTTACAGATGCTAGTACTACTTCCGGAACTACGACCTATAACTGGACTTTTACAACAGGAACTCCTGGCACTGCTAATACAGCAGGTCCTCATACCATAGTTTTTAATACTGCTGGCACACATAATATTACTCTAAGTGTTACCGATGTTAATGGAACAGACAACGTAACATTACCCATTACGGTAAACCCCTTACCAACAGTAACTGCAAACGCTTCTGTAACTTCTATTTGTTCTGGAGACCCTGTAACGTTAACAGGAGGAGGGGCTACTACTTATACGTGGGATAATGGAGTGACAAATGGAGTAGCTTTTAATCCTACTACTACTACAACCTATACCGTTACAGGTACAGATGGTAATAACTGTAGTAATACCGCTCAAGTTACAGTTACGGTAAATAATTGTTCTCAACCTACTGCATCTTTCACAACTTCTGCAAATACAATCTGTGTAGGAGATTCCATTATTTTTACTGATAATAGTACTGGTTCTGGTATTACAGCTTGGAATTGGACTTTCCCTTCTGGAACACCACCAACAGCAAATACTCCTGGGCCTCATACCGTATTTTTTAATGCCGCTGGTACTTACAACATCAACCTTCAAGTTACTGATGCAAATGGTACACACGATACTACAATTGCAATTACAGTTAATAATTGCAACCTCCCTCAAGCTTCTTTTACAGCTTCCTCTACAACTATTTGTATGGGAGATTCTATTGTATTTACCGATAACAGCACTGGTTCTGGTATAAATACATGGAACTGGACTTTTAATGGAGGAACACCTATAGTTGCCAATACTCCTGGTCCTCATACTGTAGTTTTTAATATGGCTGGATCGTTTAATATAACCCTCCAAATAAATTACCCTAACGGAAGTAGTGATACTACCATTACAATAATTGTAGATTCTTGTAATGCCCCTATCGCTGCTATTAATATGAATCAAAACAACGGAAAAATATGCAAAAATGGTTGTATAAATTTTAGTTATGCCGGAACTGGTGGAACTCCTACATCTTGGAATTGGACTTTTGAAGGAGCCGTTCCTTCTTCTTCAAGTGTAGAAAATCCTGGCTTAATTTGTTGGCCAGACACCGTGGGTAAATTTGTTGTAACGCTCGAAGTTACCAATTCCTTTGGCTCAAGCTCTGTTATAGATACAATTACAGTTAGTGACCCTGCTATTATTACTGCTTTTTCAGACACGACTATATTGTTTGGAACAAATGTTACACTTACAGCCCAAGCTACTGATACATCTGGGAATGTTTTATCTGGCGGAACATATACCTGGAGTCCTATAAACAATTTATCTTGTGTACTATGTCAATCTACTACAGTTATTCAACCAACAGAAACAGGTATTTATATAGTAGCTTACGAGGCAGAAAATGGATGTGTTGTTTTTGATACTGTAACTGTAACTATAGATATGCAGTTTAATATTGGAGTACCAAGTGCATTTACTCCTAATGGAGATGGTAGTAATGACATACTTTTAGTTAGAGGTATAAAAGGAATAGAATCTTTAACATTTTCCATTTACAACAGATACGGACAAGAAGTGTTTTTTACAAATGATAAAACTGAAGGTTGGAATGGAACGCATAATGGTAAACAAGTTAATCCTGGAGTTTTTGTTTATATAGTAAAAGCAACCCTTTTAGATGGCACAATCAGAGAACTAAAAGGTAATGTTACTTTAATAAGGTAAACTAATTTTACAATAAAATTTATAACTATGAAAAAATTATATATAACTACAATTTTAGCTTCAATTCTTTACCTTCCTTTGTTAGGACAACAAGATGTTCATTTTTCTCAATTTTTCGCTTCTCCAATGACTGTTAATCCTGCAAGTGCTGGTGCTTTTAATGGCGATTTAAGAGGAAATATGAACTATAGAAACCAATGGGCATCTATAAGCGAGCCTTTTACCACTATAGCTGCTTCTTTTGATGCTCCTGTGCTAAAGAAAATGAAAGGGGGCATGTTTGGTTTAGGATTAAATTTTTATAAAGATGATGCTGGTGTTTCAAAATTTTCAAATGTTAAATATAGCTTAGCTTTAGCATACCATTTAGATATTGGTGGAGGTAACAAAAATCATTTTATTTCAGTAGGGTTTCAAGCTGGTGCAATTCAGCGTTCGTTAAACTATAGTAATTTAACCTTTAACGACCAATGGAATGGTGTTACTTTTGATTCTGAAATACCTACTATTGACCAATTTGGAGGTAATGCTGTTAATGCTTTTGATATGGCTACAGGAATTCATTGGTTTTACTCACCTACAGATTATACAAAATATTTTGGTGGTATTTCTTTGTTTCATCTTAATGTACCAAATGTTTCTTTTAATAGCGATGATGACCCGTTGTTAAGAAAATTTACTATACATGGTGGAGCTGAAATAGGAAGGGGCGGTGGAAATGCTGCTGTTGTTAGTAATGGTTTTTCTGTACTTCCTAATTTTATTTTTACTCAACAAGGTCCAAATAGATATTTTAATTTAGGTGCAGAAGCTAAAATGAGGTTACAAAATGCCTCCAAATTTACTAATCACCAAAATGAAATGTCTATGTCTATTGGTCCTTACTTGCGTTTTGGAGATGCTTTATATGCTGTGGTAAGATTTAATTGGTTAGGATTTTCTTTAGGAGTTAGTTATGATATTAACATGTCTGATTTAACTGCCGCTACCAGTGGAAACGGAGGTTATGAACTTAGTTTAGGTTATTATGGAAACTTTAATGCTTCACCAACAAGGGGGCATAGTGTTCGCTTTAAATAACTACTTTGTTATTTGAAACATAAAACCAAAAGCAAAAAACCATTCTGCAAATAATATATGCTGACTAGCTCTGTCTGCTACATCTATAGATGTTAGAACATCTGGTAAATCGATAAATCCTGCTTTAAGTTCTGTTCTTAAAAAGAAATATTTATAAAAAATAGCATTAAACCCTGCTTTACCAGAAAAACCATATCCAGCAAAATGAAATTCATCATTTCTTTCGTTGTTCCATAAGGTAACATTAGATTTTGGCATAACTGGTCCTAAACCAAAACCTAACATTGAATTTAATTGAAATTTACTAGCATTAATACTTGTAAAATGGTTTAATAAATCATCATTTCTAGTTATTTCAATATTAATATAATTTAATCCATCCGTATGCTCATATCTCAAAAAATTCTCATCAATATGAAAGGGGCTATTAATATACTCTCCTGCATATATTGAATTATCTCTTATATAACCTCTTATTCTTACATCCTGAACACTAGAAATTACATATTTCATGTGATCTACTCCTATTGAAACATCATATTTATCGGAAATATAATAACCAACTCTTAAGTTAGTTTGAGGAAAAGTTATAAATTTTGGATGAAAATAAGTTTTAAAATTAAAATCAGATTGCTTATCATGAGCTTTAACATCTGCTAAAATAAAATCATAGTCTTTACCTGTAAAATGTATGCTTGATGGAGCGTACCAATCTTGATTCCATCCCCACAACATATAAACCTTACCTTTGTTTAATTCTTTTTTTTGAGGAAGTATCTCTTGAGATTTAAGAATAAATGAGCTTAATAAAAAACCTAGAAATAAATATAATTTTAACTTCATTTTTTTTGTTTAAATTGTAAAATTACACCCACTTAGTTTAATACTAACATAAAAAAAGTCAATAAATAAATTTATTAACTTTCTATTCCTTAAAACTAGTTGATTATCAATGTTAAAAACTATAGGTTAATCCTCCTAAGATATTAAATCGTTGTGTTGCGTAATCTTGATATCTTTCGTACTCAACAGAGCCAATATTCATAAAATTAATAAAAGCTGATAGCTTTTTGGTATATCTATATTCAAAACCAATATTTACATCTACCAAACCACCTAATTCTTTTGCTTCTGGTGTTGTTATTGTTCCTTCTGTAGTTGCTGTTGAGGTATATATTTTAGCATATTGTTTCCCCAAAACAAACACATCTAATCGCACTAAAATTTTATCTGACAAATCATAAATTCCGGACAACATGGTTTTAAACTCAGGCTTGTGCCATACTTCTAATTCTTTTGCTGTTTCGTAAGCAAAATAATCTGCCGTAAATAACACTTTTATTTTTTCTAGTTGCTGATATGCTATTTCTGCATTGATGTTAAAGAAAGTAATTTCATCATAAATTACATTAAATTTATTTTGAAGTACCGTAGCGTGTTCTTTTACATACAATGGCTGATTGTCTATCTTTTGTTTGCTCACACTTGTTTTAAAGCTAATTTTATCGCTTATGCTCCCTCTAATTCCACCATAAATATCGTATTTCTGATTGCTGTTTAATACCGCTAAAACATCCGCATTTACAAATGGATTTTCTGCAAAAAAAGTGTTAAAGTTGTTATTAATAATTCCTCCTTTTATTCCAACATACGGAATAATAATATCATCAACAATGTTGTATTTAAACTCTGCTATCGGGTAAAAATGAAAATCATTTTCTTCCTCTAACAATTGTTGAGAGTTAACAAACAACCCTGCTCCTAAGTTAAATTTCCATTTATCGGTTTGTGTACTTATTTGCGGAATTAACCCTACAGATGTAGTACTTTTAAGTTCTAAATCATTTGTCAGTTTATTGTAATTTACTTTTACACCTAATTCGTACAATTCTCTTTTGTGGTATTTGTTAAATCTACCATCAACCTGAATGTTATTTTCACTAACGCCAAAAACATCTTTTAAATGGTAGTATTTCACATCAGCATTATAATCGAATTGGTTGGTATCGGTAAAGTTCCTCGAAAGACTAAAAACACCTGTATATTTATTTAATAGTTGTTGTTGTATTCCTTCTGATGGGGTGTATTGAACAGGCAAACTATCAGGAATACCATAATAGTGAACGGCATTTCTATCGTAATCAAATCCTAATTTCCATGTAAATTGTCTGGAAAACTTTTTACCATACAAACCAAAATGATTATCACTAAAAGCAGATCTTCCTATATCTTTTAATCCTGAAGAAGATAAATGTCCGGCATGAACACCCCAAGCATAATCTCTATTTCTAGTAGCGTTGTAAAATACATCTGCCACAGTTGTTCCATTGGTTCCGTACCCTACTTTGGCATAGCCTCTATATAATTTTGTTAATGGTTCTCCGACAACTTTAGCATGTTTAATAGTATCTATACTAAAAGAAACAGGCATGTTTTTCTCCAAAAATGAATATCTCAGTTGAGGAATAATTTTAAATGTATCCTGAATAACAGGGTTGCTTTTAATTTTATGTGCTTCATTTAAAAATGGTTTATATTCTTCAACATTAATTACAGTTGTTGAGTCTAAACTTGAGTTTTGAGCTTGAGTAAAAACTAGGCTAAAACACATCGACAAAAGCAACCACCCTTTTGTATATGGAGAAAGTAATCTATTGCTGTTTTTGTTACTCATTTTCTTCTTCATTTTTAGGTTGGTTAATTTCTTCAATTACTTCTTTTTCTATTTTTTCTTCTTCATAAAACAAGTCATCTAGCTTTACATTGTTGTATAATTTTAATTCTATCTCTTCTTCCTCTTGTTTCACTCGTTTACTTTCTTGAGCTTCAATAATGTTTAATTTTTCTGTAGCAGTAGATACCAATTCAGGGTATTTACTATTGTCTTTAACATTCTTCAATGTAATTTTTGCTTGAAATAAATCTTCTTTAGCAACATAATTATCAGCCAATAAAATCAATGATTTTCCTATCCAAAAATCGTAAGATGGGAAAGTTTTTATTAAACTAAACACTTCCGATTCGCACAAATCATTGTCGCCTCTCATATATAAAATATTGGCCACATTGTACTTTGCTTCTACTCCAAATTTATTTTTTGCTGTTGCTGCTGTAGTAAATTCTTTAAAAGCCAAATTATAATCATCTTTTCTTATGGCAGTTTTACCGTAAATTAAATGCGTTTCTGCTAACAGATTAGCGTTATTATTGTCTTTATTAATAATTAACTCACAATATTTAATGGTATTTTCATTGTTTTCCAATTCAAAGTTTAAACGCATTTGTTCCACCTGAGCTAAAAACACATTTTCCTGAATATCAGCTAAATACTCTAATTTACTAAAATAATTTAGGGCATCTTCGGTTTTACCTAATTCTTTGCTCAGTTTGGCAGCATTAAGTAAGGCATCTTCTGTAAAAGCATTTTTTGGATATTTTATTACTTCACTAAAATCTAACAATGCTTCATCTTTAAACCCAGCTTTTCTTTCGCAGACAGCTTTGTAGTAATGTGCCTGAATTTTATAATTTCCGTTAGGATATTTCTCTAAATACTTAGTAAAATCACTAGTTGCTTTATTGCAATCTCCACTCATGTAGTTATTTTCAGCAACTTCAAAATAATCTTTATCCATTACTAATTGAGTTGAGTCTATATTGTTTAATCCAGCCAAGTAATTTTCATATTGAGTAATGTCTCCTTTTTCAATATAGATTTTCTTTATGGTGCTAAGTGCCTGTCTAGCTTCGTCAGTTCCTACATAATCATCAACAACTTTTTTGAAAGATGCCAATGCTTTATCATCTTCTTTTTTATTGTAATAAATCAATCCTCTTTTTAATAAGGCTTTACTTATGTAAGTACTGTTTGGATGTTCATTAATCAATAAATTGAAATTGGCTAACGCTAAGTCGTTTTTATTTCTCTCTTGCTGTGTTTTACCTAACTCATAAATGGCATCATCTAATAAATGAGAAGCTTGTTTTTGATTAATTAAAGTATTTAACAAGTTAATTTTATCATCATAATTCCCCATAACACCATTTGCAACTGCACTTTGGTAAAGCGAATATTCTAATTGATAAACACCCATCATGGCTGCTTTATCGTAAAATTCTGTTGCCGACTTGTATTCTTTATTTATGAAAAAACAATCTCCTATCCTATTCAAAGCATCATTCTTAGTTTTAGACTTACCTGTTTTATCATTTTGAACATATTTTCTAAACCAGCTTTGAGCATTGTCATATTCTTTTAATTTAAAATAGGAATAACCTAGGTTATAATGCGCTTCGTTGTAAAATGAATAACTAATAGCATTAGGTTCATAAATTACTTTTTTATAAAGTGCAATAGCATCGCTATAAGCATCCAATCTGTAGTTAGCTTCTGCTTTCCAAAAAGTATTTTTAATTTTTAAATCTCCCAATATGGGGTATTTATCAGATTTATCAAAATGAACAATAGCACTAGCATAGTTTTGGTTGTTAAACAATTCTACACCTCTGTAATGAGCTATTTTCTGATACGCTTCTTGTAATTGGAAATCTAACTTTTTAATATTTTCTAAGGATGCTAAAGCTGCTTTATAGTTTTTGGTAGTAAAATAAACAGCAACCAAAAATTCATACGCATCATTTAGTTTGGTTGAGTTCGGATACGTATTAATGAATTTTTCAAAAGCTCTTATCGCATCATTAAAGGGATGAAAAGATAATTCGTAAGAAATTTTAGCAAAACTAAAAAGAGCATCCTCCTGAATTTGGGCATCAAAATCAATTACTGCGGCTTCTCTAAAAGAACTTTGTGCCTGACGTTTTTCTCCGAGTTTAAGGTAACACTCTGCCAAATGGTAATGAGCTACCTGAGATAAACTATCACTTTTAAAAATAGCTTTCTTCAACCAAGGCAAAGCTTCATTGCAACTATCTGCTTTAAAATAAGCATAACCTAACTGATAATAATCGCCTCTATTGGCTTCATAAGGTTTTTCTTTAATGTATTTATTAAGATAAGGAATAGCCTCATTAAACTTATCGGTTCTGTAATAAGCATCTCCAATCAATCGAGAAATCTCTCCTACTCTTTTAGGAATTGCTGTATCTAACAAAGCTGGAGCATAAGCAATAAGCTGCTCATAGTTTTCTTGTAAATAATAAATTTGAGTTATATAATAAGGAACTATAGGCGAGAATTTTTCATCATTTTTAATCATTAAAAAAGTTTGCAAAGCAGCCTCGTACTTTCCTTGCAAGTAAGCTATATGGGCATAATAATATTTAGCAGCACCACTATAAGCATTATCGGTATCTTTAATTTCAAAAAAAGCTGCGGAGGCTTTCTCTAAATTTTCTTCTTCAAAATAACTGTATCCTTTTTTAAAGTAATATTCTGCTTTATCTTCTTCAGATAAATCATACACATCAATCCTATCGAGCCACTGCAATGTTTTATCGTATTTCTTTTTTCTAAAATAATACCTTCCTAAATGAAAATGAGCTAATTTTACTTTCGGACTTTCAGGATATTTAAGCACAAACTCAATTAACAATGCTTCAGCATCATCATTAAAAAGCTCTAAACCGCAAATTGCATGGTAATAAGAAGCGTTTACTACCATTTCGGATTTTATATCAGAAGTGCTTTTAATGATTTTTTCAAAAATCTCTTGAGCAGCACTAAATTTTTCTTTATCATACAACTCTAATCCTTCGTTGTATTCTAGGTTGTCGTGCGTATAAATGGTTGTTTTCTGTGCAATCACTATTGAAACTGCACTTAAAACCATACATAAAATTAAAATTCGTTTTAATACCATTAGTTTATTCCCAATTTAATGATTGTATTTGGTAAAATTAGAACGTAAACTTGAGTTTAAGACATCCATGTTTCCAAGTTTTCAACGTTGAAGTGTTGACATTATTTTTTTTAAAATCAGGTAATTGATAAGCACATTCATCAAATAATAAATAAATTTGTTCCTTTATTCATAACTATATAATTAGCATGATTATTTCAATTGAAAACGCAAAAATTTTCCAAAAACAAAGTTTAATCCTTCAAGATATTTCTATTCAGATAGATAAAGGAGAGTTTGTTTATTTAATAGGTAAAACCGGTTCGGGCAAAAGTAGCTTGCTTAAAACTTTGTATGGCGATTTACCCCTAAAAGAAGGAGAAGCAAGTGTTTGCGATTTTGATTTAAACCAACTTAAAAAGAGTCAAATCCCTTTTTTAAGACGAAAACTTGGAATTGTTTTTCAGGATTTTCAGTTGCTTTCAGACAGAAGTATTCATGATAATTTAAACTTTGTGTTAAAAGCTACTGGCTGGAAAGACAAACAAAAAATGAACGAACGTATTGAAATAGTTCTTAAAAGTGTTGGATTGGTAAACAAAGGTTTTAAATTTCCTCACGAACTTTCTGGTGGAGAACAACAAAGAGTTGTTATTGCTCGTGCTTTACTTAATGAGCCTGAATTAATTTTAGCAGATGAACCAACAGGAAACTTAGACCCTGAAACTTCTGAAGAAATAATAAAATTACTCTTTGATATTAGTAAAAAAGGCAAAGCTATTCTTATGGCAACTCACGACCATCAATTAATGCAAAAATTTCCCTCTCGAACCATTAAATGCGAAAACGAAACCATTTCTGACTCTTCGCCAAATAGCTATATAAAAACAACCTCTCCTAACAATGCAGATTTACCTCAAGAAGGAAACAATTTATAGATAATTTGTTGATTGTTGGAAATTTAGTCTATTTTTGAAAACAATACACATGAAAAAATGAAAAGATTTCTAATCATATTATTCTTTCTTTCATTTCTTACCCCCTCATTTTCTCAAACAGCAGAAAAAAAAGAGATTGGAGAAAAGAAAGCACTTTTCATTTATAATTTTTCTAAATACATAGAATGGCCTAATCTTAACAAACTTAAAGAGTTTAAAATTGGCATAATGGGAGATGATTACAATTATATTTTTAATGGACTAGAAAAAATTGCTTCGGAAAACAATGTAAACGATATTCCTATAAAAATTATACGCGTTAATTACGATACCAAATTAGATGAACTTCAGGTGCTTTATTTTGATGATGCTGAAAAATACCCTATTAAAGATATTCATAAAAAAGTTAAAAAAGCCCCTGTTTTATTGGTTAGCGAATATTACCCTTATGGTCAATCTATGATTAATTTTATTATGATAAATGATAAAATTGAGTTTGAACTTAATGAAGAAAAATGCAATGCTGTTGGTTTAAAAGTGAATATAGCTATAAAAACAATTGCAATAAAAACCAAAAGAGATTGGGAAAGCTTAACAGAAAAAATGGAGACATTAAGCTTAACTCAAAATGAAAAAGTAGAAGTACAAACCAAAGATTTAGAAGCACTTTTAGAACAACAAAAAAAATTAACCGCAGAAATTGCTGCTAACAAATCTATTCTTGAAAATCAGAAAAAAGAATTGGCTGAAAAAGCCGCCATGGTGGATGCATCAAACAAAATGCTTGACGAAAGAAAAGCTACCATACAGCAACAACAAGCCAAAATTGCTTTACAAGAAAATAGTTTAGGAG
>JAVVER010000077.1:0-15947 GCA_032251145.1 Vicingaceae bacterium | reverse complement strand
ATTAAATGAAAATAATTTGTAATTTAGAACCGTACTAAAAATGGGAAGCCTACAGTATTAAGTTTTCATGTCTTGCACCATTCGATTTTAAAATGAAAATAAATCCTTTTGCTTGGGCAAGGCTTAATTTTAAATTGTATTCTTCTTGCCCAAGGTAAGTAGTATAAACTCCTATTTCAATTACATGATTAGTATTTAAGTTTGTAAAATTTATAATACTATCAATTATATCTTTGTTTTTATGGTAAAAATCACTATCAAATCTTGATGAAATGTTCGATAAATTTATTGGAACAGTGTATTCTGCTCCATGTTTAAAAGATTGGTCGGTTAAATTAAATGAAGGTTTACAAGAACTTAAGCATAATAATAGTATAATATACATACATAATGTTCTCATAATTTTTTTAAGATTTTATAAAGCTAATTTAAGGTTTTTTTATTTACCTAACCATCTCACTAAATTTATTCTCATCAATAATTTCTACCCCTAACTCTTGGGCTTTTTGCAGTTTGCTTGGTCCCATGTTTTCTCCCGCAACAATATAGCTTGTTTTTTTAGAAATAGAACCAGCAACTTTTCCTCCATTCTGTTCAATAACATTCTTTAATTCATCTCTCGAAAACAAACTAAAAACTCCAGAAACCACAAAGGTTAACCCCTCTAATTTGTTGGTGGTATTAGCTAATTGTTCTTCCGAAAGTGAAAATTGCAAGCCTTTTTCTTTTAACTGATTAATGAGTGTTTGATTGGTTTCGTTAGCAAAAAATTGAATAATGCTTTCAGCAATTTTATCGCCTATTTCATCTGCGGCAATTAATTCTTCTAAAGTAGCATTAGCGATATTTTCAATGGTTTTAAAATGCTTGGCTAATTTTTTAGCAACCGTTTCCCCAACATAGCGAATACCAATAGCAAACAATACTCGTTCAAAAGGAACAGCTTTACTTTTATCTAACCCATCTAAAATATTTTGTACTTTCTTTTCTTTAAATCCTTCTAATGCAAATAGTTGTTCAAAAGTAAGTTCGTATAAATCAGCACTATTTTTAATTAAATTTTGATCTACCAATAAATCTATAGTTTCTTCGCCCAACCCATCAATATTCATCGCTTTTCGGCTGATAAAATGGGTGATTTTGCCTTTAATTTGTGGCGGGCAACCCCATTCGTTCGGACAAAAATGTTTTGCGTCTCCTTCAGTCCTTACAAGTGCTGTATTACATTCTGGACAATGGGTAATGTATGTTACAGGTTCAGAAAAAATATCTCGTTGAGTAGCTTCAACACCTACAATTTTTGGAATAATCTCTCCACCTTTTTCTACTAAAACGGTATCGTTTATTCTAATATCCAACTTTTCTATTTGGTCAGCGTTGTGCAACGAAGCTCTTTTTACTGTAGTTCCTGCCAATAAAACAGGTTGTAAATTGGCAACAGGCGTAATCGCTCCTGTTCTTCCTACCTGATAAGTTATTTCCAACAATTTAGTTTTTACTTGCTCAGCTTTAAATTTATAAGCAATAGCCCATTTTGGTGATTTGGCTGTCATGCCAAGCTCTTGCTGTTTGTCGTAATTGTTGACTTTAATAACCACACCATCTATATCAAAATCTAACTCATGTCGGGCTTTATCCCAATAATTGATAAACTCAAAAATTTCATCAACAGAGTTACATTTAGCAATAAATTTTTTCTCTGATAAAGGTACTTTAAACCCCCATTCTTTAGCTTTTTCTATAGCTTCCAAATGTGTGTTAAAAGGTAAGTTTTCTCCCAATACAAAATACAAATAAGAGTCTAATTTACGTTGAGCAACAATGGTAGAATCTTGCATTTTTATTGTTCCAGAAGCAGTATTTCGGGCATTGGCATAAAGTTGTTCGCCAATTTCTTCTTTTTCTTTGTTGAGTTGCTCAAATACTTTGTGGGGCATAAATATTTCGCCTCTAATTTCAAATTCATCAGGAAAATCACCTTTTAATTGCAAAGGAATAGAACGAATGGTTTTTACATTTTCGGTAATGTTATCTCCCTGAACGCCATCACCACGAGTTACTGCCTGAAACAATTTGCCATTTTTATAGGTGATACCAATAGCAACACCATCGTACTTTAATTCGCATACATATTCTATATCGCCATCTACTAATTTTTTAATTCTATTTTCAAAATCGGCAATTTCTTCTTTGCTGTAACTGTTGCTCAAAGAGAGCATGGGATATTTGTGTTTTACCGTTTCAAAATTTTTAGTAATAGCACCGCCAACACGTTTGGTAGGAGAATTTTCATCGGCAAACTCAGGGAATTGGTTTTCTAATTGTTGCAACTCCTCTAATAGCATATCAAACTCATAATCGCTAATGGTAGGATTAGAAAGCACGTAGTAATTGTAGTTGTGCTGATTAATTGCTGCTGATAAATCTATTATTTTTTGTTGAGCTTGTTCCGAGGTCATTATTAATTAGAGATTAGCACATTTTTTTTACCACAGAGTCACAGAGTACACAGAGGCTTTTAATTTATATATTCGCATATTAAACTTCAGCTCCGAAATTAAAAAAAATACGTTTATCATTTTAACACTTCGATTAAAAGTTATAAAAAACTGTAAATCAGTAAAATAAATTATAACTATAAAAATACAACTGGTTGTATTTAAAAATTTAGCGTCTTTGCGTCTTTGCGAGAGATAAAAGAATACCGAACTATTACATTTAGTAATTTTACAAAACTATTTTTTGGATTATGGATGCACTGGAACAAGGTAAAAAATATTTTGAGAACGACAATTTTAGTGAAGCATTAATTAGCTTTACTCAATATTTAACTGAGCATATTAACCATGCAGATGCGTTGTTTTTTAGAGCAATATGCTACAGAAAATTAGGCGATTACAAGAGTTCCATCATAGATTTTACGGCAGTATTAAAAAAACTACCCGAAGAAGCTACTATTTATAGTGAAAGAGGCGTTTCCTACTTTCATAACAAACAAATTGATTTATCTTTAAAAGACATGGATAAGGCGGTGGAGTTGGAGCCACAAAAAGCTTATCGATATTCCAGCAGGGCTTTTATTAAAGCGTATAAAGATGTTGATGGGGCCATTGCAGACTATAAAAAAGCGATAGAAATAGATCCAAAAGATGAAATTTCTTTAAATAATTTAGGATTGTTAGAAGAAAATTCTGGCAGATATAAAGAAGCTCAGGAACATTACAAACAATCCAACGAAATTATTGGTTATAATCCCGAAAAAAGACAACAAAAAGAAGAGCAAGAAGAGCTGCCAACAACGCCTAATGAGCAACCCACTTTCGGAAGTGTATTTACCAGTGTTTTTACTTCTAACACTGCCCGCAAAGATTTTTGGGATTTTGTAAAAAAGATTTTTGGAAAGGATTAATTAACTTTTTATAGATGAATTATAAGCACTTTTTTAAAAACTATGCAGCATTCTCTTCCATTGGTTTAATGTTTTTAAGTTCGTTATCTCTTTGAAGTATTTTATTTATCTTGAATGTACGTCTTCTAAAAAAACTATTGTTGTTCTTTAGTTCTTCCCCGGATTAGCATACATATTTACATCATCAACGGTAATTTCTTTATCACTTAAAATAATTAATCGTTCTACAATGTTTCTCAATTCTCTGATGTTTCCTGTCCAATTATACTCTTTTAAAGCATTTAAGGCAGATGATTCAAAAGATTTTTTAGCAATTCCGTGATCTTCGCACAACTTTGTTAAAAAATAATCTGCCAATAAAGGCACATCTTCTTTTCTATCGTTTAAGTCAGGTACATGAATTAATATTACTCCCAATCGGTGGTACAAATCCTCTCTAAAATTGCCCTCGGCAATTTCTTTCATTAAATCTTTATTAGTAGCTGCCAGCACCCTAACATTTACACTAATTTCTTTTTCGCCACCTACTCGGGTAATTTTACTCTCTTGCAAAGCACGCAATACTTTTGCTTGTGCCGATAAACTCATATCGCCAATTTCATCTAAAAATAAGGTGCCACCTTCAGCTTGTTCGAAACAACCTTTACGTTGTTTTATAGCCGAGGTAAATGCCCCTTTTTCATGTCCGAACAACTCACTCTCTATTAGTTCTGATGGAATGGCAGCACAATTTACTTCCACAAATGGTGCTTTACTTCTTTCAGATTTTTCGTGTAAACTACGAGCTACCAATTCTTTTCCTGTTCCATTGCCTCCAGTAATTAATACACGAGCATCACTCACCGCTACTTTGTCTATCATTTCTTTCACTTTCAAAATAGCTTCCGATTCGCCAATAATTTGCGTTTTACCTTTACCTCCTACCTTTTTTTGAAGTTTTCTAGTTTCTTGCACCAACTCTTTTTTATCTATGGCATTTCTAACCGTAATCAACAAACGATTTAAATCAAATGGTTTAGAAATAAAATCGAACGCTCCATTTTTAATAGCTTCAACAGCCGTTTCAATAGTACCATGACCAGAAATCATTACCATAGGCGTTTCTATGCCAACAGCAATTGTGTGTTTCAACACATCCAAACCGTCCATCTTTGGCATTTTAATGTCACACATCACTAAATCGTACTTATTGGCTTTTATTTTTGCCAAACCACTTTCTCCGTCTTCTGCTTCATCAATAACATATTGTTCGTATTCTAAAATATCTTTTAAGGTATTTCTTATTGATTTCTCGTCATCAATGATTAAAATTGTTGCCATACTATTTTTATTTTTTTGTAGGTGTAAAAATAATAATTAATTTGGGAGTTGAAAATCAACTAAAATTCAAAAAACATGACGCTAAAAGAAGCTCAACAAGAAGTAGATAATTGGATTAAAAAAGTAGGTGTTCGTTATTTTAATGAACTTACCAATATGGCTATGCTTACTGAAGAGGTTGGTGAAGTCGCCCGAATTATTGCCCGTAGATATGGTGAACAATCTGAAAAAGCTTCTGACAAAGAAAAATCGTTGGATGATGAACTGGCAGACGTGCTTTTTGTGCTTATTTGTATTGCCAACCAAACTAGAGTAGATTTAACCAAAGCGTTAGAGAAAAATTTGGAAAAGAAAACCCAACGCGATAAAGATAGACATCAGAACAATCCTAAACTACATTAATGAAACCACATAGAAAAAAATTGATATCTATGTGGTTAAAAAACTAACAATGACTACTAAAACAACCGATTTTTTTGAAATGGTTTATGCTGTTGCCAGAGAAATTCCTGAAGGAAGAGTTACTTCTTACGGAGCTATTGCTAATTATTTAGGGACAAAATCTGGAGCAAGAATGGTTGGTTGGGCAATGAACAACGCTCACCATCAAAAAGAAAAAGTTCCCGCACACAGGGTGGTAAACAGAAACGGTCAACTAACGGGCAGGCATCATTTTGAAACACCTTTTATAATGCAAGAATTACTCGAAAAAGAAGGCGTAAAAATTGAAAACAACCAAATTATCCACTTTGAAAAGCATTTTTGGAATCCTTTAACAGAATTGGAACTGTAAACGGATTTTTTATGGTTAATTTTGTCTAAAATTTTACATTATTATGAGTTTCTCAGAAAAAGATATATTACACGCACTAAGCTTTGTTGTTGAGCCGGATTTAAAAAAAGATGTAGTTGAACTTAACTTGGTCAGCAACATTAAAACCGAGGGAAACAACATCAGTTTTAGCCTACAAGTTAACAATCCGGCATTACACAATAAAAAAAGAATTATTGAAGCTTGTCAGTTACACCTAGATAGAGTGTTAGGCACTTCCATAGAATTAAATATCGACATTCAGCCCATAAAAAAAGAAGCTGACATGCCTAAGCAAAATAAAGTATTGCCCAATGTAAAAAATATTATTGCCATTGCTTCTGGCAAAGGTGGGGTGGGAAAATCTACCATTACGGCTAATTTAGCAGTTGCTTTAGCAAAAAAAGGCTACAAAGTTGGTTTAGTAGATGCTGATATTTATGGCCCTTCTATGCCCATGATGTTTAATGTGGAAGAAGAAAAACCTATGCCTGTTGAAATTAACGGTAGAAGCTTAATTCAACCCATAGAAAGTCATGGTGTAAAATTATTATCTATCGGGTTTTTTGCCAATACCGACCAAGCAGTTGTTTGGCGTGGACCAATGGCTACAAGAGCGTTAACACAACTTTTTACCGAAGCCAATTGGGGAGAATTAGATTATATGCTAATTGATTTACCCCCAGGAACTGGTGATATTCACTTATCGTTAGTGCAAACTGTATCTGTAACGGGTGCTATAATTGTTAGTACACCTCAAAATGTTGCTTTAATAGATGCCCGAAAAGCGGTTGGAATGTTTAAATTAGAACAAATTAATGTACCTGTTTTGGGATTTATTGAAAACATGGCTTATTTTACTCCTGCCGAACTGCCTGAAAATAAATACTACATTTTTGGTAAAGAAGGTGTTAAAAACTTAGCCGAAAAATTCAATTTACCATTATTAGGAGAAATTCCTTTAGTTCAAAGTGTAAGAGAAGCTGGAGATGCAGGAAGACCTGCTGTAATGCAAGAAAATACTCCACAATCTAAAGCTTTTATGGATTTTGCAGATAATGTGATTAATGAAGTAGAAAAAAGAAACGAAGCGTTAGCTCCAACTGCTAAAGTAGAAGTTACCCACAACAAAGGTTGTTCAACAAATTAAATTTATGTACTTTAGCCTTAAAATTTATTAAGTGGATAAACAACTATTAATATCAAAAATCAATGAAGCTTTGGAGCAAATTCGTCCTTTTTTAAGAGACGATGAAGGTGATATTGAATTCATTGAACTTACTAATGATCTTGTGGTTAAAGTTAGGTTATTAGGTGCTTGTAAATCCTGCTCAATGAGTGCTATGACTTTAAAAGGCGGTGTGGAAGAATCTATTAAAAAATTCATTCCTGAGCTTAAGGGCGTTGTAGCTATTGAAGAGGAAATGCAGTCGTAGGCTTTTTAATTATCGAATTACTTCACAACAAACTCCACCCTTCTGTTGAGCTGACGACCTTCTTCGGTATCATTAGTATCTATGGGTTGAGTTTCTCCAAAACCCTGTGAAGTTAACCGATTAGATTTAATTCCTCCTTTAGTTAAATATTCCACAACAGAAGCAGCTCTATCGTTAGAAAGTTTTAGGTTATCTTCATCCGCTCCCACATTGTCGGTATGCCCGTTAATAGCTATGTTAATGTTGGGATTGTTGTTTAATAACTTAATTAATCGGTCTAGTTCGGGATAAGACTCTTCTTTTAAAGTGGCTTTCCCAAATTCAAAAAAGATGTTATTTAAACGAATAGCTTCCTCTTTTACAATTGGAGCTAAATACAAATTGACTTCAATTTCTTTGTATTCTTTAAGTGTTCTTAAATCTAAATTCTCGGTAATAGAGTAATATTTATCGGCTTCTGCCATAAATCCATAATTTTCACCAAAAGGCAAAACAATTTTATATACATTATCTTCCGGACTAGTAGTAGCAATTCCTACATCTTTTCCTGACGGCAATAATTCATAAGCAATATTGGCTTTTATAGGTTCGCCTGTTTTTTTATCGAACACTTTTCCATACACCAAAACTACTGGGTCGGGCTTAGCTTCTTGAGGCATTTTGATTCTGAAAATATCACTTTTGCCAAAGCTGTTTTTTGAAGATGAAAAATAAGCATATTCTCCTGCGGCATCAACACTAAAGTAAGCATCAAAATTTGGCGTATTAATTTTTTCTCCTAAATTAACTGGTTTGCTCCAATTTGTCCAAGTATCATCCAATCTTTTGGTCATCCATATATCGGCATTACCATATCCTGGGAGTCCTTCAGAAACGAAATACATGGTTTTATCGTCAGCAGCCAAAAAAGGACCAAATTCATCGCCTTTAGTGTTAACAACATTTCCCAGGTTAAGAGGTTTGGTCCAACCATGAGGGTATTTGGGGTCTCTAAATGAAACCCAAATATCTTTTTCCCCCAATCCTTTTTTCATTTCAATTGCCATGAGCAAGTATTGTCCACTGTTGGATAAATAATAATTTACGTATTGATTTCTGTTTTCAAATTTTTCTATAACCTGACCTTTAGGAAAATTCCAACCGCCACGCTGACGTTGACTTACGGAACATCCGCCACCACTTACACTACCATCAAAATATTTGTATAAATTGGAAAGTAAAATGGTATTTCCATCCGGGGTAATGGATTGTACTGAGGTAGAATATCCTTTTATATTCAACGGACTGCCAATATTTTTAGCTTTACTCCACTCGCCATTAATTAGGTAGGAAACCCAGATATTGTTTTTACCATTATTATCTGACGGATACCTAGTAATAAAGAGGGTTTTACCATCAGGTGAGATTTTTGGAGATAACTCATCAAATTCAGAATTTACATTTTCCCCTAAATTTTCTGGTTCTGCAACAAACACAATAGGCTCTTGAGCAAAACCCATCCCAACCTCCCCGAAAGGAATAAGTAAAATAATGATAAAAATAAAAGATATAAATTGCTTCATAATCAAGTGAAAAATAACTTTCCGAAAGTGTTAAAACTTTCGGAAAGTTGAATTGAAAACTAACTAAACTTAAACTTATTATTTTGTTGGATCAAACTTGCCAAACCAAAGGCTATTTCCCCATCTCTCGCTTCCGCTAAATCCACCTTTACGCTGACGAGCTACATATACAACTTGTTTACCTCCATTGATGCTGAAATAAGGTAGGTCTTTTCCTTTATCATCATCTTCTAAATCGATGTAGAGGTAGAAATCTTCTCCGCCAAAAGTGGTGAAATCGGAAATAGTTCCTGCATTTATATCAATTTTACCAAATCTTCCTTGATAAAGTGGTGTATAAACACATGTTTTAGTTGTTGTTTTTGTGCCTGCTAAGTGGTTAGTACTTGTTTCTGTTTCGCAGTCAACATCAATGTCTTTTACCAAAAACACATTCCAAAATAAGTTGTTACCATTGGGAGATTCATACAATGCAAACTCAGAAGGGAAAGATTTTGCACCACCAGCTCCACCCAACAAACCTGCTGCTTTTGCAGTATTTTCTACACCATAATATCTTTTAAATTCTCCTTTACTATCGAAATGGAACATCATTAAGTCTTTATAAACTCTACCTTTTACCTCTCCTACATTATCATTCTTAAAATCTTGCCCTGAGATAAAAATATCTCCTTTAGAAGTAATGTTTACACCATTTAAAATGAACTTTTTACCGTTAAATTCCTTTAATTTTTTTTGACTAATAGGTTTTATACTTTTCGCATTAATATCATCTATAGATGCTGTTGCCACAAATTCAGCTTTACCACCACAAATTTTTGCAATTTGCAAGAAACCGTATTTGCCATTTTCTAACGCACCCATTCTGGCATTTTCGTCACCCGGAGCTGGCATTGCATCGTTAGTTATGGTAAAAGGATATTTGCTGTATTTTTTCTCAGGTTTATCAATGTTACCAGCACCGTATAAGTACACATCGCTACCATAAACATAAACATCAGCAATTGCCCATTCGTTACATTTAGTTTTAAAGTTAAAACGCTCTGCAACATTGCCTGCTTCATCTATTTTCAAGTAAGTAAGGTTGGTAGGGTCGTCATCAGCAATTTTGCCATAGCCTTGTCCGCCAAAAGGAGCAAAAACTAAAATCCACTCACCGGTTTCTTCTACCTCTTTAGAAATCAATAATGATTGCGGATGATTAAAGGTGATGGGTGTTTTTTTAATGGTATTCAAGTCTTTATCTATGTGCATGAGCAAATATTCTCTATCGGCTTCTTTTGGCATTTTCATCATTCCTTTATTGATAAGAGCCAATACCATTAATTCTCCTTTATCTGTTATATCTTTGTGAGCAGTATAAAATAATTTTCGCTTTTTATCATCACCGTCACCACTAATTTCTTTTGGTTTTTCTTTATCTAATAATTTTTTGTTGATTTCATATCCACCTCTCCACCAGTTCCATGAGTAAGTATAAAGTGTTTTTCTTAACACTAATTTACCCATCATATTAGGGCTAGCAGTAACACCGGATACTTCCCAATAATCGCCTTTGTAAATTTTGTTTTTAGACCGTTTACCTTTTAATTTTCTTTCTGTTTCCTCAAAATTGTTGATTAAATTAAAATCGTAATCAAATTGATAAACTTCGTATTTCACTTTACGATTATTATCTTTGGTAACAAACACCATATCGAATTGTTGTTTTGTATCATCTATAACTACATTGCCCAAATAACCTTTGTTTTTTGATTTACCAGTTAATTCAATTGTTTTTTCTTGCACTATTTGTGCAGAAGCATGAAAAACAAAAGCTGAAATAGCCATTGCTCCCAGAATTAATTTCATTTTTTTCATTGTTATATTGTTTTGGTTTGGTTTTATTTAACGTTCTCTTTCAAATTAGTCAACCAAACCAACAGACAACCACTGAAAGAGAAACGTTATAAAACTAATTTCTTCTTGTCAGTTAGCATTTTTAATTGACTGTGTAAAACTATATATAACAAGATTTTATGGCAATACGACAAATGCCGTATAAATAAATTAATAAGATGATAAGGTTACATTATTTTTTATTCGTTCTTACCTCAATGATAAAAAGCTTTTTTTCCCCGTTACTAGTTAGGCTAAAAGAACAACCCATGACTCCCATAGAAAAATAAATTAACAAAAAAATGTGTATCACAAAAAATTACCGAAAAACAGAAGGTTATCTTATTTTAGTTGGTTTAATCAGTAATATTTTTTACTCCCAAATAAGCTATCATATTAATTTAAATTAAAAATACTGTTTTAATTACGGTATTTAATTATTTAACTTATACACTAATAGCTTTTCTACATACTTGCCAATAATATCAAATTCAAGATTTACTGTATCGCCAGGTTTTAGAGTTTTAAATGAAGTATGTTCAAAAGTATAAGGAATTATGCACACAGAAAATTGATTATCGGTAGAGTTAACCACGGTTAAACTCACTCCATTAATGGTAATAGATCCTTTTTCTACGGTAATATGTTCTTTAGCTTCGTGTGTTATGGTAAACATCCAGCTACCGTTTTCATCTTCCAAAGATTGACAAATTCCTGTTTGGTCAACATGTCCTTGAACTACATGCCCGTCAAAACGACCGTTGGCAGCCATAGCTCTTTCTAAGTTTATAAAACTGCCAACTTTTAAATCTCCTAAGTTAGTTTTTGCCAAAGTTTCTTTAATAGCGGTAACTTTGTAAATGTTCTTAGTAATATCAATTACTGTTAGGCAAACACCGTTGTGAGCAACACTTTGGTCTATCTTTAGTTCATGAGTAAGACGACTTTTTACTGAAAAATGAATATTATTATTTTCTTTTTCTATTCCGACTATTTCTCCTAAATCTTCTATAATTCCTGTAAACATATTATGGTTTTGATACTCCTTTATTTCTTAGCAAAGTTACAAAACCTTTAATTAAACGGGGTTTTATACCCTCAAGGGTAATTTCATTTACTTTGCATAAATAATAATAGGTACCATCAGGAACTTCTGTTCCATTGTCTTTGTGGGTGCCATCCCATTGAAAATCGGGTTCGGAGGTTTCATAAATTACTTGTCCCCAACGATTAAATACTTCTAAATCTATTGAGGAAACATATTTAAAAGGAAATGCTTGAAAAAAATCATTTATTCCATCGCCACCAGGTGTAAAAACATTTGGCAGGTCATAATTTGGGCAATTATCCACACATACAGAATCGCTAAAAATACTTTCATTGCCCACAGAATCAACACCTGTAATTACATAACATCCGGCAATAGAAAATAAATTACTGTGTAAATAGTTGGAAATATTATTATCATTAATAGTGGTAACTAATACATAATCGCCATCAATTGAATCTTTTTTGTAAATATTAAAACTCAACACATCGTCAGCACAAGTGCTAAAAAAGTTTTGCCAATTCAGTTCGTTTTGCTGTAAATCACAATCGGCATCAATAGTTAATAAAGGCGGACAAGGTTTAACATTGTCTATTGGTTGTCCGCAAATTTCTTGAGAGTAATTAATTATAGGAAAAACAATATCAGGAGAAGAATATCCTCCAATACTTTTCACCTTGTAGCAATAAGTAGCTAAGTTGGCTAAACCAGAATCTACATAGCTTGCATTAGATGTAATATCTAACGAATCAAAATTTAATGTAATAGGATTTTGTTTATATATAACATGCAGATTATTAGTCCATGGCACACTTTCATTCCAAACTAATGTAAGTTCATTATCTGAAGGAACTAGCGTAAGGTAAATAGATGATGCTATTGTAGATTTACCCATCAAATCTCTTGTACCGTTGGTTAGATTATAAATATCAACACGATAATAATATTGAAAATCTTTGGTGTTTAGGTTAATATCGGTATATGTAGTGTCGTTAATACTTGCTGTAGAATCTATCAAAATCATATTTGTATTCTGAACTCCTCTGTAAATTAAATAACGATATGGACCAGGATAAATAGTAGTATTATGTTCTGTTGGTTTCGACCATTCTACATAGATATCTCCAGTATTAATGTCGGTAGAGTTTATACTAACATGTGTAATTATGGGTACATTTTTTTCTAACTGCCCACAAGCTTCATCAGAAGCAATGCTCTTAGCTCCATCAGGATAAATAGCGTAAACTCGGTAGCAATAATCTTCACCAGGAATTAAACCTTGACCTTGGTTATTGTCTGTATAAGTAGTGTCGTTTATATTACTAGTTTGTCCTATATATTGATAACCAGCAATTTGGGGAATTCCTGTTTCGCAAGTACTTGGATTCCAAGTGGAATTTCCTCTTCTTCTGTAAACATGATAACCAATAGCGTTGGTACAAGTCGGACTCCAATCTAATTTAATAGAGTTGGGCTGAACGGTAGTAGTTAAATTTTGAATTTTGGGACCAATTACCTTTATGGTAGTGGTTTGATAATCCACTAAATTAGCCGTATGGGAATCGGTTGCTTTAAAACTAATAAAATAAGGTGTTTTTCTAATATTACTGCAATTGGTTGACCAAGTAAAAGCACCAGTTGTTGATGTTGAAGGAACTGTAACCTGTTGAAAATTGGCAGCATTAGGTAAACTATAAGGAATTCCTGTTGAGGTAAGTGTAATTGCTGAACTACCTGTAGCAAACACGTTAAACCCTAAAAAATCTCCTGCTACAATACAAGTGTCACTAACGGTAGTAATATTGGGAGGTGGTGGACAATTCGGGTAAACGGTAATTTGCATATCCCTTAAAATTGCTCCAATTTTTCTCCCATTTCTAAACTCTTCAATTAATATGGCTATGTTAAATTCTCCTTGTGTTGTTGGAGTATTCCAAATTAAATCTCCATTAGCATTATTTATAGTTAAAAAATTAGAAGCATTTGGCAATGTATAGCCAGGTATTAAAATTCCTCCTTGTGCTCTACTTCTATCAATAGTATAATATAAGCTATCTCCATCAGGATCAACAGCACCAGGGTTGTGTTTATAAATTTGGTTCACACAAGCATTATCAATTGGTGGATTAAGCAACACGGGTGAATTATTTATTCCCTGAAAAGGGTTGATATAAAGCTGAGTTTCTAAATAAAAAACTATGTTTACAGAGTTAGGAATATTGTTAATACTTTCATTACGATTAGGGTCTTCTACACTTATAGTGTAAGGGGTTGATTGAGGCCCTGGATAGGTATGCGTGCCAACATAAACGTTTTTATTAATGTCGTTCCCAAGAAAAACTTTACTAACTCTTACTATAGAATCTGTAGGAGAGTTATCCCCCCAATTAATTGGCAGCTCTGGTCTATCTGCTGGACTTTGATCTCTAGTATAGGTAGTTACAGTTACCTCATAGGTTAACCCCGTAACATGTGTATAGGTAATTTCTCCTGCACGGTTGTGAGTAGCGTAAGCAATTGATGAAATTGCTATTAATACTATGGATAGGATATTCTTCATACTAAAATCGGATTATAAAATTACGCATTTTTGATATCTTGGAATGGAATTATCATTAAAATACGTTAAAATCAATTGAAAAGCTAAGAAAAATGTAATTTTGAAATTCTTAAGAAACGAATGTTTTGTTTATGACAGTCTTACTAAAAAACGCCCAAATTGTTAATGAAGGCAACATCACTAAAGGACATATTCTTATTGAAAATGAAATTATCAGTAACATTTTTAATGTTCAAGATGATATCAGTTCATTAGCCAATACTGCTGAAATTATTGATTTAAAAAATAAATATGTTTTTCCTGGAGTAATTGATGACCAAGTACATTTTAGAGAACCTGGTCTAACGCATAAAGCAGATATTTATACAGAATCGAGAGCTGCTGTAGCTGGTGGTATTACAGCTTTTATGGAAATGCCAAATACTGTTCCAAATACACTTACTCAGGAATTATTGGAAGAAAAATATGCTATTGCTGCAAAAAATTCTGCTGCCAACTATTCTTTTTTTATGGGAGCTTCTAACGATAACTTGGAGGAAGTGCTAAAAACTAATCCCAACAATGTTTGTGGCGTAAAAATTTTTATGGGTTCCTCAACAGGCAATATGTTGGTAGATAAAAAAGAAGTATTAGAAAATATTTTTGCCAACTGTAAAATGCTTATTGCTACACATTGTGAAGATGAGGACACCATCATTGCCAATACCGAAAAATACAAAGCAAAATATGGAGAGGATGTACCTATTGCTTGTCACCCTGAAATTAGAAGCGAAGAAGCTTGTTACAAATCTTCTTCTTTTGCAGTGGAGTTAGCAAAAAAACACAATACCCGATTACACATTTTACATATTTCTTCAGCTAAAGAATTAGCTCTTTTTGATAATACGTTACCATTAAAAGAAAAACGTATTACTGCCGAAGCTTGTGTGCATCACCTTTGGTTTTCTGATGAAGATTATGAGGAAAAAGGCACATTGATTAAGTGGAACCCAGCAGTAAAAACAGCTCATGATAGAGATGCTATTTTACAAGGTGTGTTAGACAATAAAATTGATGTAATTGCCACCGACCATGCTCCACATACCTTAGAAGAAAAATCGAACAATTATTTTAAAGCTCCTTCGGGCGGGCCACTAGTACAGCATGCGTTAGTATCTATGCTCGAGCATTACCATAATGGTAAAATTAGCCTGGAAAAAATTGCTGAAAAAATGAGTCATGCTGTTGCCGATTGCTTTCAAATTGAAAAAAGAGGCTACATAAAAAAAGGTTTTTTTGCTGATTTAGTAGTGGTTGATTTAGACAGTCCTTGGACAGTAGCCAAAGAAAACTTGTTTTACAAATGTGGTTGGTCGCCATTTGAAGGAATAACTTTTAAATCTAAGGTATTACAAACTTTTGTTAATGGCAATTTAGTCTATAATTTTGGAGAAATTGATGATACCATTAGAGGGAAAAGATTGACATTTGAACGTTAAATTTTAAACAACTATTTTATGAAATTACTAATCGTTTTATTTTTTACTTTACTGTTTTTTTCAAGCTGTAGCTCAACTAAAAGCACAACATCTACTGAAAAAACGAATACAACTAACCAACAAGCAACACAAGACAAACCTCAAATGGATTCAAGCGGTAAGTTTGTGAAGTAATATTATTGAGCAACAGTGGGAAAAACTACCTATTGCTATTTCTGCACAACAATACCTTATTGATTTTTATGCTAACCACAATTTTAAGGTGGAAGGAGAGGGATATTTAGAAGATGGCATTCCGCATGTGAGGATGGTGGGGGGATAGGTTAAAGGCTTGAGGTTTGAAGTTTGAGGTTTAACTTCGTTGAACTCACATGTTCTCCTGCTACCGCAAGCGTCCACGCCATAAGTGTTCGAAACCTTTCACAATTCTTTGTTAGCAACAAAA
>JAVVER010000076.1:0-16272 GCA_032251145.1 Vicingaceae bacterium | reverse complement strand
AATTTCCACTTACTTCCATAGTAGCAAAATCGGAATCTAAATGAATGGTTTTTGAGCCATTTGTTTTATACGATTTTAAATAGGTGTTAGGAATAAAAATAGTATCGAGTTTATCTGTATAATAGGTTTTGAGCATTTTAATTTCACCAACAATGTTGTCTATATTACTTCCTATTAAGTCTATTTTAATGTCGGTAGAAAAACGAGTGTTCATTTTTTCTTTGGTCTCTATAAAATTTAGCTTAGCTAATTTAGCTTCTTTTATTTCCGATACAAACTGTAAATGAGGTAACTCACCAGAAAAATCAACATTACCATTAAAATTAAAGGTTAAATTTTCATCTTTTACATCCAAATAACCTTCAAAAATTTCATTTTTAAACTTCCCATCTACTTTTATGTTGGTATATGGATAATCTTTAATTTCAATTTTATTTATATTACCAGTAAGTTTAGCATCTATATCTTTAAGCGAAAATCCACTTCCTTCAATTTTAGTATTTAAAGCTATTTTTCCAATTTGATCTTGTGCCTCAAAGAATTTACCCAAATGAAAACTACGTGTGCTTATTTTTCCAGAATAAAAGGTATTGTTTGGTTTCATTTTTAAAGATAAATCTGTATGGATATTCCCTAAAGCTGTACTGAAATTACCATAAGCAACAAAATCGTTTAAAAATCCCGATACTGTTCCTTTAAAGTTAATATTGCCCAATTGCTTCATATTTGCTGGTAGTTGTAAAAAAGTTTCTTTTACAAAAGGATACAAAGGAATTTGTTCGAGCTTATTTTTTGAAGTAATTAGAGATTTTATATTTAAGTAAACAAATATTTCATCTGGGTTTGGGATGCCAGTAATATCTGCATTTCCATTAAAATAAGTACCATCATCTGTGGTTATAGATAGGTTTCTACCCTTTAATTTGTCTATCCTTCCTTTCACATCCCCATCTAACAGAATATATTTGTTTAAACAATCTAATTCCTTGGTAAAAAAACAAATGTCTCTAAAACTTACTTTAGATGAATCGAAATGTGATTCAATAGTAACATTGGTAGTGAATTCTGATAAATCGGCAAAACTATCGGTTGCAAAAGCTACATTACCAATTATGTTAGAATTAGGTGTTTTCAACAACATTTTTTCAGCGTAAATTCCTTTATCAGAAATAGCAAAATTGGTAGTTAAATCGTCTAACTGAAAACCTGATTTCTCATAAAAACTCATGTTGTAAATTTCAGTAGTTACACCATTCGGAATAAAATCTATGTTTTTCAACTTTGTGCTTAAGTAAGTAATTTCAACGTGTTGAAAATCTAACCCATAACCAACTGGTTCTACTCTATTATTTTGATAAATAAATTTACCTTTAGTAATGTCAACATCATTAAATTTAACCGTCCATTTTAAAGCTGTTGTATCTTTAGGTTCGTTTGTTGAAAAATAATCAATTATAAAAAATAAATTATTATGTAAACTATCTTGGTGATGGTGTAAGTTGAAAAATGGTTCTTTTAAAGAGATGGACTTAATATCAATTTTGTTATTTCCTAATGAAAACACACCAATTTTAGCTTCAATTTCGTTGGCATAAAAAAGGGTGTCGTTATGCAAATCTTCAATATATAATTGATTAATTTTTAAATTGTTAAAGAAAGAAACTTCAACACTTTCAACACTAATAGTAGTGTTAAGCCCTTTTGATAAATGATTCAGGTATTTTTTTACTAAAAAAGTTTGGAACGCATTGTTATAAACCGTCAAAGAAAGAAAAACAGCTACCAGCACAACAAATGCTGCAACAAATAACATTATTTTATTTCTTTTTTTGATAGTTTTGAACTTTATTTTGAGACCTCAAAAATACATTTAATGCATCAATCTTCCATTATAATTTTAGGAATAGAATCATCTTGCGATGATACTGCTGCTGCTATAATCTCTGATGGCAAAGTCCTTGCCAATATAATAGCTAACCAAGAAGTTCATAAAATATATGGAGGAGTTGTGCCTGAACTAGCATCAAGAGCTCATCAGCAAAACATTGTGCCTGTAGTAAATGCTGCTCTAAAAAAAGCAGGCGTTAACAAAAATGACATTACTGCAGTTGCATATACCAACGGACCAGGTTTATTGGGTTCTTTATTAGTAGGAAGCTCTTTTGCCAAAACCCTTTCAATTGGTTTAAATATTCCGGCAATTGCTGTAAACCACATGCAAGGACATATATTAGCTCACTTTATTATGGAAGTTGATGAAAAAAAAGAAATGCCTGAATTTCCTTTTTTGTGTTTAACAGTTAGTGGCGGACATACACAAATTGTTAGGGTAGATGATTTTTTTAAAATGGAAGTTATTGGAGAAACCATTGACGATGCTACTGGAGAAGCTTTTGATAAAGTTGCTAAAATGCTCCAATTACCCTACCCTGGTGGCCCCTTAGTTGATAAATATGCTAAAGAAGGTAATCCTGATAGATTTTCATTTCCTCACCCAAAAGTTGATGGATTAAATTTTAGTTTTAGTGGATTAAAGACTTCTGTTCTGTACTTTTTACAAAAAGAAATCAAAACTAACCCCGATTTTATTGCCGAAAATTTAAAAGATATTTGTGCAGGAGTTCAAAAAACCATAGTTGACATCCTTATCGGAAAACTACTGAAAGCTGTAGAACAAACAAACATTAAGCAAATTGCTATTGCTGGTGGTGTTTCTGCCAATTCCGGATTAAGAGCTACTCTTCAATCTCTCACTGATAAAGATATAAAAGTATTTATACCTAAATTTGAATATTGTACTGATAATGCCGCTATGATAGCTATTACAGGTTATTATAGTTATTTAGAAAATCATGATTTTTCTATAAAATCAACACCAAACGCTAGAATGAAACTATAAAATGCTTATTTTTATCGACAAAAACAACCTAACTAATATTTTTCTTTTTGGTAGCAGTCGATTATATAGAGACAGAAACAGCCGTTTTAGAGCTAAGGAATAATTATTTATTTATAGTATTTAAAGAGGATTCTGTTGTAGAACTAGAACATGTTGTAGCTAATAAAGAAGCTCGAGAAAAACTTCAACAAGGTAAAAAAATGTTGGTACTCGGAGATATCCGTAAAATATGGCACATTTCTAAAGAAGCCCAAGATTATCTAGCAAGCAAAGAAGTTACCGACTTAAACATTGCTATGGCAATATTAACCAACTCAATGACCACTGTTTTATTGGCTAATTTTTTCATCAAATTTAAAAAACCAGCTACACCAACCAGAATGTTTAAAAATGAAAAAAAAGCCATAAAATGGTTGTTATCTTTTAAACAGTAATTTTTTTCCTTGCTTAAGTAATTATCCTCATCAACAAGTTATCAAAATGTATTAACAACTATTGAATTAAAATCATTTTTAATCGACTTTTGCATTTCAGAATTTTAATAGAAAAAAACATGCAGCAATATTTAACTTTATTAGATTATATTTTAAAAAATGGTGTGCAAAAAGGCGACAGAACCGGAACAGGAACCTTAAGTTGTTTTGGCTACCAAATGCGATTTGATTTAAGTGATGGTTTCCCATGTTTAACTACTAAAAAACTACATTTAAAATCTATCATCCACGAATTGTTGTGGTTTATAAAAGGCGATACCAATATTACTTACCTAAAAGAAAATGGTGTAAATATATGGAACGGTTGGGCAAATGAAAATGGTGATTTAGGACCTGTTTATGGTTACCAATGGAGAAATTGGAATGGAGAAGGAATTGATCAACTTTCTGACTTAATTGAGCAAATTAAAACCAACCCTAACAGCCGAAGATTAATGATTTCGGCATGGAACCCAAGTGTTTTGCCTGATACAACTGTTTCTTTTGCAGAGAATGTTGCTAATGGAAAAGCCGCTCTTCCTCCTTGTCATGCTTTTTTTCAGTTTTATGTTGCTAATGGAAAACTATCTTGCCAACTTTACCAACGAAGTGCAGATACTTTTTTAGGCGTACCTTTTAATATTGCTTCTTACGCTCTATTTACTATGATGATTGCTCAGGTTTGCGATTTAGAACCTGGAGAATTTGTGCATACTTTTGGTGATGTTCACTTATATAACAACCATATAGAACAAGCTCAACTTCAACTGCAAAGAGCTCCCAAAAAGTTACCTACCATGAAAATTAATCCAAACATTAAAAATATTTTTGATTTTACCTATGATGATTTTGAATTGGTAAACTACGATCCACACCCACACATTAAAGCAGCAGTTTCTTTGTAAATTTAACCGCTACTTAGCATAAAAGTAGTGAGTTTTAATTATTTTTGGAAAATACAGGCTAAATGCTATTTAATTTATGACTATACCTATCATCATATCTTTATGTGCTTTAATTATTATAGCCTACCTGTTCGACCTTAGTGCACCAAAAACTAAAATACCATCTGTAATCTTATTACTTACCTTAGGTTGGTCTGCCAAACAACTACTCAATTTTTTAAATATTACTTTGCCAGACTTAAGTTCGTTGTTGCCAATTTTTGGAACAATTGGGCTAATTTTAATTGTTTTAGAAGGCTCTTTAGAGTTGGAGTTTAAAAAATCTAATTATCCGCTAATAAAAAAGTCTGTTTTTGCATCGCTTATTCAAACGGTTGGTTTAAGTTTTATTTTGGCTTATGCTTTTTATTACTTTGGAGATTATTCTTATAAAGATAGCTTATTAAATGCCATTCCGCTTTCTATTATAAGCAGTGCTATTGCTATACCTAGTGTAAAAAACATTACCAAATCGAGTAAAGAATTTATTATTTACGAAAGTAGTTTATCTGATATTTTTGGAGTAATATTTTTCGATTTTATAGCCCTAAATGAAAATATAAACGCAGCAGCTTTTGGAAGTTTTGCCATGCAAATTCTTTTAATAATTGTTATTTCATTTGTTGCTACTCTTGGCTTGGCTTTTCTTTTGAGCAAAATTAAAAACCACACTAAGTTTGTTCCCATCATTATTATGATTATAACTATTTATGCTATCTCTAAAATGTTCCACCTGCCGGCATTAATATTTATTTTACTATTCGGAATATTTTTAGGGAACTTAGATGAATTGAAACACATTAAATGGATAAGAAAAGCTAAACCAGACAAACTTAATACAGAGGTTATGAAATTTAAAGAAATAGTAATGGAAGGAACTTTCCTTATTAGAACTATATTTTTTATGCTTTTTGGTTATTTAATGAATACCGCAGAAATTATTAACCAAGAATCTTTATTATGGTCGGGAGCTATTGTAGGTGCAATTTTCATCTTCAGGTTTATTCAACTTCAGTTTTCTAAATTACCGCTGCGCCCATTATTGTTAATAGCCCCAAGAGGACTTATTACTATTCTTTTATTTTTAACCATTACTCCAGAACAAACCATAGGACTAGTCAATAAACCGTTAATAATTCAAGTAATAATTCTTACTTCTTTTATAATGATGTTGGGGTTAATTACCAACAAAAGAGAGAAAAAACAAGAACAAGCACTTCCACAAGAAAATGAATAAACACCTAACACTAATTATCTTATTCTTTATCGGATTAATATGGTCGGGCATACAACCTTTCGATTATTTTACTTGGGGATTAGAAGTTTTTCCGGCAGTATTAGGATTAATTATTTTAATTTTTACTTTTAAGCAATTTCAATTTACCTTCCTAACCTATTGTTTTATCTTACTTCATAGCTATATTTTATTTGTTGGCGGACATTATACTTACGCTGAAGTTCCTTTGTTTGATTGGATTAAAGAAGTTTTTGACTTAACTCGCAACAATTACGATAAAGTGGGGCATTTTGCTCAAGGTTTTGTGCCTGCAATGATAGTAAGAGAACTATTTGTGAGAAAGAATATAGTGATTAACAAAAAGTGGTTAAACTTTATCGTGGTAAGTATTTGTTTAAGCTTTAGTGCTGTTTACGAATTTTTAGAATGGTGGGTAGCACTTTTCTCTGGCGAAAATGCAGATGCTTTTTTAGGTACACAAGGTTATTTTTGGGATACGCAATCGGATATGTTTTATGCAACTATTGGAGCTATTACTATGTTAGTTCTTTTATCTAAAGTGCAAGATAACAACATTTCTAAATTGAACAATTAAAATCCTTTTTTCTTGAAGGCTTTATGCTTAATTTTGAGTTGATATACACAACAAAAAAATACTATTATGAATACAATGACTGATAACAAGCTATCTTCAACAGCGGCAATGGAATTAGAAAACGAGTATGGAGCTCACAACTACCACCCTTTACCTGTTGTGCTAGCCAAAGGAGAAGGTGTTTTTGTTTGGGATGTGGAAGGAAAAAAGTATTACGATTTTTTATCAGCATATTCTGCTGTTAACCAAGGACATTGTCATCCAAAAATAATTAACGCACTTACAGAACAAGCAAAAGAACTTACCTTAACTTCTAGAGCTTTTTATAATGATACCTTAGGGCTTTACGAAAAATATGTAACTGAATTTTTTGGTTTCGACAAAGTATTACCAATGAACACTGGAGCCGAAGCTGTTGAAACAGCCATTAAACTGTGCAGAAAATGGGGCTACGAAAAGAAAGGGATTGCCGAAAACAAAGCAAAAATAATTGTTTGTGGTAACAACTTCCACGGAAGAACAACTACCATTATCTCATTTTCTAATGATGAAGATGCAAGAAAAAACTTTGGTCCTTATACAGAAGGATTTGTGAGCATAGAATACAACAACATAGAAGCTTTAATAAAAGTATTAAGAGAAGAAAAAGATGTTGCCGGATTTTTAGTAGAACCAATTCAGGGTGAAGCCGGAGTTTATGTTCCTACTGATGGTTACTTAAAACAAGCCAAAGAAGTTTGTGAAGCAAATAATGTGCTTTTTATTGCTGATGAAGTACAAACAGGTATTGCAAGAACAGGTAAAATTTTAGCATGTGATCATGAAAATGTTAAACCAGATATCTTAATCTTAGGAAAAGCTCTTTCAGGAGGTGTTTATCCTGTTTCAGCAGTATTGGCAAATAACGATATTATGGAAGTTATTAAACCAGGTCAGCATGGTTCTACTTTCGGGGGTAACCCATTAGCTGCAAAAGTAGCTATTGCTGCTTTAGAAGTAGTTAAAAATGAAAATTTGGCAGAAAATGCTTACCGTTTAGGAGAGCTTTTTAGAACTGAAATGAACAAAGTTATTGAGCAAACAGATTTAGTAAGTGCTGTAAGAGGAAAAGGCCTATTAAATGCTATTTTAATTAATGATTCTGAAGATAGCTCAACTGCTTGGGATATTTGTATAAAACTGAGAGATAATGGTTTATTAGCAAAACCTACTCATGGTAACATTATCCGTTTTGCTCCACCTTTAGTAATGAATGAAGAACAATTGTTAGATTGTGTAAGCATAATCAAAAAAACATTGTTGGAGTTTAAGAAGTAATTAAAGTGTTCCTACTAAGCTTACCCTAAAAAAGTAAGTTTGGTAGGAACGTCCAATAACCAACCAGTTATACTTCTTCTTTCGTTATTGCAATTTTTAACTTCGTGGAGGGTTTCACTTAAAAAAACAGCTAATCTGTTGGCTTTTGGTGCAATAGTTTCTATCTCATTTTTATCTTCATTAAATAAAACCAGTTCTCCACCATCTCCTTGTTGCCAGTTTTTATTCAGATAAAAAACAAAGGAAACTATTCGGTGAGGATTGTTTTTAAATCTATCTCTGTGCATTTTATACCCCCTCCCTTCAGGGTAAAAAGCATAATGTGTTTCGTAATCTTTAATTCCTAAATAGCAAGTTCTATTGAGGTGAATAATTAATTCATTGATGTATTCATATAACTTGAAAACAGGTGCGTTTTCATCTTTTGTATCTATCCAACGAATAAAATCACCTCTCACCACTTTATCTATCGTATAATGAATTTGTTTACCTATTCCGGCTTTTGAAAACTCGTCTTCTTGTTGCAGTTCTTCAAACCTATCAATAATATGATTTAATTGGTTTTCAGGCAATAAACCATCTATTACAGCATATCCTTTTTCGATAATACCATCTGATATTGTTTGAGTTACATCTAAATATTTTTGCATGATTATTAATAACTAATTAAATAATATGACCATCTCCCATCATGATAATTCTGTCGGTTTTGTTTGCAAACTCTTCATCATGTGTAACGATTAGCAACGAAAGGTTTTGTTGATGGCTTAATTCCTGAAAAATATTAAACACATTTTCAGCATTTTTACTGTCAAGATTTCCTGTTGGTTCATCTCCCATAATTATACTTGGACTATTAATTAAAGACCGAGCAATGGATACTCTTTGTTTTTGTCCACCAGAAATTCTTGAAGCTAATTTTAAAGCTTGATCATCAATGTGAAGTAGTTTTAGCTTTTCAATTGCATCATGCTCAATTTCTTCGAGACTTTTTTCTCCCAGTTTTTTTGCTGGTAACATTACATTTTCTAAAACTGTAAATTCGGGTAATAAATAATGAAACTGAAATACAAAACCAATGTGTTTATTTCTAATAAAAGCTAATTCATCATTAGTTTTTCCGCTTGTTAATTCCCCATCAATATACAACTCTCCGTCATAATCAGTATCCATGGTAGAAAGTATATAAAGTAGGGTTGATTTTCCACAACCAGATTTCCCCATAATAGAAACAAACTCTCCTTTAGTTATATTAAAACTGATATTTTTAAGTGCATGAAAAAGCACTGGATCTCTGAAGTACTTATTGATATTTTTTGCTTCAAGTATTGTATTCATTGTCCTCTTATAATTTCAACAGGGTCTATATTTTTTGCTTTTTGTGCTGGTAAATATCCAGCAATAAAAGTAGATATCATGGCAAATAACATGGCTATGATGTAATGTACATAGTTATACACTACTGGATAGGTGGTGATGTTAGGAATGGCTTCGGTTTCAAAAGGAATATTGTCAATTAATCTACTTACTAAATATCCTAAAATTAATCCTAAAATCCCTCCTACTATACCTATAATTACTGCCTGACTAATAAAAATTCTTTTCACATCATTACCAGAAAAACCTGTTGCTTTTAAAATAGCGATATCATTCATTTTTTCATATATCATCATATTTAGAATATTATAAATACCAAAACCAGCCACTAATAATAATGTAATAGAAACTGCATAACTTATTAGATTTCTTACCGATGTTCCCGTTTCAAATTGAGCGTTTGCAGTTTTTATATCTATTGCTGTAAGTGTAAATTCATTGGCAATAAATTTAGACATAGGTACTGCATCTTCAATATCAAATAATTTAACATTAATATCTGTAATATAGTTTTCCGATTCGGATAAAATACGTTGAGCAGTTTTTACATTTACATAGCTTTGTGTATTATCGATTTCTGCCAATCCACTTTGAAATAAACCAACAATTTTTAAGGGAATAATTTCCCCATTAACATTTGCAATTTGAATTCTATCACCAATTTTTAACGACATTTTTTTGGCTACTCCAATTCCAAGTAAAATTCCATTAACATTATTTTTTAAGTCGAGCACATTTCCTTCTGTAATATAATTATCAAAATTAAATAGCTTAGCTTCGGCTAGAGCATCTATACCGGTAATCATCCCATTTAATTGTTGACTACCAGAAATATAAAAACCTTGTGCTGTAACTTGTGGTATAGCTCCTTTTACTTTTGGATTTTGATTAAGGTAATTAATTAATGGTTGTGCATTATGTATTTTTTTTTGAGTTTGTTTAGGTTTTACAGAATGTACCACATTAAATGCCTCTGAAAAATCTTTAAAATATGCAACAGGCTGATTTTCGCTGGGTTTTATATCATTATAAATATGAATATGAGGTGTTCTATTTAAAATTAAGCCATCCAATAAACCATTAAGTCCATTCATAAACCCCATAAGTATAATAAATGCACTTATACCAAAAGTAACTCCTAAAGCAGCAATTGAGGTTTGTTTTATTCTTGAAATTAAATGAATTTTAGAAATCCCTAATATGATACGGAAACTATTCATCTTATAATTCGGGTTGATAAATAACTGTATGTTCGTCAATACCAGAAATCACTTCAACTTTATCAATGCTTTCAAGTCCCGTTGTAATTTCTATTAATCCTTTTTTAGTTTTTACAAAGTTGTTGTTTACCAAATAATTTTTTGGAATAACCAATACTTTTTCCTTTTCATTTATGATGATATTGGCTTCGCCTGATAATCCAGGGTATAATTTGGGAGGAAAATCAATAAATTCAGCATCAATTTTAAAGGTTTGCGTCCTTTCATTTTTTTGTGGATAAATTTTTTCAACAGTTGCTTTAAAAACCTGATTAGGATAGGCATCTAATTTAATTATAACCAATTGGTTAACCTCTGTTTTGGCGATATCTACTTCGTCAATTAGCAACTCAGCAACAAAGTTTGATAAACTTCCCATTGTAGCAATAGATTGCTGTATCGAAACAATTTCTCCTGGCTTTTTATTTATAGCATATACTTTCCCGTTGATGTTACTTTTAATGGTAAAATCTTTCGTTAAAATTAATGAGGCTTGGTAATTATTTTTAGCTTGTTCTACTTGTTGTTTCAGTTCGTTTTTTGTTCTTTTAAATTTATTTTGTAGTGTGCTATAAGTATTCTTAGATGATTCAAAGTTTAGTTTAGCAGCATCATATTCGGCTTTAGCACCTATATTTTGTTGCCATAAATTTTTCTGTCTTAAATAGTTTATGGAATCGTTTACTAACTTTAGTTTGGCTATTTCTATTTCATTTTTCATATCCTCTAAAACAGCATTTTTACCGTTATAGTTTTCTTGAGCAATTTGTAAGGCTAAACGGGCATTTTCTGTATTTAAAACGGGGGTATTATTCGTAATTAAAAACAACTCATCCCCTTCTTTTACAACATCACCTTCTTCTACCATTACTTTATCAATAATTCCTGTAACGGAAGAAAAAACAGCATACAAACTATCTGGCTGTATGGTTACAGAAGAGTAAACCGATTCAGTAAGTTTCTCATAAATAGGACTTGTTGTAGGTGTTTTTTTGTTATCACACGAAATCAACAAAAATGTGATGAAACTATTTAAAATTAACAGCTGCTTAATTTTTTTCATGGTAGCTTAAAATTTAATCTTATTTTGATAAATAACGAAGCGGTTATTACACTTGTAAAGGTAGCTATTTAAAAGAGCATTAAATAAAAAAAGCTACAAAAATTATTGTAGCCTCTTCTAAATATTATATGTTGATTTATATTAAAAACCTGTTCCTTTAAATCCTTGTATTGGAGTAGTCATGTGTTCAACTAAAATACCTACACAACCCATATCTGTTGATTTAATAAGTTTGTTTTTAGTGTTCCCACTTCCACCACTCCCTGGAATAGAAACTTCAATTATTAATCTCCTGGTGGTTTCTACAGAAAACTCTAATTCGGTAGCAAAACCATCTTGGCTATTATCATATAGTAAGTTTTTTTGTTGTTCTACCACTGTTACTGTTTCTTTACTTACTACTTCAACTTGATTTCCTGTAAGAATATATTCGCCCCATTCGTCAACAGCTAATTCTCCATTTTCATCTTTCTGGTATTCGTCTTCCATGGTTTTAGTTTCAATAACTTTTTCTACTTTAACCTTTTTAGTTTCATAAACTTTGTATGTAATTTGAGAACCTAACGTTTCATCAAAACAAAGAGAAATTCTATAATCCTGACCTTTATAAACGATTACATTTAGTTCTGAAGTTTGTCCTTTACTAAACAAGGCACTTTTAGATTGACCGTTTAAGCTATACATTCCATTTTCTGATGGAGGACAATATTTTGTGTGAAAATTGTTGCAGTATTGTGCAGAAGCTATAAAAGGCATTGCAAAAATTGAAATAATTAATAAGGTATTTTTTATATTTTTCATTGTTGAGCTTTTAAATTTTATTAATGTGAATTATCTATTAATTGAATATATTATTTAACAATCTTAGTTCTTAATTCATTTACTTTAGATTTAATGGCTTCAAATTGTTCTTTAGAAATTTTAGGAGAACTTCCTCCACCCAAAACCATTTTTCCTTCACTTTTTTTCTTTAAAGTAATTCCAGAAGAATTTGTTTCTTCTTCGATAGACTCAAAGGTTGTTTCAAGTTCTTTAAGCATTGTAGCTATTTCTTTAACATCTGCGTTTTCGTTGTATTTATCTAAATACATTAATAAATTATCTAGTGTAAGTTTTTGGTCTGCTAATCGTTGCAAAGCTGCTTCATTTTTATTATAATCGATAGAGTTGGCAACTATATAAACTGTTTCTAACCATCCTGCTGCTGCAATAATACCTAATTTATCTCCTTGCTCATTTTGTTCTAAATAATCTACAACAGAAAAATAAGAATCATTAGAATTTTCTAATAATTGCTCAGGTTTGTCTAAGTTATTTTTAATATTATTCATCAACTCTTCATTAAACGCACCTGAAATACCAATGTTTTCTGCTAATTTTTGAATTATTGCAAAATATTTAATTGACTCATTAAACTCTTCGTAAGCTGCTGTGTAGGCTAAATCTGCTGAATACACACCAAAAATCATAGTTTGTTCTAATGGAGAAGTATAACTTGTTAATTTTTGTGGAGAGTTTATAAGTGCCTTATTGTAAGTTAATCCAGAATTTTTTACAAACCCAAACATTTCATCTGGTGCAGGAATTTGATAAAATTTTTCGCTTAGAGGTTTTTCATCAGTAACAATTTCCACTTCAACATCTTCTATTGGTTTATCCTCAGTACAAGATGTGTACATTAACATTGGAAATGCTGCAATAATGGCTATTGTGTATTTTAAATTTCTTTTCATGTGTAAATAAATTTATTATTGTTTTAATGCATTTATAAGATAGATAAATCTACTTATCTCCCGACAAATGTATAAATAATTTCGATTAAATAAATAATTTATTGGAATTGATTTAGGATACATCCTTTAATTGAGTACTTTATCTAAGTATTTTTGATATTCATCAAAAGTGTTTAGGTTATTGTGAGAACCATATTCTATGGTGCATAAATCAATATTTTTACCTAGTTTTTTCAGTTGTACACTCATTTCATAAGGAACGGTTTCATCTTCTGTTCCGTGTATTAAATGTATAGGTACTTTTATTTCGGGCAACCACTTATTGGTTTTAAATTGATAATGTAATAAAATGGAATTGGGTAAATATGGGTAATGAAATTTAGAAACATCATAAAAATTGAAATACGGTGTTTCTAATATTAATTTATTGGGAGTAATTTCATGAGCTAATTTAGCTGCTATACCTGAACCTAAAGATATGCCGTAAAAAATAATTTTATCAAATGTATATCTTTTTTCAATTTCAGTGTAGATTAAAACTGCATCTTTATAAAGCATTCTTTCATTCTTAATCTTTCCAGTACTTTTCCCAAAACCTCTATAATCATACATTAAAACATCATAACCTCTACTAGTAAAATCAATTGCTTTTAACCCCCAATGCTCTAAACTACCAGCATTTCCATGATGGTAGTAAACTAACCCTTTAGATTTTTTGGCTTTAAACATTATTACATTTAACCTTTCACCGTCTTTGGTGTGTACATCAAATTCCTCAAAAGTTTGATTGAATTTAAAAATATGTTTTTCGGAAAGCTTTTCAGGATAAAATATTAAATACTCTTGGTATAAGTAAATTACAACACCTAAACATACCAACACAGAGGGCACTATAATTGATATGTAAAGTAAATATTTTGGCAATTTAATGATATGTTAATTTTTTTTAATCTTTTTTTGAAGCTCAAATTAAATCCTAAATTTGAACATGTTTAAAAACAACACAAAATTATGAAGAAATTATTTCCTATTCTACTTCTATTTAGTCTTTCGACTACTCTTTTTGCTCAAAACAATACCTATTCTATTAAGTTAAAAATTGATGGTTTAAAAAACACCGATTTATTTTTAATTAACTACTATGGTAATCAGCGTTATTATAAAGATACCGCAAAAGTTAATGAAAATAGTATCGCTCATTTTAAAGGTACTAAAACTATAGAAAGTGGTATTTATGGTATTTTTTATAATGGCAGAATTTTATTTGAAATTTTGATAGATGAACCTGTTATTGAAATTGAAACAGATACACTTAATCCGGTTAAAAACATGGTTGTTAAGAAGTCGGAAGAAAATAAATTGTTTTTAGAACACCTGTTGCATGTTGGTAAAACACAAGAAAATGCTGCTACTCTTCGTGAAAAACACAAACTAGAAACTACATCTGCCACAGAAAAAAAAGAAATAGAAAAACAATTGGCTAATATTGAAAAAGAAGTTCAGGACTATAGATTATCTATAATCGAAAAACATCCTAACACTTTTGTTGCTGCTTTATTTAAAGCAATGAAAGAACCAGAAACTACTAAATTTGACACTATCCAAAATGACTCTATACTTCAATACACCCGTTACCAATACTACAAAAAACATTTTTTTGATGATATCGATTTTAGCGATGAACGATTGTTGAGAAGTCCGTTATACCACAATAAAATTGAAAAATATTTCACCAAACTTGCTTACCCTAACCCCGATTCTATTAATGCTGATATTGATTGGGTAGTTGAAAAAGCTAGAGCAAACAAAGAGATTTTTAAATACACCATACATTATTTAATCAACCATTACGAAAAATCCAAAATAATGGGAATGGATGCTGTTTTTGCTCATATAGCGTTAAATTATTACACCAAAGAACAAGCTTTTTGGGCAGATGAAAAATTAATAGAAAAAGTACAGGACAAAGCCAGAAAGTTAGTTCCAGTGCTGATAGGAAAAACAGCTATTAACCTTATGCTAATTGATACTGCCAAACAAAACTGGGTTAACATGCATAAAATTGATAAGGATTATACCATTTTAATTTTCTGGGATCCAGAATGCGGACATTGTAAAAAAGAATTACCAAAAATAGCTGAGTACTACCAAACAATAAAAGATAAAAGTGTGGCTGTATATGCTGTAAGTTCCGACCATAACGAGGCTTGGAAAAAATTTATTAGAGAAAATAATATGGACTTTTTAAATGTTGCCGTACCTAAAGAAGTTTATGAAGACAAGCAAAAAGCTACAGAATACATTGCCAAAGGATATACCGATTTAAAAAGCTTGAACTACACTACTACTTACGATGTTTTTACTACTCCTCAAATCTATTTGTTGGATAAAGACAAAACTATTATAGCAAAAAAATTAGATAGTGATTTATTAAAGCAAGTCCTTAACAAAGAGTTAGGAATTACCGAAGATAAAAAAGCTACAGAATAAAATACTCAGTTGTTTTGTATCCTTTTTACCGCTACTTTTGCTGAGAAATAAATAAAAAATGAAAAGACTTATCCCTGCTCTTGTTGTAATTATTATTGGTATTACCATTGCCTATTTTATGATAAGCAAACCAAAGCCTTTAAAAATTTATAATCCTGCCGATATTAACCCCAAATTAGTAGATGAATCCTTGCAAGGAACCTCTAAAAACCATAAAGTTGGCGAGTTTAGTTTAACCGACCAAGATGGGCAAACAGTTACGCCAACAGATTTTGAAGGTAAAATTTATGTTACAGATTTCTTTTTTGTTACCTGCCCTACTATTTGTCCTAAAATGACCGACCAAATGTTGCGTGTTTACGAAGAGTTTAATGAAAATAGTGATATTTTATTTTTATCGCATACGGTAATGCCCGAAGAAGATTCTGTACCTGTATTAAAAGAATATGCTGATAAACATAATATTTCATCTGAAAAATGGAAGCTAGTAACTGGAGATAAAAAGCAAATTTACGACCTTGCCCGAAAAACTTACTTTGCAGCAATAACAGAAGGAGATGGCGGTGTTGATGATTTTATTCACACCGAAAACTTTGTATTGGTGGATAAAGATAAAAGGTTACGAGGTTTTTATGATGGTACATCAAAAAAAGATGTGGACAGACTAATTAAGGATATTTATACGTTATTAGCGGAGTACGAAAAGTAAACTTATGAAGCAATTAAACAAAACTACCCTACTTATACTGCTTACCATTTTTCTATTTTCATGTAGTAAAAAAATAGATCAATCTTCCATGTTTAATGGCAGAGAACACAAAAGCAAGAAAAAAGGTATTTATAGTGCTGGTCTTAATCAGAAAAAACCTGTTAGTGTACAGCTTA
>JAVVER010000075.1:0-16646 GCA_032251145.1 Vicingaceae bacterium | reverse complement strand
TAATCTCTAATTTCTAATCTCTAATTTCTAATCTCTAATTTCTAATCTCTAATTTTATTTCCTAGTTTGTGCATCGGTTACAGCAATCGTTACCATATTCACAATTTCTCTAACTGAGCTACCTAATTGTAAAATGTGAACAGGCTTTTTCATTCCTAACAAAATTGGTCCGATGGATTCAAACTCGCCCATTTCTAACATTAACTTATAAGCAATATTTCCTGCTGCTAAGTTTGGAAAAATAAGCGTGTTGGTGTTTTTTCTTGCTAATTCAGAAAATGGAAATATTTCGTTTCTCAACTCTTTATTCAATGCAAAATTGGCCTGAATTTCTCCATCAACTATTAAATCAGGATATTCTCTTTCCAAAATTTTCTTGGCTTCACGCATTTTTATAGCGTCTTCTCCATCTGCTGAACCAAAATTAGAGTACGACAACAAAGCAATTTTAGGCACAATTTTAAACCTGTCTACAATTTTAGCAGTTAATGCCGTAATGTCTGCAATATCTCTTGCCGTAGGATTTAAGTTTACCGTAGTATCTGCAAAGAAAATTGGTCCTTTTTTAGTGAAAATGATGTACATCCCTGCAATTTTTTTAACATCATCATCTGTACCAATAACATGCAAGGCAGGTCTTATCGTATTTTTATAATTTCTTGTTAATCCTGAAATTAGTGCATCGGCATCGCCCATTTCTACCATAGCAGAGCCGAAATAATTACGGCTACGCATCATTTCTTGTGCTTCCGCCAACGTAACACCTTTTCTTTTGCGTTTTTCATACAACATTGCTGCATAAAAATTCTTTTTGTCTCTATGTTTAGAGCTTCTTGGGTCAATAATTGGAATGTCGCCCAACTCTAAATTGTATTCTTTGGCAACTTCTTCAATCTTAGCTACTTTTCCTAATAATATTGGATGAGCAATACCTTCTTCATAAACTACCTGAGCAGCTTTTAGTATTTTATAGTTATCCGCTTCAGCAAAAACTACTTTTTTAGGATTTCCTTTCGCTTTTTCGGTGATACTTTTAAGCAACTTATTATTCAATCCTAAACGTTTGGCTAAGCTTTCTTTGTACTCTTCCCAATCGGTAATAGGCTGTAGTGCCACACCAGAATCCATAGCTGCTTTAGCAACTGCGGGAGCAATAGTGGTTATCAACCTTGTATCTAGTGGTTTTGGAATAATAAAGTTTCTACCAAAAGTGATATTTTTTTGATTGTAAGCTTCATTTACTTCTTCTGGAACAGGTTCTTTAGCTAATTGGGCTACAGCTTTTACTGCTGCCAATTTCATTTCTTCGTTAATTGAGGTTGCTCTAACATCTAAAGCGCCTCTAAAAATATATGGAAAACCCAATACATTATTCACTTGGTTAGGATGGTCAGACCTCCCTGTTGCCATAATAATGTCTTTTCTGGTTGCAATAGCATCTTTGTAAGGAATTTCAGGGTCGGGATTCGCTAAAGCAAAAACAATAGGGTTTTTAGCCATTTTTTTAATCATAGCTTTTGAAACAATGTTTCCTTTTGATAATCCCAAAAACATATCAGCACCATCTAACGCTTCTTCAAGTGTATCAATTTTTCTGTCTGTAGCATATTGCTTTTTAGATTCAGATAAGTCTTCTCTATCCTTACGAATTACTCCCTTACTATCTAACATTACAATGTTTTCAGGATTAACACCTAAGGTTACATATAATTTGGTGCACGACATGGCAGAAGCTCCCGCTCCATTAACAACCAATTTTATTTTATCAATTTTTTTATCGGCTAATTCTATAGCGTTTAGTAAAGCCGCAGCGGTAATTATCGCTGTTCCATGTTGATCATCGTGCATTACTGGAATGTTCAACTCGTTTTTCAATCTTTCTTCAATCTCAAAACATTCGGGAGCTTTAATATCTTCTAAATTTATTCCACCAAAAGTGGGTGAAATTGCTTTTACTGTTTCCACAAATTTATCTACATCAGTAGCATCAATTTCAATATCAAAAACATCTATATCTGCAAAAATTTTAAATAGCAATCCTTTTCCTTCCATTACAGGTTTTGAAGCTTCCGGACCAATATCTCCTAAGCCTAAAACTGCAGTTCCGTTAGAAATTACTGCTACTAAATTTCCTTTGGCAGTATATTTATAAACATCTTCTTTATTGGCAGCAATCTCTAAGCATGGCACTGCTACACCAGGTGAATATGCCAACGATAAATCTCGCTGGGTACTATATGGTTTTGTTGGTACTACTTCAATTTTTCCAGGCTTCCCTTGTGCGTGATATTCTAATGCATCTTGTTCTTTTCTTGTCTTTGCCATTTGTTTTGGTATTTAAAAAATGAACTCGTAAAAGTAGTAATATTTTCGTTGCTTGGTAATTTGACTACACTTGTTTTTTAAGGAAGTTTTTTAACCACATAGTTCAACTATTATTCATAACATTTTTTTGCGATGAGCTTCACTTATCTCTATTAAATTACGCTCTGTTGGAAATGAATTTATTCTTTCAACTCACCCCCAAGTTATCTTGCGATAACTTCTCCCCCTCTCTTCGAAGAGAGGGGGCAAGGGGGAGAGTTGTATTTGTTTTTAAAACTCACCCCAAAGCGATGACCTATCAGTCAACGCTATTAAATTACGCTCCGTTGGAGCTTTTTTTGCTAACTGCAAACTGTAGATTGCTGACTTTTTTTTTAAAACCAACCACCATTAACAACGCTTTGTTTAATAGTTCGCTGCTATTTTACATTTATCTTTAAGAATTGATATGTATTTTTGTGTTTATGTGGCAGAAAATCCCAAAATGGCTTAAAAACAAATATGCACTAACATTAGTGTTGTTTCTTGTATGGTTAATGTTTTTCGACCAAAATAATTTAATTACCCAGTTTACTTATAAATCCCAGTTAAAACAGTTAAAACAAGACCAAACTTTTTACCTTAAAGAAATTGATCAAACCAAAAAAGAACTGAAAGAATTGACTACCCACCAAAAAGCATTGGAAAAATTTGCCCGAGAAAAGTATTTAATGAAAAAAGACGATGAAGAAATTTTTGTTTTTGAAGCGAAAAAAGAAGATTAAATTAATGTGTAAATGAGAAAATATGTGGATGTGTAGATTACAGAAATTAAAAAAAAACTGTCAACTGTTAACACAAAACAACTTTTAAACTTATAAACTCTTAAACTCATAAACTATTTTTATGACCGATTTTAAAGAAATAAGCTATCAGCAATGGAAAGAACAAATTATTGCTGATTTGAAAGGTAAAGATTTTGAAGCAACCTTAGTTTGGAGTTCTGAGGAAGACATCAATGTTCAACCATTTTATATGCAAAATGCGTTAGAAAATAACTTGTCCTCTACCTTCAATATTATCCCAGAAAATACTGTTAGCTGGAACATAAATGAACAAATTGATATTGCTGATAACGATGCGAATCAACAAGCGCTAACTGCTCTAGCAGGTGGTTGCAACAGCTTAGAGTTTATTGGAGAAATAGCTAATTTAGAAAAATTGAGCAGCTTACTAAACAACATCCAATTAGATATTATTCAGTTGAGTTTTAACAACCAACAACCACTACATACTGCTGAATTATTTGCTCAGTTAATTGAAAAATCTACTTACCAAAATGTAAAAGCGAATTTTTACAACAATGACATTACCAACGATATTATTGCGTTGAGTAAAAATCAACATGTTGAAAAATGCGTAATGATTACTGCCAACGCTACCGCTAAAATGAGTGAGCAACTAGCTGATAGTTTTGCAAAAGCGGTTGAAGCAGTTGACCTCTTAACCAAAAACGGTATTACTGCAAAAGAAGCGTGGAATAAAATAATGTTTCAGTTTCCTATACAAAACAATTACTTTTTTGAAATAGCTAAATTAAGAGCAGCCCGAATTTGCTTTGAATTGATTACCAATCAATACCAATTGAATGATCCAGAGATGTATGTTGCTGCACAAACTACACTAACTCCTCAACCCGAAATTGATGTTCACAACAATACCTTAGCAGCCACAACACAGGCTATGTCGGCAATTATTGGTGGTTGCGATTGTTTGACGGTTTTACCATTTAATACCTTAACCAAAAAAGCTACTCCATTTTCTAAAAGAATTGCCCGAAATATTCAGCTCATTTTAAAAGAAGAATCCTTTTTAGATAAAGTAGTTGACCCAACCAAAGGGGCTTACTACATGGAAACACTTACCGATGAATTGGTAAAAAAAGGGTTGGAAAGTTTTAAGGAAAAGGCGGGGTAAATTAGTTCAGTATATAATTAATTGAAAATGCAGCAACAATACTGTTTCTTGTAAAAAGAATAGGGGTTTTGCTTATCGGTGTAAAAAAACGATGATTTAGCCCAAGATCCAATACAAATTTCTTAGTAATTTTTTTTTGTATAAAAACTCCAACAGCAGGACCTAAAACAATAGAATTAAAGCTTTCGTTTTCTTCAGTTTCTTCTTTGTACGTGTAACTATCATAAAGACTTCTTTTAATGAAAATATACTGAAAATCAACATTAATTCCAAATAGAATTGATGTTTCTTTTTTTTGGTTAGTTAATTTAAACATATAAGATGATTCAAAACCAAAGCTTTGAGCAGAAATTTTCTCTTTTGAAAAATGATCACTTGATAAAGATTTTTTAATAATATTGGAAGATCCGAAAGCTATAATTCCAATTTTAATTGCACGCCTATCTTTATCAACTTTATAACCTAAAATTTGCTCATATCTCTCTAACCTTAAAAACTTAAACTTATTTTCATTTAGATTTGATTTTATTGTTATGTCTTCATTATTTGTTTTAAAATACAAAGACTTATCATTTTTTTGAGCGAAAAAATCTGTATAATTAATAACAAGGATGATTATAATTAGAAGATACTTCATTTTAGTTTGAATTATTAATCACACCATAGTACCTGGTGTTATTTGTAAAAGATCTACCATTGCATTGATTACAAAAATACCACCAACTCTATTCAGTTATTTCTTTTACATCTACTCCTCTTTTGATTTAGTTTTCAAATTTAAAATATAGCTTACATTAATTCCAAAAGCTCTTGTAATTACAAATGAAGAATTGCCTCTACTGCTTTTGTTAAGTATGTCTCTATAGAATAAACCAAATTTGAATTGATTATAGATCACTCCCACTTCTAAACCCCAATCGAAAATCTTATCGTTATCTAATAGTTCGTTACTTTTTGAATCTTCAATGCTGCTTTTTATTGTTGTTTGGCTTTTAAATAATTTTCGATAAGAAGCAAAAGGAGAAGCATAAACATTAAACTTTTTTTCGGGGTTGAAAAATTTAATTTCCACCTCTAACTCACTGCCAACACTATAAAGTTTAGTGGTAAAATCGGCTGGTATTATGTTTAAATTATCATCTAAAAAAAACAATGTGTTTTTAAACCCAGATTTGTCGAAAATAATTTTTGGTATAACCGAAATATGTTCATCCTCAAAAAAGCGATATCCGACACCAACATAATAATGAAACAAAGGAGAAGATGAATCAATGGTTATCAAATCATCAGAATGTGTTGATGAACCTGCTCGTAAACTGCCACTAAGCTGTGCATAAGTAGTTAATGACCATAAGGCAACAATAATTGTTAAATTAATTTTTTTCATGATGGATTAGTTTAGTTTATAATTAATTGAAATAGAAATCTCCAAAACATTACCAATTAAAGGTAATGAACTGTCGAATATATAATTTGGATTTGATGTTGACCTACTATTATAAGGAATAGAGAAGTAAGGTCGTAAAACGGAAGTAAACAATAATTTATGACTTAAATTTTTGTAATAACCAAATTCAGTTATGACTATAAAAGTATTTGAATTGAATTCTATATTATTTTTAATTCGCTCTTCTGTTCTCGGGTTATACCAAACCACAAACCCTTTATCTTTATTAATAGTAGTACCTAGACCTAAGCCAAAAAACAAGAAATCGTTTATATAAAAATCTTTAATAATACTTACATTAAACCCAATATTTTGAACCTTATGTTGTATAGTAATGAATCCAAAAGGAGGAACATCGTAATAAAATGGAGTGGAAGGGTCTATTTTAATACCAAACCCATTACTATCAATAGTAATTGCAGATAAGTCTTGTTTTATATTTTTACTCGCCAAAATACCATAATTAATATTAACTCGCCAAGAAGGGGAGTAGGTACTTAATTGTTTACCTTTTTTTAACATAGTAAAATTTACCCCTCCGTTAATCTTATCAGTAAATACAGAAAAATTCCCCCCTAATGATAGAGGTGTTTTTTGGGCTTTTATAGATTGTGTTATTAAACACACCACAAACAACATTATTACTATTTTTAGATTAATATTAGCTAACATAATCACTGCATAACCAAAACTTTAAATGGACAAGTAGAATTATCACAACATACATTCTTAGGAGGTAATGGAAACCATCTAATGCAATACTTATTGCAAACATGTTGCATTCCAAAGAAATTACAAATATTAGTCCAACCAGTACCATTACAATAATTTTTTAACTCTAAAGTATAAACATATTCTCCTAAAGGAACTAAATTTCCATTATTATCCCTTCCATCCCAAGCTATCTCAGCTTGCAACAAAGGACATCTATTTTCAACTTTTATTTCTCTAAACATACCTCCCCATCTATTAAACACTCTTAACCTATAACTCGTAGCATTATAAGCAGGTTGTCCATCGGCAGGTGCATTTGGACCAAACTCTCTAATAATTAATTTACTATTATTTGACGATGAAGGAATAAATGCATTAGGAGCTATTAGTGTGGGAAAAGAATTTGCTACTGGCGATTGAGGTACATTAACACTAACTTGCTCAGAAAAGCATTGACTACTCACATTTAGTGTAAGGGTTGTATTTTGAGCAAAAGAAACAGTACGAACACTACCATTATAGCTATCACTCCATTGAAAATTAAGCATTTGCAATTTAATAGCCGCCCATTTTGGGTCTTCTAAATTTATTTGCGTATTAGGGCAAGACTCAAAAGTTATTATCGGTGTTAATTTATAAGAACAACAACCTAAAGGTTCTACTTCTACAAAAACACTAAATGGCTGTAATAAAATCACATTTATTTCATCTTCTAAGGTGCAACCATAATCATCTGTAATTGTTACATTAAAAGTGGTTGATTGAGTTGGCGTATAAGTATAACGAGGTAAATCATTTACCGTAGCCATAAACGACCATACAGGGTCTGAAGTCCAATTATAGGTATAGCTTGGATGGTCAGTATAATTTTCATCTTCAATAACCACAGGGAAAATATTATTACAACACATCACAATGTCCTGACCTAAACCAACATCTTCAGGACACCTGATATAAATCAATTTAACTGTTTCATCCCATACCACACAATCATTAGTAACAGCCAATTTAATTCTGTAATACCTATTACATTCGGAACTCCTTAGATGATGGTAGTGCCTTGTTTTTACTATCATAATTCATCGTTTAATCCTTTTTTTGGTTTCATATTTATAAAGCATTTTTCGTCTTCAACTGCTGAATCTAACAATTCGTTAAACATCTTCTTATTGTTTCTGTTGTTGTAACGATACGCAAATTCAGAAATATAGAAAGGCAGATACTTCTTTGATAAGTGATGGTACTGCCCTGTTATACCTCGTTTTATAATAGCCCAAAAAGATTCAATAGTATTGGTGTTTATTCCGTTATTAGAAAATTCCTTTTTATGCTTAACCATGTAGCGTTGAATTATCTTATCAAACTCTTTGGTATATTCCTTTCCCTCATCAGTCATTAATATAGAACTATCTGTTTTTATGTTCTTTTTTAGCAGATTTAATAGTTCTAATGTTTCAACATCTTTTTGTACGTGTTTTACTATTACTTTACCCCCTGCTTTTTTCTCAATAAATCCAATAATTTGTTCTTTTTTAGCTCCCTTACCACGCTTGTTCTTTACTCTGTCGGATGCCTTATTTGTTTTACGAGGTTTGCCACCAACATAGGTAGAATCTGATTCTATAATTCCTTCCAATATATACGACTGGTCTTGCATTGCACACCTTATTCGCATTGACGTGTACCATGCTGTGTTCCACGAAACATCTAAGTTTCTGGCTAACTGCATCGCACTCAATCCTTTTTTGGCTGACAACATTAAGTGAATAGCATAAAACCATTTTTGAAGTGGTAATCGAGTACCCTCAAAAATTGTATCTTTTAGTACACTATATGATTTGTTCTCCTCGTTGCAATGCCAACGTAATTCATTCTTGAATTTAGTTACATTGGTAGAGCCACAATTAACACAAGCAGGTTCGTTTTTCCACCTCAAATATTCAAGATGGGCTAAACAGTCTTTTTGTTCAGGAAAGTTTTTATATATTTCGTGTATTGTCATTTCTTTTATTCTCTATATGGTTTTTTAGTTCATTTTTAAAAGCTACGTATTTATCCATAACTACTCTTGGCAATAATCTTTCCTTTTGTTTATTTGTGAAGAGTTTATCTACCCCTATATCCTCTAAATCTTCTTTTGAAAATCCATAAATATTAATTTTGTCAATAAATTCTTCATTAGTTAGGTCTTTATTTTCTATTCTGAAATCAACATATCTAATCTTTAAATCATTTATCCTATGTGAATGATTAAGATTATCAGTTACAATGATGAAACCATTATTTATCTCACTAATCAAAAACTCAATATCCTTTTTTTGTTTTAAAAATGATTTATATATAAAAAATAAAATAATCACAAGAACTATCTGCATCAAACTTTCAAAAAAATCAAGCGAAAAAATAGGTAAATCACTAAATGATACGTTATTATTAATCATAGTTATGGTTTTTATTATAGTACTAACTGCGTTTATCGCACCAAATATTCCTATTGGCAGAAACCAGTATGGGCTTTTTCTTATTTTTTTCATATTTTTGAGTTTTTGTTTAACCCAAAAATACGTATTATTTACAAACTACCATCATCTAAGGAGTTCCGATTACATTTAAACGTAAAGCCAATTTGACTGGCTAATGTGTTAATGTTAACAATTCCTGTTTGTTGTGCTATAAACCATTTATGCTTTTCTGTACCAGGTATAACATACCAATTTTGATCAGATTCTGCAATGCTAACAAAATAACTATCCTCATTAACAGAAGCAGAACCATCCATTATAATTTGGTCTCCCATACAAAACGCATTATCATTTAGCGTCATAGTTGCTTTTGCATCATTATTTTCACACAAACAATCAATATAAGCATAAGCACCATGACCACCTAAAGAACAATCTGCTACTAAAAATAAAAACGAAACTTCTTGTCCAATATAACTGGATAGGTTAATGCACTCCGTACTCCAATCTTTATAAAGCACTCCATTTCCCGCATTAGAAAAAAATGGATCATTTGCACTTGATGTAAATTTTTTAGATGCAATTATTTGACTAGTACTTGTAAAATAAGAGCGATTCCCTTGTAAAAATAAATATTGAAAAAAAGGTTGCTCGTTTGCTTTATGGTTTGGGTCTTGAAGTACCATTGCATATCTAAATGAGAAATTCGCATTTTGAGGAGTAATGGTAATAGTGTATTTAATCATTGACACTTTTCTGCCTCCTGCTAAATCTCCAATTTTAGCAGCTTTAACTCCGCAATTTCCCGTTTTAAAACCCCCAATCGGATCTGTAGTGAAGGCGTTTACTATTTGGTGTTGTGTTGGGTCAAATACTTGAGTTAATGTAGCCAAATTTATACCTCCAGAAGAATTTACAAGAGCGGTATAAGTTTCCCAATTCCCAAAATTTCCGTTCTCAAAACCTGAATTAGGACATTTAGGAGGAAAAAAAATATCTGGATGACGTGGCAAAGGTAAAGGCTGTTGTGCGATATTTTTTTCTGAAATAAGTATAAATATTAACATAAAAAATATACCTTTGCGTAAATTAAAGTGAGTTAATATGCGATTTCTTTTTTTCTTTTTTCTTTCTTTCATAGTAAATGAAAAATTAATTTGTCAAAACACTTTTTCTGTTCAGGAGACAAATATAAGTCAAGACGAATTAATTTCTAGCCATTTCCCAATTAAATTAAAAAAAAATAACATAGAATTAGTTCAAGATAAATCGATAACTACTAATCAATTATTATTTAACACTCCTATTATAGAAGAAAGAAACATTATCAAAAATAATGTTTCTTTCTTCTATAATAACGTAGAATACCTTAATTGTTCTGTATATTTTTTTTCCTATAAGGATACTATTAATGAATTAGCCTCAAACAAAAATTACGAATTAGGAATTATCCAAAGTGATAATTTATTACTAAAATTACAAACGGTTGATTTAACAAGTTTTGGTACTTTTTATCGTCAGTCAACTATTATTGAATCTCCTATTTTAAGTAACCCTGAGATTGATATTCTTATTTATCCAAATCCAAGTTCTGGATTGATAAAATTATCTTCAAACCATATAAATTTAGACACTCTAAAAAACAATATCCATTTTTTCAATATTTTGGGAGAACAACTAAGTCCTAAAATAACTTCTTCTAGTTCTTCTCTTACTTCTTTAGAAGTTAAATTTGATTCAACTACAAAAAAAGGCATCTATTTTTTAAAAATAGTAATGGAAAACAAAATCATCACTAAAAAAATTGTTATTTCTTAGTTTCTCATCTATTTCACTTGTGTTTTACTAAATTTGCTTTTTATAAAGAGTAAATAATGAAGCCAGATTTCTCAAAATTATCTTACCATCCTGCAAATAAAAAAGTAGCTATTTCTAATAAAGAAGTATGGCAAACTGCCGAATCTATTGAAGTTAAAGCTAACTATACCAAAGAAGATATTGCTCCACTAACGCACTTGAATTACGGTGCTGGAATTGCTCCAAACTTAAGAGGTCCTTATTCTACCATGTATGTTATGCGTCCGTGGACTATTAGACAGTATGCAGGTTTTAGTACTGCTGAAGAATCCAATGCTTTTTACAGAAAAAATTTAGCTGCTGGACAAAAAGGACTGTCGGTAGCTTTTGATTTAGCCACACACAGAGGTTACGATTCCGACCATCCAAGAGTAGTTGGTGATGTCGGAAAAGCGGGTGTTGCCATAGATTCTGTGGAAGATATGAAAATCTTATTCGACCAAATTCCATTGGATGAAATGTCAGTTTCTATGACCATGAACGGAGCGGTAATTCCAATTTTAGCTTTTTATATTGTGGCTGCCGAAGAGCAAGGCGTAAAGCCCGAACAACTTACAGGAACCATACAAAATGATATCTTAAAAGAATTTATGGTGCGAAATACATACATCTATCCACCATTGCCTTCCATGAAAATTATTGTTGATATTTTTAAATATACTTCTGAAAAAATGCCAAAATTTAATTCTATTAGTATTTCGGGCTACCATATACAAGAAGCTGGAGGAACTAACGAAATTGAATTGGCTTACACCTTAGCCGATGGGTTGGAATATTTGCGCACAGGCATTGCTTCGGGAATGGACATTGATGATTTTGCTCCTCGCCTTTCTTTCTTTTGGGGAATAGGCATGAATCATTTTATGGAGATTGCCAAAATGCGTGCAGGCAGATTATTGTGGGCAAAAATTGTCAAACAATTTAACCCTAAAAATGAAAAATCGTTGGCATTAAGAACGCATTGCCAAACTAGTGGTTGGAGCTTAACCGAACAAGATCCATACAATAATATTGCACGAACTTGTGTAGAAGCATTGGCTGCTGCATTGGGCGGAACGCAATCCTTACACACCAATGCGTTGGATGAAGCCATTGCATTGCCTACAGATTATTCTGCTCGTATAGCCAGAAATACCCAACTTTTTATCCAAAATGAAACTGAAATTTGTAAAACTGTTGACCCTTGGGGTGGTTCTTATTACATAGAAACACTTACCCATCAGTTGGCTGAAAAAGCATGGGAATTGATTGAGGAAGTCGAAAAACACGGTGGAATGGCAAAAGCCATAGAAAAAGGTATTCCTAAATTACGAATTGAAGAAGCTGCCGCAAAAAAACAAGCTCGTATTGATAGTGGCAAAGAAATTATTGTAGGCGTAAACGAATATATTGTTGATGCTGATGAAGAATTTGAAGTAAGAGAAGTAGATAATACTAAAGTTAGAAACAGTCAAATTGAGCGACTAACTAAAATAAAAGCAAATAGAAATAACTCCAACGTGCAAGCAGCTTTAAAAAATATTACCGAAATTGCACGTTCAGGAAACGGAAACCTTTTAGACGCAGCTGTTTTAGCAGCCAGAGAAAGAGCTACGTTGGGAGAAATTTCAGATGCCATGGAGGAAGTTTTTGGTAGGTATCAAGCAGAAATCCGCTCTGTTAGCGGTGTTTATAGTTCAGCAATTATGGATGATAAAGATTTTTTAAAAGCCAAAGCATTGGCAGACGAATTTGCTCAATTAGAGGGCAGACGACCACGAATTATGGTTGCCAAAATGGGACAAGACGGGCATGATAGAGGTGCTAAAGTGATAGCTACCTCCTTTGCCGATTTAGGTTTTGATGTGGACATTGGTCCATTATTCCAAACACCAGCCGAAGCTGCCAAACAAGCCGCTGAAAATGATGTACATATTTTAGGCGTTTCATCGTTAGCTGCCGGACATAAAACCTTAGTTCCGCAAGTAATTGAAGAACTAAAAAATATTGGTAGAGAAGATATCTTGGTAATTGTTGGAGGCGTTATTCCTCAACAAGATTATGAGTTTTTATTTAATGCCGGAGCGGTTGGGATATTTGGTCCTGGAACTAAAATTAGCAAAGCTGCTCAGTCTATTTTAGAGGTAATGATTGAGAGTGTGAGGTAAATCCAGCCCCCTAAATCCTCCCTTCTTTCAGCCGAGGACAAGCCAGAAGGAGAACTTTTTCCAATGCACAAAGCCATTTTTGTTAGTGGTTAATGGTTATTATTTAGTTGGGAAACATCAAGCATAAATGTTTTGAGGTGGTGAGAACTGTAAGTGTAAGAAAATATTAGTATTGGCAAAAAAATAATTGAAACTATTTTTTTCGCTTTCAAATATTTGTTATTTTGCTAGATAACATCCAATCTCACACTCATTCCTACTATTAAAAAAAGTAGTGAGAATAAAGTAACTAAAATGATATGTACCGCCATTATTTTTAAGTTATTTCCTTTTTCAATGTTAGGTATTAGCCTGAAATTGGCATTAAGTGCTAATAATATTGTAGCCAACAACAAAAGTAATTTAATTCCAATATGTGTGGCTAAATGCCCTTCAAACAAAAACCAACTTTTAACATCAGGTAAAAGATGATGAGCCAAATAAAAACCTGTTATAACTTGAACTAATAAAGCAGGAATTCCAATTTTTTCAAATTTTCTCTCGAAATTTAATAAGCCTTTAAAGTCTTTATTTTTGAGGATGTTTGGTAATAATATTACTGCCAAAAACAAGTGTCCTCCCACCCAAATGGTTGCCGCTATAACATGAAGTATGACAATGAATTTATACATAAAAAGGGCTTAAAACTCAAAAAAAAGAGTTTTTATGTCAAAGTTATCATAAAAATTGAACTACTAGATAAAATAAAGCTAAATTGCTATTTATTCTTAATAAGATTCATTTTAATGGCTTTTTGAACTGCCTCCATTTTGTTGTGAGCCTTTAGTTTTTTGTAACTATTTTCCATGTGTTTACGAACAGTAGATGGGCTAACAATGAGTTTGTCTGCTATTTGTTTGTGTGTCATTCCATCAGAAATATGAACTAACACTTCTTTTTCTCTGGGAGTAAGTTTTGGGATATTATCACCTTCTTTCATAAGTGCAAAGAAGTAGAATTAATCCAATTCTTTCAATACGTCATTTGTCGTATATTGAAGCGGTTAGTCTATATTAAATTGTTTTTCATAGCTTTTTGTACTGCTTCCATCTTATTATGTACTTGCAATTTTTTGTAAATATTTTCTATGTGTTTTCTAACCGTGGGAGGAGAAATAAATAAATTTTCGGCAATCAATTGGTAATTTAATCCTTTGGATAATTGTTCTAAAATTTCCGTTTCTCTTTTAGTAAGCGATATTTCTTCTACTTGTACTTTGTCAGCTGTTATTTTTTCAGGAAATCTTAATAAATTTAATGCTTTTGCAGCAATAGATGGTGTCATTGCTGCTCCGCCTTCTAACACTTGACAAATCCCATCATGTAAGGTGTCTGGAGTAATTTCTTTAAGTAAATAGCCATCTGCTCCTGCTTTTATGGCATTAAAAATATTTTCATCATCATCAAAAACAGTAAGCATTATAATTTTTATTTGCGGATAACGATTTTTTATTAATTCAGTAGCTTTTATGCCGTCCATTTCTGGCATCTGAATATCCATTAAAACAACATCAATTACATGATCTTCTTCTAGTTTACCAATAAACTCTGCTCCGTTTTTTCCTCTGAATTTGAATTTAAAATCTTCGAAAAGAGCTAATTTCTCTTCGATAGATTGGGCTAAAAAATTATTATCTTCTGCTATGGCTATTTTTATGTTCATAATAATTGGTGTTTTTAGGCAAATTTAGGTAGTAAGTGTTTTATAAATAATACGTCATTTGGCTTATTTAATGGGCATTTCTAACAATATTGTTGTGCCTTTTTCTGGTGTTGAGTTTATGTGGAATTTGGCTTTTATGGATGTTGCTCTATTCTTCATATTATCCAAGCCATTGCCTAATTTTACTTCTTTAATATTAAATCCTATTCCATCATCTTCAATTTTAAGTATTAGTTTGTCTTTACTTTCTTTTAGTAAAACATTAATGGTTGTAGCTGCGGAATATTTTAGTGAATTGTTGATGGCTTCTTGAACTATTCTAAAAATATTTACTCCTTCAATAGCATTAAAACTAATCTTTTGATTTACATTTACTTCAAAATTAAAAGTAATGTTTTCTTTAACAATTTTTGCTGTTTCAATGTAATTATATAACCTAGATTTCAAATCGTCAAAACTAATTTCATCTTTATTGAGTGCCCAAATGGTATCTCTTAGTTGCGTAATGGTAGTTCTGCTAAAATCTGAAATGCTGTTTAATCGTTCTTTTAACTTTTCATCGGCAGTTTTAAATAAATAACCCATATTATCTACCGATGAAATGATAAACGTTAGTTGTGATCCAACATTATCATGCAAATCTCTTGATATTCTAATACGCTCTTCGTGCAGTTCATTTTGCAGTGTTATTTTGGCTAATTCATCTTTTAAACTATTTTCTTCAATAAGTTTTTGTTGTTTAAATTTCTGTTGCTTGTAAATGTAGTAACTCAGCACCAAAATAAAAACAAGTACCAACCCTAAGCCTAACAAAGTGTAGTTACGCTGTTTTACGCGTAATTGCTCCTTGGTGAGCATTACTTCTTGTTCTGCTAATAGTTTCTCTTTCTTTTCGGTTTCGTACTGAATTTCCAATTGAGCCATGGCTTTATTAGATTTTTCGTTCAGCAAAGAATCTTGTAAATCATGCGAAATTTTTAAATACTTAATCGCTTCGTTGGGTTGATTGGTTTTTTCCAAGCATTCCGACAAAAATGAGCTGGCATATTGAGCTAAATGGACATAATTATTGGCAATTGCTTTTTCATAACTTTTTCTAAACCAATCAGCAGCTTCGGCATATTTTCTCTGGCTGTAATAAAAATCGGCAAATTGCACTGAAGTTTCTGCAATGCCGTAAACATCTTTTCTTTTTGTTCTTATAATATAAGCTTCTTCTAGATATGCTTTAGATTTTTCAAAATCATTTTTTATTGCATAAGCTCCAGCTAAATGCCCTAATGCGAAAGGAATTCCTATACTATCATTCTGATTTCTTTTTAAATCTAGTGCTAAATTGTAATAATAAATAGCACTATCTATATTTCCAGCAGTTTCTTGTAATACTCCAAAGTTATCATAGGTTGGATTTAAGCCCACAGAATCTTGATTTTTTTCTAATAAATAAATCGCTTTTCGCATATAAAACAATGCTTTATCTAAATCTCTAGTTCGTAAAGAATAACCCAAACCTCCATAAGCATTTCCTAAAAGTACCTCATCACCAGTATCTTCATAAATTTTAATGGCTTTTAAGTTGTAGTCCGTTCGTTTGTCATAGTTTCCTAAAAAGTAATTTACTAAAGCGAGTTTCTCATAAATTTTGGCTAAATTTTTTGGTTGAATTTCTGGTTTTTTTTCTACTAAATTTAAAAAGATAATTTCTGCTACATTTGTACTTGCAACTATTTTATCGTAAGGAATAGCTAATGCCATTTCTATTTGTTGTTCTAAGTTTACTTTTTCCATCTCTTTTGCTATACTATCTAGGTAGTTGACTTGGGAAAATCCCACTATACTTGTAAATAGAAAAAGATTAAAAATGAGATTTTTCATGTGTATATATTTAGATGTTTTTTATCGGTAATATTTAACCCCCTTTTATAATCCCCCCGTTTGAGGGATTTTTCCTAATGGTCGTTTCATGCTGTAAGTAAAATTACTTAGATAGTCGAACCTTAAAAATTCCATTTTAGGCTAAAGGTTTTAAAAAATAGA
>JAVVER010000074.1:0-16927 GCA_032251145.1 Vicingaceae bacterium | reverse complement strand
GTGTTAAAGAAATTATCACCTTCATTTTTTACAAACTCATCTTTTCCGCCCATTTTAAAAATTAAAATATTTAATGGAGTAAAAATAAATTGATAACGTTGGTAGTTTCCTGATTTAGTTTTGTTTAATACATCCAAACCTTTAAATCCGTTTTTCTCAAATTCTTTTTTAGAAATTATTTTTCCTGGTACATTTTCAAAAAGTAAACTATCTATTTTTGCTTGGAAATCGCCATTATTATAGCTTTTGAAGTAATGATAAGTACTTAGTTGGTTAACTAAAAAGAAACTTCCATTAGTAAGTTCTGGAGAGAAAAATAAGCGTTGATAATTTCGTGATGGTGTTTCGTACATTTTCCCTGGTACATTTAGCGAGAAAAAGTCTGATTGAAAATTGCTGTTATAAGGAAGCAATCTTTTCTTTTTGTGATTTTCTTCAATTTGGCTTTTAGATTTTTTTGAAATGGTAACAGGCAACGCTTCTACAGTATAACCTTTAGCTCTTAATAATGCGATAACGCCATTTTTTTTGGGTAAATGAGCAGCTCCAATTCCACTAAAAAGGCTAGTATTTTGTTTAATAATAGAATCAATTTGGTTTGCCATTATAATATTTCTTTCATACAACATATATTTCAAATAATTGTCTGAAGAAAGTGCAGCTTGCAAAGAGTCTATCATATCTAAATCCTGACTTCTATAAGCATCCATTAAAATTTCGTAGGCAGATTTGTCTTTAGTAAGTTTTTTTACCCATTCAGGAGTTTCCTTGTTTTCCATATCTGGAATACTCGATAATTTAACCAATTTGGAATTGTGTTTAAAGTCTTCTAAACTGTAAATCGGTTTGTTGTTTTTACTAGCCACTTGATAGATAAACATATCTAAAAATGTTTCTTCCTCAAAATCTGAATTAGCTTTGTTTTCTCTGTATAATAGCCAGTTAGCCATGTAATGATCGGAAGAAATTTCATTTCCCAACACATTATTATCTACTTTTTTAAGTTTAAAAGCTTCTTGGTAAAAACCATTGTAATATTGGTTGTTGATAGCGTAACTTCCTAAATAATCACTACCGTTTTCAGAATCTAAAATTTCATCGAGCCACATGATAGGGTTTGATTCTAACGCAATAGCATCCGCTTCATTTATAGCATCGAAAAATTCCTCGCCCAAATGGAAAGCAATTCTACCGCTTACGTGCATGTTTCCGTATAAATACGAGTTTTTTTCTAATCCATTTCCGGAAATTTTCCAAAGCAATCCTTGGTATTTTTCTTGACTATAAACCGATGTTATGGTGAAAATAGAAATTAGAATAGGTAGTAATTTCATATGTATTTTTTTATTTTTTGACTCACCCCCATGTTATCTTCCGATAACTTCTCCCCCTCTCTTTAAAGAGAGGGGGTAAGGGGGAGAGTTTTAATTTTTTAATTTTTTTCATACCCCTGCCTTTTCAAAAGAGGAGGTTTTTAATATGCTTAGTCAATTAATATTTTAATGTGCGTTAATTGGTGTCTTAAATTCATAGATTATAAACTGAACAATTGAATTTTTATTTTAAATGGTTTTTACATCAAACAATTTGCATAACCAGCTTAAATGTCCTGCATGAGCACATTCGTGGCGAATAGCATGTTTAATAATTGCTCTAACGCTATCTTCGCCACCAAAAGTAATTCCGTTGGTGGTTGGTTTGCTTAAGTCTTCATCAGTTAATTGGCTAACATAATTAATAGCGGTTTGATGTACTTCTTTAAAGTATTTTAAAATTTCTTCAAAAGAGGGAGCGTCTTCTTTTTTAGGAGGAATAGAGCCTAAACCGTATTGTCTTGCCCATGGAATTTTAACGCGTTCTCCTCCGGTGCAAACTAGTAACAACCAATTTTCTGAAATAGTAATATGAGCAATCAACCAACTTATGCTGTTAAATTGTTTGCCATCAATTTCAAAAATTTTATGTTCGTCTTTGCCTTTTAATTTAGAGAGGTAAAATTTGGTTAAATCTCTCGACAATTCAAGCATTTCAACTAGTGTTTGTGTTTCTGATTTTGGCATACTATATTTTTTAATTAAGAAGCGAAGCCTTTTGGAGACTTCGCTTCTTTAATGAGGGTTAAAAATAAAGAAAATTAAAATTACATTACTTCAATTTTCAAAATTTTATCACCTTGTCTGATGTCATCAATGATATCAACACCTTCTACCACTTTACCAAAACAAGTATGGTTTCTGTCTAAATGAGCGGTATTGTTTCTGCTGTGGCAAATAAAAAATTGAGAGCCACCTGTGTTTCTTCCGGCATGAGCCATAGATAAAACACCTCTATCGTGATATTGGTTTTCACCATCTAATTCACAATCGATAGCATATCCTGGTCCACCAGCACCAGTTCCATCAGGGCATCCGCCTTGAATTACAAAATCAGGAAGTACTCTGTGAAAAGTTAATCCATCATAAAAACCTTTTTTTGCTAAGGTAGTGAAGTTTTCTACTGTTTTGGGAGCGTCCTTTTCGTAGAATTCTACGGTCATGTCTCCTTTTTCTGTTTTAATTACTGCTTTCATGCTTGTATGTTTAAAGTTTAATGTTAGTTTAAAAGTTTATGAGATTAGTTTGAAGTTAATGGTTAATAGTTGTTGGTTTTTCAGTTCACGGTTGACAGATTAATCTCTAATCTTTAATTTCCAATTTTTAATCAATCCACCCTGCCTGCTAACAAATACAGCACAGCCATTCTTATAGCCACACCGTTTTCTACTTGATTTAAAATGATGGATTGGTTGCTGTCTGCCACATCAGAAGTTATCTCAACACCTCTGTTAATTGGTCCCGGGTGCATGATGGTTATTTTTTTTGAAAGTGAATCTAACAATTCTTTATTTAAACCATATTGTTGCGTGTATTCTCTTATTGATGGGAAAAATTTAGTGTCTTGTCTTTCTAGTTGTATTCTAAGCATCATGGCAATGTCGCACCATTCTAAGGCTTCTTTTAAGTTGGAAATAACCTCTACGCCAAGTGAGTTGATGTATTTTGGAATTAGTGTAAGTGGTCCGCAAACTTTTACATTAGCTCCCATTTTTTGTAAACAAAAGATGTTAGATAATGCCACTCTGGAGTGGGTAATGTCTCCAACTATTATGATGTTTTTACCTATTAAATCTTTGTATTTCTCTCTCATGGAATATCCGTCAAGCAGCGCTTGTGTAGGATGTTCGTGAGCACCATCACCTGCATTTATAATTTTTGCATCTACATGTTGAGATAGGAAATAAGCAGCTCCCGGATTGGGATGTCTCATTACTACCATGTCCACTTTCATAGAAAGGATGTTGTTGACGGTGTCTATTAAAGTTTCTCCTTTGGTAACAGAAGAACTCGATGATGCGAAGTTGATAACATCTGCAGAAAGTCTTTTTTCAGCTAGTTCAAAAGAAAGCTTGGTTCTGGTAGAGTTTTCGAAAAATAAATTGGCAATGGTAATATCTCGTAAAGAAGGAACTTTTTTTATCGGACGATTAATAACCTGTTTAAAATGATCGGCAGTTTCAAAAATCAGGTTAATATCTTCTTTTTGAAGGTATTTTATTCCTAATAAATGTTTGGTACTTAGCTTACTCATTTATGTTGTTGTTCGTTAATCGTTATTAATTTCAAATTTCTAATCTCTAATCTCTAATCTCTAATTATTATTCCGGTGTATATAAAATTACTTTATCTTCTTTATCAATATTTTTCCAATTTACTTTAACTCTTTCTGAAACAATTGAATGCACGTTTTTCCCGATGTAATCTGCTTGTATGGGCAAATCTCTTTTATATCTTCGGTTGATTAAAACCAGTAATTCAACAGTTTTTGGCCGACCGAATGCTAGCATAGCATCCAATCCGGAGCGTATGGTTCTGCCGGTAAAAAGTACATCATCTATCAGAATAACTTTTTTGTCTTCAATTATAAAATTAATTTCGGTTTTGTTTGGAATAATAGGAGTGTCTTGTCTTCTAAAATCATCTCTATAGAAAGTAACATCAAGCGAGCCGAGTTTAATATCGAGTTTTGCATCAATTTTCATTAATTCTTGATGAATTCTTTCTGCTAAGAAATAACCTCTGGGTTGAAGCCCTATAATCACAGTATCTTTAAAATCACCATAATTTTCAATAAGTTGGTGAGATAATCTTTTGATTGTTAGTTCAAATTGTTTAGGGTCTAATATGATTCTATCCGAACTTGCCATGTATTTGCAAATATAGATACTAAGTTGTTTGTAGTTGCAATTTATGTTGTATTTTTTTGATTTTCTCAAAAAAAAAACTGCCTTGATAAATGTCAAGGCAGTTTTTACTATTGTTTTAAAAAAGAAAAATTATTTTTTCTCTTCTTTTTCTAAATCAGCTTTTAAGTTAGAAAGTGCATCTAAATCACCTAAAGTGGTTTTTTCGATGTTATCATTTACTTTTTTCACTGCGCTATTAGAAGAAGATTTTGCTTTTCCTTTAGCTTTTGGTTTAACTTCATCCTCAGTTTCTTTAAAAGTTTGAGTATGAGATAAAACAATTTTCTTAGCTCCTTTGTTGAATTCAACAATTACAAATGATGCTTTTTCATCAGCTGCTAAGAATGAACCGTCTTCTTTTTCGGCATTTTTCTTAGTAACGATTCCTTCAACACCATATTGTAAAGAAACAATGTATAAGCCTTTAGGAGTAATCTCTGTAACAGTTCCTTCGTGAGTTGAACCTACTTCAAAAACAGTTTCGAATACATCCCATGGATTTTCTTCTAATTGTTTGTGTCCTAAGCTTAATCTTCTGTTTTCTCTGTCAATTTCTAAGATAACTACTTCAATTTCGTCACCTAGTTTTGTTATTTCAGAAGGGTGGTTAATTTTCTTAGACCAAGATAAGTCTGAGATGTGGATTAATCCATCAACACCTGATTCTAACTCAACAAAAACACCAAAGTCAGAAATATTTGAAACTTTTCCTTTATGTTTAGATTCTACACTGTATTTAGTTTCGATATCTTCCCAAGGATCTGAAGTTAATTGTTTAACACCTAGAGACATTTTTCTTTCTTCTCTGTCTAATGTTAATACTTGTGCTTCTACTTCTTGACCAACTTTAAAGAATTCTTGAGCTGGTTTTAAGTGATTGCTCCAAGTAATTTCTGAAACGTGAATTAAACCTTCAACGCCTGGAATTACTTCAATGAAAGCACCATAATCAGCAACTACAACAACTTTACCTTTAACAGTATCACCAACAGATAGGTTAGCATCTAACTTATCCCATGGGTGCTCGTGTAATTGTTTCACACCAAGAGCGATACGTTTTTTGTCATCATCAAAATCAAGGATAACAACATTTATTTTTTGATCTAGTTCAAGAATTTCTTCCGGATGATTAATTCTTCCCCAAGATAGGTCAGTAATGTGGATTAATCCATCAACACCACCTAAATCAACAAATACACCGTAAGAAGTAATGTTTTTAACAATACCTTCTAATACTTGTCCTTTCTCTAATTTAGAAATAATTTGAACTTTTTGTTGTTCTAATTCAGCTTCAATTAATGCTTTGTGAGAAACTACAATGTTCTTAAATTCTTTGTTGATTTTAACAACTTTGAATTCCATGATTTTATCAACGTAAATATCGTAATCTCTAACTGGTTTAACATCAATTTGAGAACCTGGTAAGAATGCTTCGATACCAAATACATCAACGATAAGACCACCTTTAGTTCTGCATTTAACATAACCTTTAACGATTTCTTGAGTTTCAAGAACTTCGTTAACTCTATCCCAAGCTTTAAGCGCTCTAGCTCTGCTATGAGAAAGAATAAGTTGTCCGTTTCTGTCTTCTTGATTTACAACGAATACTTCAACTTTATCACCTTCTTTTAAATCAGGGTTGTATCTGAATTCAGAAATAGTGATAACTCCTTCAGATTTAAAACCGATATTAACAACAACATCTCTGTTTGTTTTAGCAACGATAGTACCTTCAATAACTTCTTCGTTTCCGATAGTTTTTAAAGTTTCATCATATAAAGCTTCTAACTCTTCTTTTTCTTTTTTAGAGTAAGTTTCTTCGTATTTACCAATTCTGTCCCAATCGAAATCAGCCAAAGGCTTAACTTCTTCTTTTTTCTTAGCAACAGGAGCGGCTTTTTTTACTGGTTCGTTTGCAGGAGTTTCTGCTTTTTCTTCAACTGCTTTTTCGGCTTTAGCTTCCGTTTTTTCTTTGGTTTCAGCAGTTTTTTTAGTGGTAGTTTTTTTAGCAACTACTTTTTTTTCTTTGCCTTCATCGGCAGACTTCTTTTTATCAGTCATTTTATTTAATTTGTATCTCATTCTTCACAGCACCAATGAGAGAGGGTTTGTTTAAGACCATGCGCTGAAGATGGCCGTCCTTTTTTAAGGAGGGCAAAAGTAGGTTTTATTCTTTATTTATCAAAATAATCTTTTTACTATTTTGTATCATCTAAAAGCTTGTGATGAGCTTTACTCATCGCTAAATAGATTATAGCCCTTTCAGGGCTTAACTAGTTGAAGGGATACGTTGTTAAAGTAAGCTATGTTTTTATGTAATCTCTATGTGGTTGAATCAACTATGGAAGAACATCATAAAAGCATAACCAGCTACATAACCAATTAAGGCTAACCAAGCGATGTTTTTTAAGTACCAAAAGAATGAAATTTTCTCCATACCCATAGCTACAACTCCTGCTGCTGAACCGATAATTAACATACTTCCTCCTGTTCCGGCTGCATAAGCTATAAAATGCCAAACATGGTCGTCCATTGGGAACATGCTCATATCGTACATGCCCATACTTGCTGCAACTAGTGGCACGTTATCTATAACTGCCGAACCTGCTCCTAGTAATAAAATGAATAATTCATTAGACATTACTTGTTGTACTTCTTGACCAAAACTAAAAATTAACCCTAAAGATTCCAAAGCGGCAACAGTCATTAAAATACCTAAAAAGAAAAGGATAGAAGGCATTTCAATTTTTGATAGTGCTCTAAATGTAGGACTGTTATGGTGTCCCGCATCTTCTCCATGCTGCATTTGGTTTAAGCTGAATTTTTTGTTGGTGATAAATTCTGCCACTAACGCTACTATTGAAAGTGAAAGCATCATACCAACATAAGGGGGTAAGTGCGTTACTGTTTTGAAAATAGGCACGAAAACAATTAAAGCCAATCCTAAATACAACATCAATTTTCCTGTTCTTGTTGCTTTTTCGGTATCATCACCACTTTCAAAAGTTCCTTTAAATGCAGGTAAAAAGCTTCCTATTAATACGGGAACAATCATACATAATAATGATGGGACAATTAAATATTCTACCAATTTTCCAGCAGTTACTTTTTTACCCATCCACAACATAGTAGTGGTAACATCTCCAATTGGAGACCATGCTCCACCTGCGTTGGCAGCAATGATGATTAATCCGGCATACCAAATTCTGTCTTTTGCATCGGGCAATAATTTTCTTAAAATGGTTATTAAAACTATGGTAGCAGTAAGGTTGTCAATAATTGCTGATAAAACAAATCCTAAAATGGCAACTATCCATAGTAAGGTTCTTTTTTTATTGGTTTTGATAAAACCTTTTATGGTAGCAAAACCATTAAAATGGTCGATGATTTCAACAATAGTCATTGCTCCAATTAGGAAAATTAATATCTCACACGTTTTTCCAAAATGGTGGAGTAGCGTAGCTTCTAATAAATGATGTTTTTCCTCAGGTAAAAAATCGGCAAAGCCTTCAATTAACTTACTTGCATGAGAATCGAACCAACCTGTAAAATCTTGCAATCCGAATGCAACACCTGTCCATGCAAGTGCCATCATGGCAAGGGCAGGAACTAATTTATCAATTTTTAAGCTATGTTCAAGCGTAATTGCTAAATAACCTAAAACAAAAACTACTACTATAAAAACTTCCATTGTTATATGTTTTTAGAAAAATTTGGAGACAAATCTACAATAATATTATTTGCAAACAATAATTTTTAAACTAATTGTTTTAAGGCTAAACCAAAGGCGGTTTTAGCAATTTTAGTTTTAGATTTATTCTCAGCGGCAGTGTTTTCAATAGCCTTTTTTATTGTTTCTGAGGTATCTAAGAAAATAGCTTCGTCTTCCAATTGGTCTAAATCGTTGCTCATTAAGTAGGCAAAAACTCTTGCCATTCCGCAGTTGGCAATAAAATCTGGAATTATGCTGATGTGATTATCTGCATAATCTGCAATAGAACCAAAAAATATTTCAGGGTCTGCAAATGGAACATTAGCACCACAAGAAACTACTTCCATGCCTTTAGCAATCATTCGTTCAACTTGGTTTTGAGTAATTAATCTGGATGCAGCACAAGGTAAAAATACTTCGGCATCTAAATCCCAAATTTTATCGTTTACTTCATCAAAAGAAAGCATGTTGGGAGCATTTAATTTGTTTCCCAATTTAGTTAAAAATAATTCTTTAATTTCGGCTAAAGAAAATCCCTCAGGCTTAATTAAACCTCCAACACTATCAATAATTCCAACAATTTTAGCACCTTCTTGAGCTAAATAATACGCTCCTGCTGAACCTACATTTCCCCAACCTTGAACGATTACTCTTTTGTCTTTTAAATTGCCACCATAAATGTTATAGAAATGTTTTACAGATTCTGCCACACCATAACCGGTAATCATATCTGCTATTACATATTTTTTCTCAACACTTGGCGTATATTTTGGATTTTCAATAACTTTTAAAACGCCTTGTCTTAACTGACCAATTCTGTTTATTTTTTGAGCTTCACGAGGTTGGAAATGTCCGTTAAAAACTCCTTCTTGTGGATGCCAAACACCACAATCTTCCGTAATTGGAATAACTTCATGAATTTCATCTACATTTAAATCGCCACCTGTTCCGTAATAATGTTTTAGCAATGGAGTTACCGCTGCATACCATCTTCTTAAAACGCCTTCTTTTCTTGGGTCGTTAGGGTCGAAATTAATTCCTGATTTTGCACCACCAATTGGAGGTCCTGCAACAGTAAATTTTACTTCCATGGTTTTAGCTAAAGAAGTTACTTCATGCTTGTCTAAACCTACTCTCATTCTTGTTCCGCCACCGGCAGCACCGCCCCTAAGAGAATTAATTACTACCCAACCTTTTGCTTCGGTCTCAGCATCGTTCCATTCAAAAACTATTTCTGGTGTTTTAGATTCGAATTTGTTAAGTAACTCTTTCATTTGTTCGGCTTCAATTATTGTTGCACTCATTTTATATGTTTTTAGTTTTGTTGTAATTAATTTAGTCAGAAGTTAGAAGTCGGAAGACCGAAGTTTTTACATTCTGCTTACAATTTAATTTATATTTCCTTTAAATGCTATCATCATATTCATCAGATTAAAAGCATATTCATAGTGTTTATTGAATTCTTCTTTTGAGATATATTTTCTGTTAGATGCTTTGTGTAAACAGGTAACTACTTCAGCTAAAGATCGAATTGCGTAACCCATGAATTTTGAAAATTCAAGATTCGACTGTCCAATTGAACCTTCCGATATGTTTAGTGCGATAGAATCAACAGCTCTGCGAATTTGAGAAGAAAGATTGTACATTTCTTCTTTAGGGAATTTGTATGATAACTTATTTATGTCCTCCCCATATTCCATAGCTTTTTGCCAAATAATTAGTTTCTCAAATTTAAATTTCATTTCTATGTGTTTTAGTTAAAATCAATTTTTTTCTTCCGACTTCCGACTTCGGTCTTCCAACTTCTGACTTTCCACTTCCCACTAACCAATTACGTTTTATTAATTCTATTTTTTATATAAGCTGCTACAGCTGTTACTGCTACAATTATCATTAAATAGGTTAATGATGTTGGAAAAGGCATACTGTCTCCCGCAGCGTAAGAGTGTAAGCCTGATAAGTAATAATTTACCCCAAAATAAGTCATTATTACTACTCCAATTCCTAATACAGCAAGTAAATTAAATAAATATTTTCCATTTGCACCAGGGATAAGTCGTAAATGTAATAACATAGCATAATACATTACAATTACCAATGCCCATGTTTCTTTAGGGTCCCATCCCCAATATCTTCCCCAGCTTTCGTTTGCCCAAATTCCACCTAAAAAAGTTCCTATGGCTGCCATAAAAACACCCACAATTAAGGTCATTTCTATGGTATAAGTAATTTGTTTAATGGTGTTGTCAATTCTGTTTTTGTTGTTGTTATTTTTTAAGATCATCAACAATAGATTAAGGAAACCAAGCAACGCTCCTAAGGCTAAAAATCCGTAACTCCCCGTCATTATAGCAACGTGAATCATTAACCAATACGATTTTAATACAGGAACTAAAGGCGTAATTTCTGGGTCGAGCCAGTTAAGGTTGGCAACAAATAAAATAATAAATGCTAAAACAGCTGTTGATGCTAAAGACATTTTATTGGCTTTGGAAAAAATAAATCCTGCCAATAGCGTTGCCCAAGCAATAAAAATCATAGATTCATAGCCGTTACTCCATGGTGCATGTCCAGAAATGTACCAACGAGCGGCAAGCCCACCTGTATGAGCTATAAAGTGAAGGAACAGTATAATACTTAGTGCATTTATGGCTGTAGTTTTCCATTTTTTAGGATTAAAAATATCCATAAAAAGGAAGATGAGCATTAGGATACCTATAATAGCATAATGCTTAAATAGAAGGTTAAAAATATTGATTTTGTTGTAAGCTACTTCTACATTTATTTTTGTATCACTCGGGTAAACTGAAGCTCCGAATTTCTTTTGGTAATCATCCAAATATTTTAAAGTGCTATCGGCAATTTGCCAATCGTTTTCATCTAAAGATTGATGAATAGCATTGAAATATAGAGGTAAAAATGATTTTACAAAAATAGAATCGTGTGTTTCAAATTTTTTGTAATCTAAAAAGCTATACCAAGTGTCGTTAGTGTCTTTGTGTTTAGGGAAAAGTCGTAATAAACTCCCCTCATAAACCATGTAGCAAATGTTAATTCTTTCATCCACCTTGATTACTTCATCGTCATATTTAGAGCGTTCTCCTGGTTTTTTTCGGGTAGCTTCTTTTACTTGTTCGCTCAGCACATAATTAAAATCATGGTCGAAAAAATCGAAGAAAGTAGCATAGTTGTTTTTCGCATTTAATTCTTTTTGGAGTTGTTCTATGTTTCTGTTAATGTAAATCATAGGTTGCTCTTGCCAATGTCTCGGATTATAAAGCATTCCTAAAAGGACTTGTTCGGGAGTTTGTCCGTTAAGTTTGTCTTTACGAGCAACTTTTCTCAACACCTCAGAAGCCCAAGTGTTAATTGGTTTTAGTCTTCCATCAGGAGATTGGATAATAATTTTTCCGAATTTTTCAGCATGCGAAGCGTCCATTACTGTTTCTTCGCTATGTTGGTGATTGTCGTGGTTGTGCTGTGCTTTGAGTGCTGTACTTGGAATAGATAAATATGCTGCAATTAATAATAGGTTGGCAACTCGTTGTTTTTTCAGTTTATCAATACTTTTTCGTAAGGATAAAAACCTAGATTTTTTGCTGAAAAGGGTTAAAATCATTCCTAAAAATAAAAAGAAGTAACCAATATAAGTAACTAGTGTTCCCCAAAAATCGTGGTTGACAGAAAGTACTGTTCCTAATTCATCATTATCATAAGAAGATTGGAAAAAACGATAACCATCATAATCCAATACATTGTTCATGTAAATTCGTTGGGTATGTTCAAAGCCTTCATTACGCTCATCATAGAGCGTTACGTTACTTTCGTAAGAAGAAGGGCTGTTAGAGCCAGGGTATCTTTCTAAGGTAAAATCGTTTAGTTTAATTTTAAAAGGGGTGTAAAAATATTTGGAACCGTAAGAAAGAGAAAAATTAAGATTATTTAATTTAAAAATGGTTTTAGGTGTTACATATCCTCTACTACCAAATAAAGTAACCTCTCTGTAATCATCACCACAAATCACATCAACAACTAAAGCGTCTTCACCGTTTTTGTTGTTTTTATCGGCACTAATTTTTTCAATTTTACTGTTTTGATACGTTTCTTTAAAAACCAGTTGGATATTATTTACAGTATATAATTTTCGTTGAGAGAAAAAGTGTGTTTCATTAGCATCTAACATCCCAGTAGTTTGGTCGTCCATGCTTAAGTAAGTAATGTCGTAAGGAGATTTAATGGTTATTCCGCTATCGGTATCATTAATCTGAATGGTTTCATCAAATTTATTATGGTTGTAGGAAACAGGTATTCCACCAAAATAAACAATTTTACCATCTTCAATATATTGAGAAACCCTTCCGCTTTGTCCTGTGGTAACGATCTCTAAAATTGTTTTGCCATTCTCGGCAGGAATAACTGTATCAATAGAGTTAGGAATAAAACCTTTGTATTTTACTTCAATTTCTTTGCCTTCAAAAGTAAAACCGTGCGAAAACTTTTCGTTGTATCTAGGATTTAAGAAAAGCAATTTATCAAAAGTATATTGCATTTTTTCGTCATCTACTTTAAATTGAAAATAAGTATCTGCCGAAACTATTTTGTCGCTCATTTCACCTTCTCTAATATGCATAGTACCTTCATAGCTAATGTAACGGGTAATTCCAGCTCCAATTATTACAATAACAAAAGCCAAGTGGAACATTAGAATGGCTAATTTTTCTTTTCTATAAAGCTTGTATTTAAAAATGTTTCCAGAGAAGTTAATTGCCATTAAAACCATTAATACCTCGAACCATTTGGTGTTAAAAATAATGGCTTTTGATGCTGGAGTACCGTAATCGTTTTCTATGAAGGTGGCTAATCCAATGGCAAAAGCGAAAATAAATAAAAGAACAGCAGTAAGTTTTGTTGAGAAAAGTATGTTTTTTATTTGTTCAAACATTTCGAATTTTTAGTGTATTTTAAATAAAAATACAAGTTAAATAATGCCCCAAAATTAGTTAATTTTACTTGCTGAAAAGTTAAAACGTATCTTAAAAAAAGGAAATATTGAAACCAATTAAAAGAATAAGCATAATAGGTTCGGGAAATGTTGCTGCATCTGTTTCTAAAGCGATTGTAAACAAGGGTTTTACGTTGATTCAGGTAGTTGGTAGAAAAATAGAAAATGTACAATTTTTAATTGATCAATTACCATCAGAAAATAGTATTGAAGCCACAATAGGTTTTAGCAACTTAAATAAAGAAGTAGATTGTTTTATCGTTTGTGTTAATGATGATGCCATAGCAAGTGTTTTAGAGGATTTTCCTTTTAAAGATAAATTGGTTGTTCATACTTCTGGAAGTGTGGGACTGAGTGTTTTTAATGGGTTTGACAAATATGGTGTTTTTTATCCTTTACAAACATTCTCTAAAGAAAATCCTATTGATTTTGATGAGGTACCTTTGTGTATGGAAGGGAATTCGAAAGAGGTTGTTGATGGATTGGTTGAGTTGGGAAAAACATTGTCGAATAAAGTAGTGGAGCTTAATTCGCAGCAACGAGAAGTCTTGCATTTGGCAGCCGTTTTTGCGTGTAATTTTTCTAATTATATGTATCAGGTTGCAGATGAACTAACGACAAAAAACAAGATAGATTTTTCTATTTTATTGCCATTGATAAATGAAACGGCTAATAAAATTAAGAATCAAACTCCAAAAGAAGCCCAAACTGGTCCAGCAAAAAGAAACGACCAAAAAACAATAGACAAGCATTTAACCATGTTGGAAAATAACCCAAATAAAGAGTTGTATCAGTTAATTACAAAGTTGATACAGAAATGAAGACAGGTTTGAGGTTTGAGGTTTGAGGTTTGAGGTTTGAGGTTTGAGGTTTTCAAATTATAAATTAGATATTGGAAATTAGAGATTAATTGGCATTGAGTGTTGGAAATTTCCCCTCTTGAGAGGGTTTGAGATTAAGAGGAAAATCTGCGAGGCAGATTTGGGTTTTAAAAATTGGGGTGTGTTAAACTAAAACAGCAAAAACACACCTCTGATGTTGTAATCTCGCTGCTGTCGCAACTTCGAACAACATCATCTCCTCTCAAGAGGAGAAAAGATAAACATAAGGGGGCTATGTCTTTTACTTACTATAATTATACTTGTCATGAAAAGCTTCCCAATTGAAAACGAAATTGGCGGTAGCTTCATCCAATCTTTTTAATAGCATCGGATTAGGGCTTTTCATGTTTTTAAAGTAGTCATCTTGGAAATCGTACAGATTGTATTTTCCAAAAATAGCTTTAGAAATAGCGTAAACTTTATTTTTAGAAGGAAAATTAACTTTAGATAAATAGCTTTGATAATTGTTGATGGCTTCAGTAAAGTCTTCAACGCTTACATCAAAAATTTCGCTGGTTTTTTCTAAAATTACTGCTTTTAAGCTGTCGCTTTCGTAGGTATCAAAGTAATCGTCAATTAAATCAAGGTTAATTGCGAAAACGATTAATGTGAACTGATCATCATTAGCAACAGATAGTTGAGGAGATTTTACAAATTCGGGAGCATCGTTTAAAATGCCAACAATTTCAGGGAATCCACTATCTATTGTGTTGAGAATCGAATTAATAAATATGTTGGCAGCAACATCTTCTTTAATTTTTTTCTTTTTGAATAGTGTGAACATAACTGTTGTTTAATTAATTAACACAAAACTAAAAGATGTTTAAGGTGTATTTAATGTTAAGCAAATGTGTTTTTCAACAAAGTTATTCACAAAAAGAACGGAATTGTTAATAACGTATTGGTTGGTTTTGATTGGTTAAATACTTGAAATAGATGTTTTTTATTTTTTTATGCTTGGAGGAGGTGGGGTTTTAATAATTTAAACCAAAAGCCCAGAGAGGTATAACATTTTGGTATCCAAATTCTATATCGTCTTTTGCAACAAATGATTTACCATCTTTATCTAGTTGTTTTTGTTGTTTATTTCCTCCGCCAACTTCAAACGTATAGTTGTCAATCAGAAAATCAGCTGTTTTTGAAGATATTACTTCATTATTTACTCGCATTTGATTAAAAAAGAAAGTTTCTCGAATATTTCCTACATTCGATTTTTCACCAACCAAATTAAATATAATGTTTGTATTGTCTAAATACACTTTTTCCACCTTTCCAAGCCCACGAATACCGCTTGTTTCATTGCGTAACTGTTCGATAAGCCCCGCCTGCTCCATATATAAAAAATAATCGTCTAAAGAATTTCGACTTACGTTAATTATTTCAGCTATTTTGGTAAAATTGGGTTTAAACGGAACGCTTTGAGCAATAATGGAAAGTAAATGTTTTAGTTTCCTACTTGTTCCCACATTTAAGTTGGCGTATTGTGGGATATCTGTTTCCAATGTTTGTACAATTATTTGTCCTAAACGTAAATTCATCTCATTTTCAACTCCAAAAGGATAATATCCGCGTTTTAAATAATCTTTAAACAAAGGTATTGGATGTTCAATACTAGGAATTTTAGCCTCATTAGTAACTATTTGTTGCAAGGAATAAACTTCTATATCGTAATTATGAAAAAAATTCAAGTATTCACGAAATGAAAGTCCTTGCAATTTATAAATTATAGCTCTACGGCTTAAATCAGATGAACCTTTAAGAATATCTAACACAGAAGAACCTGTAAATACAACTTTTAATTTAGGATATGCATCGTAAATGTTTTTTAATTCTCGTGACCAATTTACGTATTTATGAATTTCATCAATAAACAAATACTCTCCTGCATTTTTATAGAACTTATCTACCAAATCAATAAGTTTGTTTTCACTAAAATACATATCGTCTGCCGATACATACAACGCCTTCTTACTGTCCAGATTTTGCTTAATATATTGCAAAATCATAGTTGTTTTTCCTACGCCACGAGCTCCAATAATACCAACCATCTTACTTTCCCACGATACTTTTTCATATAAATATCGTTTAAAATCTGTTGATGTGTTTTGTAAAAGAGTTTCAAATTTCTGATAAAGTGTTTCCATTTTTTTGATAGACTATTTTTAGCAAATATACTAAAACGCACAACAAAACAAGCAATTATTTGTAAAAATGCACAATTATAAGTGCAAAATTTTTGTATATACTTGTAGGTATTGAGTTTGTTTGGACTAAATAACCTTCCTCGTTATTCATACAATCCGTTTCAGGTGGAGGTATGATAAACTCAGGTAAGAAGTATTTCAAGCAAATGCTTGAAATAGATGTGGGCTTAGTCGCTTACACCATTGCTTTCGCGTCAGACTAAGCACAGTTGGAGTAAAGTTACTTCTTTTTTAAAGAAATTCTAAGAATAAGAAGTGAAGAAGTAATAATGTTGTGTTTGTTAAAATTAGTTCCAAAAAAACCTAACCTAACCCCTATTTTAAAGTTATTAAACCCTATAAATCCACTTGTTGCTAACGAAAGCATCTCTATTTCAGATTCTCCATTATAAAAAACAGATATTCTTGGTCCTGTTTCTATTAAAATAAAATCATCTAAAGAATAACTAAGTAAAAATTGTAAATGTATAATTTCTAAAAAGTAAGACGATTCAGTAAAACCTCCTCCAGTATGTAATTGAGACAAAGTTAAACCTGTTCCAAATTGGGTTCCAAAAAATAAATCTTGATGTATTCTGTGTTTAAAACCAAAACTAAATCCTAATAATTCGGCATCTATTTCTATTGAATTTGAGTATGTTTTAGATAAATCCGTTGTCGCATTATTTTGACAAACAGCTTCTGAATTTAGTCCAACAACTAAAAGAAGGGTAATACTTGAATAAATACCTAAAAAACGCATAATGTATTAGTTTTAGACTAAGTAAACTTATTAACATTTTCCTTTAGTGTGTTCTGTTATTCCTTGACATTCAGCTTCGCAAGCATTACCATAAGTTGTATCAT
>JAVVER010000073.1:0-16959 GCA_032251145.1 Vicingaceae bacterium | reverse complement strand
CTGAGAACTTGCTTCACCAAAACGATAAACTTATCGAGATTTTAAAAAAAATAACTCCAATAAAAAGTTATAAAGATACTATAAACGATACAATTATAGCTACCAAACAACAAAAATCTTTTATAACAGAAATAACATCTGAAAACCCAAATAAAAAATCCTAAAAACATTGGTTTAAAGGAATTCTTTATTTTCTATTCTATAATGTGGGTTTAATAATTCCAAAAGGCATAAATTTGTTCTTTTTTTAAATTTAATGACTATGGAATTATCACCACTTACTGCTGTTTCTCCACTTGATGGAAGGTATAGAAATGCTGGAGAAAAATTAGCTCCTTTTTTTTCTGAAGCGGCATTAATCAATTATAGAGTAAAAGTTGAAATTGAATATTTTATTGCTCTATGCGAGTTGCCATTACCACAGTTAAGTGGAATAGATAAAAATTTATTTGAGTCGTTACGAGCTATCTACAAACAGTTTTCTTTAGCCGATGCTCAAAAAATAAAAGACACAGAAAAAAATACCAATCATGATGTTAAAGCAGTAGAGTATTTCATTAAAGAAAAATTTGATGAAATTGGCGTTCCTGTTGAATACAAAGAGTTTGTTCATTTTGGACTAACTTCTCAAGATATTAATAACACTTCGGTGCCAATGTCAATTAAAGAAGCACTTCATGAAGTGTATCTTCCATTGTTGAATTCAACCATAGCTATACTAAAAGAAAGTGCTAACGATTGGAGAAATGTTCCTATGTTAGCAAGAACGCACGGACAACCGGCTTCTCCAACAAAATTAGGTAAAGAAATAGCTGTTTTTATTGAACGTTTAGAAGTTCAGTTAGCACAATTAAAAACCATTCCTTTTGCAGCAAAATTTGGTGGAGCAACAGGTAATTTTAATGCACATCACGTTGCTTATCCACAAATAAACTGGATTAAATTTGCTAATGATTTTGCTAAAGATAAATTAGGCTTACAACGTTCTCAAATTACTACACAAATTGAACACTACGATAATCTAGCAGCTTTATTCGATGCTCAAAAACGTATCAATACTATTTTAATAGACTTAAGTAGAGATATTTGGACGTATGTTTCTATGGATTACTTCAAACAAAAAATTAAAGCAGGAGAAATAGGCTCTTCGGCTATGCCACACAAGGTAAACCCGATAGATTTTGAAAATGCTGAAGGTAATTTAGGTATTGCCAATGCACTTTTTGAGCATTTAGCAGCAAAATTGCCTATCTCTCGTTTACAAAGAGATTTAACAGATTCAACAGTATTAAGAAATGTTGGAATACCAATAGGACATACTGTTTTAGCATTTCAGTCGCTACAAAAAGGTTGGAAGAAATTATTAATTAATGAAGCTAAAATTGCTGATGATTTGGAAAATAATTGGGCGGTAGTTGCAGAAGCTATTCAAACAGTATTGAGAAGAGAAGGTTATCCAAAACCTTATGAGGCATTGAAGGAACTTACCAGAACCAATACAAAAATTACTGCTACTTCTATTGCCGATTTCATTGAGACCTTAAATGTAAGTGCTGAAATTAAGGTAGAATTGAAAAAAATATCACCTTCAACCTTTACTGGTGTTGATTTGTTTTAAGTAACATTAAAAATATTTTAGGATGGGATAATTGCAAAAAAAAATCAGCCTTGGAATTTTCCAAGGCTGATTTTTTTGTTTAAGGTAACCATTCAATTACTCCACCACTAACTTACCACTTTGTACCATTTTATCATTTTGTAAGACATTGTAAAAATACAACCCTGATGATAATTGGTTGATGTCTATTTGGTTATTAGTGTTGTTGATGGTTTTATTGATTAAAACTCTACCCATCACATCCATAATTTCAAGAGATATAATACCATTTTTAGTTTCTAAATTATGGCTAATAGTTAAATTATCGTTAGCAGGATTCGGGAATACGTTAACAAAACTATCCTTATTAGTAGCGTTTGTTTCATTTTCTTCATTTGCCAAACGAGCTTTACTACTTGTTGGAATAACTACCTCAATAGTTTCCTCATAAGTTGCTAAACCTAAACTTACCAATAAAGCACGAGCTGATGCTACACCGTTACAAACTTCTGTTTCAGCAGCAAGGTCTTTTACTTGTTGCAATAAAACACTGTCTTTTAGTAAGGCTTTGTTTTGTTTTGGATGTTGCTTTAAAGTAATAGCAATATTACTGAACTCAGCAAATTGTTGGTTGTTTGGATTACTTTGCAATTGAGCAATTTTACTTTGAGCAGCCCCAATATTACCTGTAGAAATATACAATTGTGCAAGTGCTTGTTCATCTGCATTGGTATTATAAGCAGCATGTTGTTGTAAAAAGTTGATAGCTTCTATTTTACCATCACTATTTTCATTACCTAACAATAATTCTTGCATTATATAACTTCTGGTACGCTGCATTTGACTTTTAACAACTGCTAAATCTTGCTCTAAGATTTTTAACAAAGAAGTATCTTTAGTACTCATAAGATTATTTATACTATCGTATTGAGCTTCTTGTGTAGATAATTCCATTGACATCATCATTATTCCACCGCCACCTAATCTATTAGGACATGAATTATTATAGTTAAAATCAGGCAAGTTAACACACTCGTGTGTAGCAGTATTAAGGTTGTAATAACTACTACGAGGTTCTAAGTTAGAACCATTAGGGCTATAACTATAGGCATGAGGTTGAGAGATTGAATTATCAAGCCAAAAATCACCATATTGTACGGTATATGAAAACTGGTTGTTAGAAGGACCTGTTACAGTGTAGCAATTTCCATGGTCATCTGCTACCATTCCTGAAGAAACTAAAATATCATAATCAGCAATATCTTCATAGGTATTACATCTAAACTCTAAACCATCACCGCCAGCTAAACCATCACCATTAGTGCCAGCAGCTTGTGAACCAACTACTAAATTACTAAAGTTGTTTCTGTAAACTTCATTAGCAGCAGTTCCTGAACTGTTGATATAAACTCCAACATAACCATTATGGGTGGTAGTAAAATAATTGTTTTCAACAGTATATCCGCTACAACCTAGCATATATAGACCATACGAGAAATTTCCTGAAGGAGATGCTCCGATATCAAAATCATTTTCTGTAAAAATAGCATTATCAATATTATAGGTAAATATTGTTTGAAAAATATTGTTAAAGTTAGATTTGTTTACTGTAACAGTTTGAGATTTTACAGCACTCCAAGCTAATATTCCTGAAGTTAGGTTAATGAAATTAGATTCGTCATAAGTAGTACAAGGAAAAGTTGTAGTTGCACATCTAGCATTTACTGTAAATTTTGAACCAAAAGCACTGATGCCTTGTCCTCTTCCTAAATAAGGATATACAGTTCCTGTTATATCAGTATTTTCAAAATCACACCCTTGGAATCCTACACCTGTAACTTCATTTAAGATGGCATGTATTATACTATTATTTAAAGAAGGATTATTTAAAGAAGCATCGGTAATAAAGGTTACATCACTAAAATAGGATTGGTCGTTAAGTTGACTACTACCGAAAACCGATTGAAAAGGATTAAATACTACATCTCTGTAATTATTTCTAAATGTAGTACCTGTATTTGCCTGAATAATACCTCCATTGTTAGCACTAGTAGCGTGTTTAAAATTAACAGCTCCCTCTATAGCGTGTTCAATTACAGAATTGTTTTGAGCAATAAATCTACCCGAAACCGCTGGTTGAAAAGTCCCTGTTCCTATTCCCCAAACTTCAACTCCTTGCCACATTAGGTTGTTTCCGCCACAATCATCATAAACAGTAAGTGTAGTGCCGTTAATGGTTAATCTTGCTCCATTTTCTACAATAAGCCTTGCACCAACAGCAAATTCAAATCGCATGTTGTTGATGGTAATGTTAGCTCCACTTTTAATTACCAACAAATCTCTTACGGTAACAGTTCCACTTGCAGAACCAAAAGGGTTACTTCCAGAACTCCATGTCGCTGTTCCGGTATATTCTTGGTTATTTTTATCAGCTTCTACATCAAAACTGGTATAAGTTATACAACATTCGGTAGAGGCAGTAAAATGAGCCGTATAGTCCATGCCGTCTATTTGGTCGGGTAATAGATAAGCTTCATAAATAGAAGACAAAGTACCTGCACCTAAATTAGAAGTATAAGTAATACTTAACTGACTGTTATTCCAAGTACTTGTAGTTAAATTATAAGTAGCTAACCTATCATTGGTGGCAAAATAAAGTTTGCCATCACTTCCTAATTCAATTTGAGAGTTTTCAAAATCTGCTGCTTGTAAAGAAGGAATTCCACTAACAGCGGTAGGAGAAGAACTTACTCCTACTTGATATTCATCAATTACAGAAGGAGTTGTTGTTGTACTGTTATGAGTAATATAAATGTATTCACCATCGGGAGATAATTCTAATCCTTTAGTAAATAACTGAGTATCGTTGTAAAAATAGGAACCAAAAGAACTTAAAGGCAAGCCTGTTGTCGGGCTTAAATCAACATAAATAAAACCATAATTAGTAACTAAAACAGGTTTGGTAGAAAAAGTTGTTGCTAATCTGTAATTTCCGTTAGCTAATGTTACAATTTCCATTTCTCCTCGTATTGCTGTAAATGAGTTAGGAAATGGTACAACATGGTCAACATAGCTTAATCCGTTTGCATCTAACTTTAAAATTAGTATTTTACCATTCATTAAGGTATAAATAAAACGTTCGTTATTAGTGTTTAGTGGAGAAGTAGCAAAAGTTAGTAATCCATTGTTGTTTATCATTCCACCCCACTCTCCACCTGCAATTTGTTGTTTAACAGGAGCAATAGATAATTGACAAGGAAGGGTGCTGTAATCGCATTTAAATTTATGGTTAGACAATGAACCAACCGAAATGTCTAATATAGCAAAGTATGGTTCAGAACTAGCATCTCCTGGTGAATGAGAAATGCCTTCTATTGCATAAAAAATATAATAAATGTCACAATTTCCAGGGTCGGGTACTATCATTAATTCTGTACCTTGATTGCCTTGTAAATAGCCAATTAAATTGCCGTCTTTATCATAAACAACATCATCTACCACAAAAAATAACAAATTGCCACTGGCATCTTGCATAGCATTAGAACTATAGTCAGCAGGTAACCCATTGTAGCCAAATGCTGGGGTGGGGAGAGAGGTGGGTGAAGTATTTGGAAATTGATAATAATTAGGAGGTAGGCTTATTATGTTATTTTGGGCTTGTAGCCCAACCATTGAAATTAGAAAACTTAGAGCAAATAGCCATAAGCTTTTGTTGATGTTAAAAGTTAATTTTTTATTTATCATAATTTATAGGTTTTGGTGAATACTTTATTTTTTTTTACAAATGTATAAGGTTCAGTTAGCTTATCTTATTAATTTTAAAACAAATATATAAACGGTAGGTTCTAATATATAAATGGTCGGTTTTTTCCATTAAACGGTCAATTTTAAGTTTAAATATGGTCATTTTCAAATAGTAGTAATAATTTTTTTAATTAGTTTAGCTAAATTAAAAATCAAATTTTATATAAATTATTAAAAAAACAAACATATTTTTGTGTCAATATGTTTACTTTAACGGAAAATTATACACTATGAAAGTAGGTCAGAAAATTAAAAAGCTTAGAGAGTTAAAAAACCTAACTCAAGCTCATGTAGCTGAACAATTAAATTTAAGCCTAAGTGGCTACGGCAAAATAGAAAGAGATGAAACAGATATTACATTATCTCGTCTTGAAGAAATTGCTTCAATCTTAGGAACTGATTATAATACTATATTAAGTTTTGATGAAAAACATATTTTTAATTTTCAGCAAAACAACAATGCAAATGGTATTGTTCAAAATCAACAAGTTACTGACAAAGGAGCTTGGCAGCAATTGGTTGATTACTTAAAAGAAGAAAATAGTGTATTGAAAAATAAATTAGAAAAGTTCTCGAAATGAGATTTTTATTGATAATAGTAATAATAGTTGGGAGTTTTAGCATTAAATCATTTTCTCAAACCTTGTTCTATCAGGATGTGTTTTATGGTGGAGTAACAGCAGGTGGTTTTTCAACTGAACAAGGTAGTGGGGCAGGGGTTTTGAATTTATATATTGAACCTGGTAGCACCATCCGAAAAGCTTATTTGTTTTCTTATAGAGCAGGATTTCCTTCTAATTCTTCATTAATAGTTAATGGAGTTCCTTTTTTGATTGACACAACAAATATCTTAATGAGTGTTTCACACGCTAATTCTAATTTTACCCCTATTAATCTTTATTATGAGGATATTACAACTTATCTTACTAATAACTTTACAAATACTTTTAATATCACTATCCCTAATCAAACAGGATTACCAATTGGCTGGGGATGGTCTACAGTTTTCATATTTATTGAATATAATAATTCAGCTCTACCAAAAATAGCCACATCACTTTGGGTAAATGATAAGAACTTTGTAGGAAATGAATTTTATAACTATTATAACCTAATGCCTATTGATAATTCAAACCCAGTTTCTTTTTCTCTTTACTCAGATAGAACTGTTGACACAATTTTTTCTGAAGGATATCATTCATACATAAATTCCAACCTGTTAGGAGTAATTGGTGGAAGTGATGCGGTAAATAGTTTATGGAGCGGAGCTGGTGTGAAAGGACATTTTTATTACCAAAATAATATGTTGTTTGGTTTAGATGATGATACCCCTGATAGTTTAATGGGAGGGAGTGATGGATTAGCAGATATAAAAAGTTACATTAATAATAATGATACATCATTTGATTTTCAACTTACTCATCAAAAATATCCTAATAATTTACCTGGAAGAACAAATGTTAATTTAGCAGAAATAATCACCTACACCACCCCCTGCGATACCTTTAGCACCACAGCAACAGCACTACAAGATACCATTTGCTTAGATAATAGCGTACAACTAAACGCTACAGGAGGTTCAATTTACAATTGGTACAGCCCATTTAGTACTTTTAATGATAGCACTTTAGCCAACCCTATGGCAAGCCCACTACAAACTACCACCTATATTGTTACCATAAAAAATGATAGCGGTTGTGCAAAAACAGAACACGTTAAAATTTGGGTAACGCAACCCATAGATAGTATTACCACCACACCAACTATTTGTGGTAATGCAACAGGTAGTATAACCGCACACTATAACACCAATGCTAATTACAGTTTTACGCTGTATGATAATAACTTTAACCCATTAACCAACAATACTACTGGAGTTTTTAACCAATTACCAGAAGAAATCTATATAGTAGAAAACACCCTACACAACTGTACTTTTTATGATACTATAACGGTAAATGCCATCAACAACGTAATTGCTAATTTTTACAGTTTTCCACAAGCCCCTTGGAACAATCCTAACCAACCATTAGGCAAAGCACCAATGGAAGTAAGTTTTTTTAATACCTCTCAAAATGCCAATACCTATTTGTGGAGTATCACTCAACAACCTAATAACGATACAATAGTAGAGATTCCTAACTGCACAGGAATAACGAGTAGTTGTGGATTGCAACACTTCTTTACAGAAGGAGGAACTTTTGAAGTTTGCCTCATAGCTTATAATAACCAACCGCAATGTGCCGATACCGTGTGTAAAACCATTTTTATAGATGCCAATGAAAACGTGAGTGTGTTTATTCCTAATGTATTTACACCCAATGGAGATAATGAAAATGATAACTTTATTATTCAACTTATAGGAGCAGAATATTTAGAAAGTTTGGAAGTAGCAATATTTAACCGGTGGGGGCAGCAGATTAGTAATTATAAATTAGAAATTGGAAATTCAATTTCTAATCTCGAATCTCCAATTTCTAATTTAACTATATGGAATGGAACAACGACAGCAGGCAACAAAGCCTCAGAAGGCACTTATTTTTATATAATAAGCTACACCACTAAAGCAGGAGAAACGGTAACTGAAAAAGGAACGGTAAGTTTGTTGAGGTAAGTGCTTGTTATTTTACAAGCAAAAAACAATTTCAATTAGTCTTAATTTGACATTTTTCATTAACTTTATGAAAAATAAGGGAGTTAATAAATTAGGATTTGTTAACAACTCCCAATGCAACCTTTTTTAACAAACAAACATCTTCTATAAAAAATGAAATGGAGTGAAGAGCAATTAGTAGTAGAGTGCTTGAAGAATAATTCATCAGCACAAAAGCATTTGTTCGAGTATTACTCTAAAAGAATGATGGGAGTTTGCCTTAGATATTCCAAAGACCATGATGAAGCTCAAGATGTTTTACAAATGGGATTTATAAAAGTTTTTGAAAAATTGGATACCTATAATGGTGAAGGCTCTTTGGAAGGATGGATTAGAAGGGTAGTGGTAAATACTGCTTTAGACAACATTAGAAAAAACAAGAAAAACAACGAAAATATTGATATAGAAAAAGTAGATTTTTTATTAGCTAATAATGAAGCGAATGCATTAGATGATTTAAAAGCAGAAGATTTACTAAAAATTATACAGCAAATGCCAACAGGATTCAGAACAGTTTTTAATATGTACGCTATAGAAGGCTATTCGCATAAAGAAATTGCAGAACACTTAGGCATTACAGTAAATACTTCTAAATCTCAATATTCTAGAGCTAGAGTTTGTTTACAAAATTTATTAATGAAAGAAGCGATTACGAGGTAAATTATCTCACACAAAAATTAAGATGAAAAAAGAATTTGAAAATATAGAACAACTTTTTAAAGATACCTTTGAAAATTACGATGCTAATGTTGATGCTTCTGTATGGAACAATATACAGCAGTCTATTAACTCACCTGCTTCATCCGCTGCTTCATCCTCATCTTCAGGAAATGCAGGAGGTTTCGCTGCTAAAAGTGCTTTGTTTAAAATTGCTGCAGCTACTATTACCTCTGCAGTGGTAGTTACCTCTTCAGTATTGATTTACAATGCGTTTAAAGACGAACCAATTAACACTAATGAAGTTGCCGAAAATCAAATTATAACCGAAAAAACAAAAACAGACATTGTAGAAGAGTTACCAACTGAGAAAGTTTCAGGAAATGAAATAAAAGAAAGTAACAACATTAAAAACGAAAGTGATGTTGTAGCTCTTCAAAATAATAATGTTGAACAAAAAGAATCTACTTCAAACCAAGTAAATAACACTAACGAGGTTGTGAGTAATAATAATAAAACAGCTGAAACTACTACAACACCAACTAATACTGTTGTTGAAAATAATAAGGAAACTCAAACGCAAAGTACGGTGGTAACAAATACCAATACACCACCAACTCAACCGTCAAAAACCAATACACCAAAAGTAGATGTGTTGGCAAATGTTACCTTAAAAGCAAGTACCAAAAAAGGTGATGCTCCGCTTTATGTTGAGTTTAATGTTGTTGGAGAAGCTGCCGATTATCAATGGAATGTTGACGGTACAACTAAGTCGGGAGAAAATGTGTATCATACGTTTGATAATCCGGGTAAATATGAAGTACTACTTACCGTAAAAGATAAGCAAGGGAAAACGAAAACCATTACCGAAAACATTGAAGTTTTATCGCTTGTAAAATCTTCTATTTCTGAAATAAAAAACATATTCACTCCTAATGGAGACGGTATGAATGATATATTAAAAGTAGAGGGAGAAAATATTAAAGAGTTTAAAGCTGTTGTTTACAACCAAAATGGAACTGTTGTTTTTGCATGGAATACTATTTCAGGATTTTGGGATGGTAAAGACATGAATAATCAGCCTGTTCCTGATGGGACTTACTTCTTAGTTGTTAATGCTTTAGGAGAAGATAACAAACCTTACGAATTTAAAAAATCAGTAACTTTAAGAAAGTAACAGTTATTAACAACTATTAGTAATTTCTTTCTAGAAAAACGTTGTGCGTAAAATTAAAAAAGGCGTAATTTCGTAAGTAGATTTTTAAGAACGGATTATACATGGCAGAGTACCAAACAGGAAAGCTCCTTGAGCAAATCATTTATCCCCAAGATTTAAGAGAGAAAATAACAGAGGATGACCTGCCTCAACTTTGTAACGAACTCAGAGATTTTATTGTTGATGTGGTTTCCCAAAAAGGAGGACACTTTGGAGCCAGTTTAGGCGTAGTTGAACTTACTGTTGCTTTACACTATGTTTTTGATACTCCCAATGATAAAATTGTTTGGGATGTTGGTCATCAAGCCTACGGACATAAAATCCTTACCGGAAGAAGATCAGTTTTTCATACCAATAGAATTTATAAAGGAATTAGTGGTTTCCCAAAACCATCTGAAAGCGAATACGATACTTTTGCAGTAGGACATTCTTCTACCTCCATTTCTGCTGCTTTAGGTATGGCAGTAGCCTCTCGTCATAAAAAAGAAAACAAACAACACATTGCTGTTATTGGAGATGGCTCCATGACTGCCGGATTGGCTTTTGAGGGTCTAAATCACGGAGGGAGTGGAGATACCAATTTATTGGTTATTTTGAACGATAATTGTATGTCTATCGACCCGAATGTTGGGGCGTTAAAAGAATATTTAACAGATATAACTACTTCACATACTTACAACAAAGTAAAAGATGAGGTTTGGAATTTACTAGGATTAATTAGCAAGTTTGGACCAAATGCTCAAGCCATTGCTCAGAAAATTGAGAATGGAATAAAATCTACCTTGTTAAAGCAAAGTAATTTATTTGAATCCTTAAACTTTAGGTATTTTGGACCTGTTGACGGACATGATGTGAATTACTTAGCCAAAGTGTTAGCAGATTTAAAAGATATTCCCGGCCCTAAAATTTTGCATTGTATTACTGAAAAAGGTAAAGGTTATGAACCTGCCGAATTAGGCGATACCACTCAATGGCATGCTCCAGGTATTTTTAATAAAGAAACAGGTGAAATTATAAAAATAGCTCCTAAAAGTCCACAGCCACCTAAATTTCAGGATGTTTTTGGACATACTATAGTAGAACTTGCCGAACAAAACGATAAAATTGTTGGAGTAACACCAGCCATGCCTTCAGGATGTTCATTAAACATAATGATGAAAGCCATGCCCGACAGAGCTTTTGATGTTGGTATTGCAGAACAACATGCGGTTACTTTTTCTGCCGGAATGGCTAGTCAGGGATTGGTGCCATTTTGCAATATCTATTCTTCATTTATGCAGCGAGCTTACGACCAAGTAATTCATGATGTAGCTTTACAAAACTTACATGTTGTATTTTGTTTAGATAGAGGAGGAGTAGTGGGAGCTGATGGTGCAACTCATCATGGAGCTTACGATTTGGCGTACTTTAGATGTATCCCTAACATGATAGTGGCTTCACCCATTAACGAAGAAGAGTTGAGAAATTTGATGTTTACCGCTCAAGTAGAAAACAATGGGCCTTTCTCTATTCGTTACCCAAGAGGAAATGGTTCTATGGTAAATTGGAAAACTCCTTTTAAGAAAATTAAAATCGGTACAGGTCAGCGTCTGAAAAATGGTGAAGACATTGCTATTTTATCTATCGGGCCAATTGGGTTGGAAGCCAAAAAAGCCATTGAAAAATTGGAAGAAACAGCCAACATTAGCATAGCTCATTACGACATGCGTTTTGTGAAACCCATTGATGAAATTTTACTGCACGAAGTATTTACCAAATTCAATAAGGTAATTACCTTAGAAGATGGCTGTATAATGGGTGGTTTAGGTAGTGCCGTATTAGAATTTATGGCAGATAACAATTACCAGGCACATGTAAAAAGATTAGGCATACCAGATAAATTTGTTGACCACGGAACACAAGAAGAACTTTATGCTGAATGTTTTTATGATGCAAAAGCTGTAATCGAAACAGTAAAATCCATGATGGAAACTGCTGAAAATAAAGCGTTGGCTTAGGTTTGTATGATTTCAATCTATAAAATAAAACCAAAGTTTCAAAAGTTATTACTTCCTATACTTCATTTTTTTAATAAATTAGGTATAACTGCCAATCAAATTACTTTTAGTGCAATATTTTTATCTGTTGTAATAGGTGTTCTATTTTGGTTTGCCGATTATAATAGTTATTTTTATTTAACTCTTCCTATTGGTCTTTTGCTAAGAATGGCATTAAATGCACTAGATGGAATGATGGCTCGTATCTACAAGCAACAATCAAAAAAAGGAGAGTTATTAAATGAGTTTGGTGATATTATTTCAGATTTAATTATTTTTTTACCATTAATTAAATACGAATCTCAAGATATTTTACTTGTTGTGTTATTTATATCATTAAGTATTATAAATGAGTTTGCAGGGTTACTAGGCAAAGTTATATCAAATGAAAGAAGATATGAAGGTCCTATGGGGAAAAGTGATCGTGCTTTTGTGATTGCTATTTATGGCATTTTAGGTTTTATACAAGTTAATTTGCATAATTATATTACTTATATATTTATAGGTTTGATTTTACTTTTGTTATTAAGTACAATTACACGTCTTACAAAATCTTTAAAATAATATGGAAAAACTATTTCGTTTTGATTTTGTAGAAAACAATGATTTATTAATCGTTGTAGGATTAATTTTTTCAATTTTAGTTTTTGCAACTTTACTGTTTTTTATAGTTGGAAAAATTAAACCATCTGCTAATTTAACTGAATTAAAAGCTAGAACAAAGTCATGGTGGTTTATGGCAACTTTGTTTATTGTAGCCACTGTTATTAATACTAAAATTTCATATATAGCAATTGGAATGTTATCTTTTATTGCATTTAGAGAATTATATTCTGTTTTGGGTTTTAGAGATGCTGATAGAAGAGCTATTTTTTGGGCGTTTATAGCTATTCCAATTCAATATTATTTAGCTTATATTGGTTGGTATGGTGCTTTCATCATCTTTATTCCTGTAGTAATGTTTTTATTCTTACCATTAAGAATTGTATTAAAAGGAGATACGAATGGAATAATCAAATCAATTTCTTCATTGCATTGGACATTGATGCTAACAGTATTTGGTATTAGTCATATGGCATACCTATTGTCTTTACCAGAAATTGAAGGATTTGAAAGTGGGGGAAGGGGGTTATTGTTGTTTTTGGTTTTTCTAACAGAAATTAATGATGTTTTACAATTTACTTGGGGAAAACTATTTGGTAAACATAAAATAATCCCAAAAATCAGTCCCAATAAGACTTGGGAGGGATTTTTAGGGGGATTATTAAGCACAACTATAGTTGGTTATTTTTTAGCTTTTTTAACACCATTATCTGGGGTTCAGGTTGTTTTTGTAAGTTTTATGATAGCATTTTCAGGATTTGTAGGAGATATAGTTATGTCATCTATTAAAAGAGATATTGGATTAAAAGATATGGGTAATACAATACCTGGACACGGTGGAGTATTAGACAGGATTGATTCATTAGCTTATACAGCACCTGTATTTTTTCATATAGTTTATTACCTTGCTTATTAATGCAAAAATTAGTTTTAAATATTATTTATAGTTTTCTATTAAGAGGGTTTTTAAAGATTTTTGTAGGAGTTAAGTTTTCTAAAGCGGAATTTCTTTTAGAAGAAGAACAGTTTATTATTGTGGCAAATCACAATAGTCATTTAGATACAATGACAATTTTAGCATCTCTTCCTAGTAAAATTATTCATAAAGTAAAGCCCGTAGCAGCAGCAGACCACTTTGGAAGAACGAAGTTAAAAGAAAAACTTACTAATTTCTTTGTTAATACCTTATTAATTCAAAGGAAAAGAGATAAGGAAAATCCCGAAAACGACCCTATAAATAAAATGATTAAAGCCTTAGATGATGGATATTCGTTATTAATTTTTCCCGAAGGAACTAGAGGAGAACCTGAAATTTCTCAACCATTAAAACCAGGAATTGCTATTGTATTAGCTAATAGACCAAAAGTAAAGTATGTTCCAGCATATATGAAAGGCATGGGAAAAGCAATGCCTAAAAATGACAATTTAATTTTACCATATAATTCGGTTTTAATATATGGGAAACCTTCAAATATTGATAATATTGAGACAGAACAAATATTAAGTCAAATTCAAAAAGATTTTATTGACTTAAGCAATAAGGTATAAAATCAATAATGATTACTTTTATGCTTTAGTTTAATCATATATAGAATATTCCATGCAATACCAATGGCAAATAAAACCTACCTCCAACGCTAAAGCAATAGAAAAACTTTCTGAACAACTAAATAGGTTAGACTCAACACTTACTAATATTTTACTTCAAAGAGGTATAGATACCTTTGAGAAAGCCAAAGATTTTTTTCGCCCCGATTTAAATAATATTCATGATGCTTTTTTGATGAAAGACATGGATAAAGCGGTGGATAGATTAACAAAAGCCATTGCCAACAATGAAAAAATACTGATATACGGTGATTATGATGTAGATGGAACCACTTCTGTAGCGTTAGTTTATGCCTATTTGAAAAATTATTACGATAATTTAGCTTATTATATTCCGGATAGATATGCAGAAGGTTATGGCATTTCTTATCAAGGTATTGATTTTGCCAAAGAGAACGATTTTAAACTCATTATTGCATTAGACTGTGGTATAAAAGCGATAGATAAAATCGCTTATGCCAAAGAAAAAGGGGTAGATTTTATTATTTGCGATCATCACCGTCCGGGAGATGAAATTCCTGATGCAGTTGCTGTATTAGACCCAAAAAGAAAAGATTGTAATTATCCATATAAAGAGCTATCGGGTTGTGGAGTAGGCTTTAAATTGATGCAAGCATGGACGCAAAAGAATAATTACGATGAGGAATTGTTGTTTTCTTACTTAGATTTATTAGCCATTAGTATTTGTGCAGATATTGTCCCAATAACTGAAGAAAACAGAATTTTTGTTTACTACGGATTAAAAGTACTTAATCAACTAAATCGTCCCGGAATAAAGGCGTTGGTGAATTTAACCAACAATAAAAAAGAATTTACTGTTTCGGATGTTGTTTTTTCTATCGCTCCGAGAATAAATGCAGCAGGAAGAATAAAAAGTGGTAACAAAGCAGTTGAATTATTGGTGGCAGAAAATGAAGATGATGCAGTGGATTTTGGTAAAGGCATCAATGATTTAAACACCGATAGAAAAGACATAGATGCTAACATTACTCAAGAAGCCCTCGAAATTATTGAGAATAACCAAATTTATTTTCAGAGAAAAACTACTGTAGTTTATAAAGAAGATTGGCATAAAGGGGTGGTGGGCATTGTGGCATCTCGATTAATAGAAACACATTACAAACCGACTATTGTGTTGACTCATTCTGATGGCAAAGTTACCGGATCGGCAAGGTCGGTAAGAGATTTTGATGTGTATAATGCCATTGATGCTTGCAGCGATTTGTTAGAGCAATATGGCGGACATAAATATGCTGCAGGATTAACCATGCTTCCCGAAAATGTGGATGCCTTTACGATTAAGTTTGAAGAAATTGTAAGTAGCACCATAGAAGAGCACATGCTTATTCCTAAATTAGAAATTGATGCCAAGTTGGAGTTAACACAAGTTAATCCTCGTTTTTATAGTGTGCTAAAACAATTTTCTCCTTGTGGACCAGAAAACATGCAGCCAGTTTTTGTAACAGAGAATTTATTAGCATCAGACAACATGCGAATTGTTGGCGAAAACCATTTAAAATTAGATGTTTACTCACCTGAAGCACCAGATTATAAATTATCTTGCATCGCTTTTAAGTTTGCACATTTGTTTGAAGAACTTCAGCCAGGAGTGTTGTTTAGCATGGTTTATACCATTGAAGAAAACGAATGGAACAACATCAAAACTTTACAATTGAATGTGAAAGACATTAGGTTGATGGGAGAATAGATTTTTTAATAAAACACTTTAAAAAAATATTGATTTACAATGAGATACAATTTTAAAATGAGTTTCTTACAACTTCTCCATCAAATATGCATACATCTCTACCATAGCTTTAATGTCTTTTTTGTGTACTTTCTCATTAGGAGAATGAACATTGTCTTCAGGGGCTCCTATAAAACACCAATCGAATGGGTAGGGTGAGCGTTGAAGTGCATTGCCATCGCTACCTCCAGCACTTTCTACTTCCAATTGGAAAGGAATTTTACTTGTTGTAGCTAAATCAACAATTTTATTAATGTAGCTTCTTCTTGGTATTCCGGAATCTCTCATAGATATAGCAACTCCTTTCCCATGTTTTACTCCTTCAGTAACCCAAGTTATATCTGAAATTAAGGCTTGTTTTACACCAAAACCTTCATATAAAAATTTGGCTAAATAACCAACACTTCCTCCTCCATGTTCTTCCCAAGCTGAGAATACTATAGCTCCGTTTTCTAATGTTTTAGCAACTTCTAAAGCATTCCAAACCCCTAAACGGTTGTCCATGTAACAACATTGAACATAGTTATTGTCTTCTCTAAAGTTAGGCTGATAAGTAAGTGTTGTGCCTCTATCTATTGTTCTTTTATACTTTGCCGAAAAGGTTAAAAATTCATGCTCATCTTCAACTGCTTCAAGCGTACAAGTTATTTTTCCTTGACTATCTTCTCCAACTAATTTAGCTCCTTTTTTAGCTGAAGGACCTCCAATTTTAATTAGATTATTATCATAACCAACCGTATATCCAACAGAATCCATGTGAGCAAAAATGGCTGTTCTTGGCTCACCAAAAATGAGCATAATACAATCTTGAAAGTATTCTCCTACTAATATTTCAGGTTGAACTTTCCAGTTTTTTTGCTCTTTTTTAATGTGTTTTAAAAGAAAGGTTGTCATGGCTTCTTCACTACCAGAAGGAGCATGTACTTTACAAAGTTTTTTAAGAAGTTCCATTTTATTTAGTTGGATTTAAATATTTTTTTGAAAGTAAATAGTCGAACCTTAAAAATTCCATTTTAGGCTAAAGGTTTTAAAAAATAG
>JAVVER010000072.1:0-17258 GCA_032251145.1 Vicingaceae bacterium | reverse complement strand
TAAAGCAGCCCACCTTTGGAATAGTACTTAATCATGTTTCGAACACTTATGGCGTCCACGCTGGTGGTAAAGAGATAAATAAAAAAGACTACTTTAAAAACTGTAAAAAAGTCCGTAGTTGCCATTAAAAAGATTCCCGATAATTTTTACATTGCACTCCAAAATTTCGAGAATGACGTAAATGAACGGGTTGGTTTGTTTCTATAAATTGGAAACACTATGACCTGCTTTTTGCAACTATGGATTTCTATGACAATATGTGGTTAAATTCTTTTTTATTCGTGTATTCGTGGCTTTAGCTAAACTCCAAGCGTATGCACTTGAGGCAGCGGAGAGGAGTAATGCTAAAATCTTTCATCATATTTTCAACCAACAAACCTGACTAAAACAAATCAAAATTATGTAAATTTGGTTTTTAGAGAATTAGGAAAATGGCAAAAAACAAGAAAATAGAAGTTGAAGGCAAAGAAATAACAATCATTCTTGACCAAGAACAGGAATATATTTCACTAACTGATATGTTAAAAGCCAAAGATGGAGACTTTTTTATTTCAGATTGGCTACGCAACAGAAACACTGTTGAATATCTTGGAATTTGGGAAAGTGTTTACAATCCAAATTTTAATTATGGCGAATTCGCCATAATTAAAAGTCAAGCCGGTTTAAACAGCTACAAATTAAGCGTAAAAGATTGGGTTAAAAAGACCAATGCAATTGGATTAAAAGCAACAGCTGGAAGGTACGGAGGGACTTATGCCCATCCAGACATTGCCTTTGAATTTGGAATGTGGATTAGTCCACAATTCAAAATCTATCTGATTAAAGAATTCCAACGTCTAAAAAACGAAGAAAATGACCGATTAAAATTAGAGTGGAACTTGCAACGAACTTTAGCTAAAGTGAATTATCATATTCATACAGATGCCATCAAAGAAAACCTAATCCCAAAGGAAATTACCAAACAACAAGCCAGTTTTGTTTATGCAAACGAAGCAGATTTACTCAACGTTGCTTTGTTTGGAATAACTGCAAAAGATTGGAGAGAATCTAATTCTGACAAGAAAGGAAATATCAGAGATTATGCAACTTTGGAACAATTAGTGGTTTTGAGCAACATGGAAAGTATCAACGCATTACTAATCGAACAAGGAGTTTCACAAAGTAATAGGTTAATCCAGTTAAATAAAGTAGCAATATCTCAAATGAAATCTCTAACTGAAAACAAAGCAATTAAAAAACTGAAATAAAAATGTAAAACGTCCGTAGTTGCCATTAAAAAGATTCCCGATAATTTTTCCGTTGCACTCCAAAATTTCGAGAATGACGTAAATGGACAGGTTGGTTTGTTTCTGTAAATTGGAAACACTATGTATTGCTAATAATCTGCTTTTTGCAACTATGGATTCCTATGACACTATGTGGTTAAAATCTTTTTATTCGTGTATTCGTGGCTTAATCTAAACTCCAAGCGTTTGCACTTGAAGTAGCGGAAGGTTTTAATCATTTAATCTCTAATTTCTAATCTCAAATCTATAACATCTCATTAGCCAAGTTCGCTAATTCGGAGCGTTCACCTTTTTCTAGTTTGATATGGGCAAACAAATGATGTCCTTTTAGTTTATCTATTAGGTAAGAGAGTCCGTTACTTTGTTCATCTAAATAAGGAGAATCAATTTGGTTGACATCACCTGTAAATACAATTTTAGTATTTTCACCAGCACGGGTAATAATGGTTTTTACCTCGTGTGGTGTTAGGTTTTGAGCCTCATCTACAATAAAATAAACATCACTCAAACTTCTCCCTCTAATGTATGCCAACGGAGTAATTACAATTTTTCCTTGCTCCTGCATTTCATCAATGTTTTTGTGGCGTTTTTCCTTTAATCCAAATTGATTTTTAATGAATTTCAAGTTATCCCATAGCGGTTCCATGTAAGGACCAATCTTCTCATTGGCATCCCCTGGCAAATATCCAATATCTCTGTTGCTTAATGGCACTATTGGTCGAGCCAAAATAATTTGGTTGTATTTATTTTTTTGTTCTAAAGAACTTGCCAATGCTAATAAGGTTTTTCCTGTTCCGGCAACACCTTGTAAGGCTACTAATTTAATGTTATCATTCAATAAGGCATGAACCGCAAAAGTTTGCTCAGCATTTTTAGGTTTTATTCCGTAAACATATTCTTTTTCAACTCTTTCTATGGCTTGCTCTAAGGGATTAAAATAAGCTAAAGCTGATGATTTCTCATTTCTAAAAACGTAGTAAGTATTATTTTTAAGCTTAACACCATTTATTTCTGTCTCATAAACCTTATCTCCCGCATAAACTCTTTTGGTAATTTCACTATCAACATCTTCAATAATTTGCTTACCTGTTTCTACTAATTTCTTAACATCCTTAACCTTACCTGTCAAATAATCCTCCGATTGGACATCAAGTGCTTTGGCTTTTAACCTGAGGTTAATGTCTTTTGTAACCAAAACAACAGTTTTTGCAGGAAACTCCTCTTTTAAAGAAATAGCGGCATTAAGAATTTTATGATCATTTTTATCATCGCTAAAAACCATGGATGCATCTATTTTAGTAGAATTATAGTGCATCACAATTTTAAACAAGCCACTACCTTTTTCTTTAATAGGAATCCATTTTTGAAGGGTATGATTTCCACTTATTTTATCAATAAACCTGATAAACTCTCTTGCAGCGTAATTTTTGGTGTCGTTACCTTTTTTAAAATTATCTAACTCTTCTAAAACGGTAATTGGTATGGCTATATCGTTGTCTTCAAAATTGTTAATTGCATTGTAATCATATAATATTACTGAGGTATCTAACACGTAGATTTTCTTAACTTTTTTCTTAGCCATAAGGTGTAATCGATTTTAGGTTGCTATTTTAAATTTTTCTTTTGAAATTTCTGTAATAAGATTTCTATTGCTTTCCGTTCCGTTGCCAATAACAATCATATCCGCTCCAGATGTATATATTTGTTGAGCTGTAGCAGCATTGGTTATTCCTCCACCAACAATTAGCGGAATAGAAATAGTTGCTTTTACTTGCTGAATCATTTCTGGGGTAACATGCTGTTTTGCTCCACTTCCTGCATCTAAATAAATCATTTTCATACCCAAATATTCGCCTGCCAATGCTGTAACTGCTGCAATTTCGGGTTTATTGTGTGGAATAGGCAAGGTGTTGCTAATATAACTTACGGTTGTTGCTGCTCCTCCATCAACCAAAATATAACCTGTAGAAAGTGCTTCTAGGTTAGCTTTTTTAATATAAGGAGCTGCTACTACATGGTTACCAATTAAAAACTCTGCATTTCTACCAGAAATTAAAGATAACATTAAAATCCCATCAGCATAATGGGTAATTTGATTGGTACTTCCCGGAAAAATAATTAATAGAATAGATGTATTTTCTTTTATAAAACGTGCTGTTTTTTCTATATCTCCACTGGTAAGCAAACTTCCTCCAACAAAAATAAAATCAACTTCACTATCATTACATAAGTTAATGGTTTTTAAAAGCTCAGAATAATTTTGCTTATCGGGGTCTATCAGTACTGCAAGCATCTTTTTGTTACTTGCCATTTTAGCACTTATTTCCGAGTAAAGTTGATTAATTTCCATATTACTTACAAACGTAATAAAATATTTACCAAACCTATTTAATATTTTTCAAAAAACAAAAGAAAGGTTTCAATAAGTATAAACCAACATAAAATTTTCAACTTTTTCTTTTTTTAAATTCAGTTGTTTTTCAAAACCATTAAGCTTTATGCTACCAATAAAATCACATTCGGTTAAAGATAGGTTAGTTAAGGATAAATCTGTGTCAAAAATCACTTCTTTTCTTCCATAATATTTGTACAACGCTTCTTTTGCACTCCACATAGTTGTTGCCAATTCCTCATTTTCTGCTGCTAAATCGAGTTCTTTTTCATTCATAAACTTACTTTTTACTCGTAACGCTTTTACCGAAATTTTTTCAATATCTATCCCGCAAGGTTCTTGGTAATTTACAGCTATTGCCACAAATTCATTGGCATGAGAAATAGAAATATGTACATTTTCTTTATCCGCTAAATGAGGTTTTCCTTTATCATCATAAACCAATTTAAACGTTTCAAAAAATTGCAACAAAAGTAACCTCACAGCAATTCTCTGATTAAACTTTGATGGATTGGAAGAAGTCATAGCATCATCAGGTTCAGCTACTTTATCTTTCAGCATTTCCAGCAATTCATCTTGAGATTCATTGATTTTCCATAAGGCAATATGAACGTGATTATTAGGTTTTTTTGTGAGAAATAGTGGCATTTTATTTATTGGTTCATGGTTATTTAGTAACTTCGCATCGTATAATCAAAATTATTAAACTTAACCATAATGAATACTACAAACGTGGAAAAATTACCCTACAAAGTTAAAGACATTTCTCTTGCAGATTGGGGGAGAAAAGAAATTAAATTAGCAGAAGCTGAAATGCCAGGATTAATGGCTATCAGAGAAGAATTTGGAAACTCTAAACCTCTTGCAGGAGCTAGAATTGCTGGATGTCTTCACATGACAATTCAAACTGCTGTTCTTATTGAAACATTAGTACATTTAGGTGCTGAAGTAAGTTGGTCATCATGCAACATTTTCTCAACTCAAGATCAGGCTGCTGCTGCTATTGCTGCTGCAGGTGTTCCTGTTTTTGCTTGGAAAGGTTTATCAGAAGAAGAATTTAACTGGTGTATAGAACAAACATTATTTGCTTTTGAAGGCGGAAAACCGCTAAACATGATTTTAGATGATGGTGGCGATTTAACCAATATGGTTTTTGATCAATATCCAGAATTAACTAAAGACATTAAAGGTTTATCTGAAGAAACTACTACAGGTGTTCACCGTCTTTACGAAAGAATGAAAAAAGGTACCTTAGTGATGCCTGCTATTAACATTAACGATTCTGTTACTAAATCTAAATTTGACAACAAATACGGATGTAAAGAATCTTTAGTGGATGCTATTAGAAGAGCTACAGATGTAATGATGGCTGGAAAAGTTGCTGTTGTTGCTGGATATGGTGATGTTGGTAAAGGTTCTGCTGCTTCATTAAGAGGTGCAGGAGCAAGAGTTATTGTTACTGAAATTGACCCAATTTGTGCTTTACAAGCTGCAATGGACGGTTTCGCTGTTAAAAAAATGGACGATGTTGTTGGACAAGGAGACATTATTGTTACTACAACAGGAAACAAAGACATTATTCAAGGTCGTCATTTCGAAAAAATGAAAGACAAAGCTATCGTTTGTAACATTGGTCACTTCGACAACGAAATTGATGTTAACTGGTTAAACACAAATGCAACAAAAGATACTATTAAACCTCAGGTTGATATGTATAACCTAAAAAATGGTAATCAAATCATCTTATTAGCTGAAGGTAGATTAGTAAACTTAGGTTGTGCAACAGGACATCCTTCTTTTGTAATGAGTAACTCTTTCACTAACCAAGTATTGGCACAGTTAGAATTATGGAAAAACTCAGCTAACTACAAAAATGAAGTGTACATGTTACCGAAACACTTAGATGAAAAAGTTGCTCGTTTGCACTTAGCAAAAATTGGTGTTGAGTTAGATGAACTAACTCAGGAGCAAGCAGAATATATAGGTGTTAAAGTGGAAGGTCCATACAAACCTGAATACTACAGATATTAATTTTCTGTTTTATCTCAACTAATTATAAAGAACCGTAGCAATAGTTGTTACGGTTCTTTTTTTATCTTTACATTTAAGAAATTTTAATCATTTTTACCATTATTAGAAAATTGTTAATAAAGCAAAGAAAATATATACTAATTGGAATACTCATTTTGAGTTTTGTTGGAATTTGGGGTTTTAATAATCTTAACTTAAATACAGAATTAAATGTTGGGCAGCAAATTGATAGCTTAAATGGAGTTGTAGTTTATTATAATGGTAGCGTTGGTAATGTAACTGGACGAAATACGACAACTACTGGCTATAATTTAGGTTTGAAATATCAATGTGTTGAATTTGTAAAAAGGTATTATTATGAATATTTGAAACACGAAATGCCAGATAGTTATGGACATGCAAAGGACTTTTTTAACACAACATTAGCGGATGGAAAGAATAATAAACAACGGAACTTAACTCAATATACTAATACAAGCCAAACGAAACCAAAAGTTGACGACCTATTGATATTTGACGGGACAACTTTTAATAAATATGGACATGTTGCAATAGTTTCAAAAGTTATGGATGATGAAATTGAAATTATACAGCAGAATCCTGGACCGAATGGAAAATCAAGAGTTACTTTTAAACTTAAAAATAAAAACGGTGAATGGACAATTAAAAATGACCGAATTTTAGGATGGTTAAGAAAATAGATAAATCTGATAAAAATTAGATATATTGATTAAGTTGGAGTGAATGAAAAACGAAATATATGATGATTAAAAATCGACTGCAATATTACCTTTTACTTGTAGGGCTTTCATTGATAATGCCTTATGTAATTACGTTTGTATTCATTGTAGCAACGGGTAATAGAGTTGAAGGAATGCAAAAAGCAATAATTCCAGCAATAATTGCAGTCCATTTTTTATTTGGACTGATTTTTATAAAAAAGAACTTTTTACAAAAAGTTGGGGTATCAATTTTTCTATCAGTTTTGATTTGTGGCATAGTTTGGCTTCTAGCTTTAAATGATATTATGATTAAGACAGAATTTGATTTATATGGTTTTTGGGATTTGGCAATAACCAATTTATTTGTTGGATTGATAGTTTGGGAGTTGTTCTACCAGATTAAAAAGAGGTAAAAAAAGAAACAATCAAAATAAATTTCTCAATACTCCAACAAACCCTTCAATGCCGCTGCTACTTTATCTCCATTAGGCAACAAAGTAGCTTCTAAAGTAGCGTTTAACGGAATGGCAGGAGTATCTATCGAACCAACAATTTCTATAGGAGCATCTAAATCTTTAAAGCAGTTTTTCTGAATACGAGCAGCTAACCCTAGTGTGAAAGAATTTTCTATAGATTCTTCGGTAACCAACATTACTTTGTTATGTTTTTTGGTGGCAGCATACATCGCTTCTTCATCTATTGGGTTAAGTGTTCTTAAATCAATAATTTCTACCTGACCTTTAAATTGTTTAGCAGCTTCTAAACTCCAATAAACACCTCTTCCGTAAGTTATAATAGCAGCACTTTCTCCATTGTTAATTTTATCTGCATCAGCTTCAATAACCGTTCTAGCTTTTCCAAATGGAATAACGTATTCATCATCAGGTTCTACGGTTTTTGCTCCTTCAGTACCTTTAATTTTACTCCAATACAAGCCTTTATGTTCAAAAATTACTACTGGATTAGGGTCGTAATAAGCTGATTTTAGCAAGCCTTTTAAATCTGCTCCTGTTGATGGATAAGCTACTTTTACACCTCTGATGTTAGTAACCACAGATTCCACACTTGAAGAATGATAAGGTCCGCCCGAGCCATAAGCTCCGATAGGCACTCTTAAAACCATGCTGGCAGGCCATTTTCCATTTGAAAGGTAGTACGAACGTCCAACTTCTGTAAACAATTGGTTAAGTCCCGGCCAAATGTAATCGGCAAACTGCACTTCAACAATAGGTCTTAACCCTACAGCAGCCATTCCAACCGTACTTCCCACAATAAACGCTTCTTGAATAGGCGTGTTAAATACCCTGTTTTCTCCAAATTGTTGAGCCAAGGTAGCTGCCTCACGGAAAACACCGCCTAATCTGCCACCAACATCTTGTCCGTATAATAGACATTCTTTGTGTTTGCTCATTAATTCTCTAACAGCAAATAAAGCAGAATCCACCATTACGGTTTTTTCTTTTCCTGCCGGTTCTCTCACTCCTTTTTCTTCTGTAATGGGAGTAGGAGCGAAACAATGTGTTGTTAAATCTTCAGGAGAAGGGTCTTCTTCTTTCAGCGCAGCTTGGTAATCTTTTTCTACTAATTCTTTGGCTTTTCCCTCAATGGCTAACAATTCAAATTTTTGAATGCCCGATTTTTCGGCTAAGGCTTTCAATTTTGGAAAAGGATCTCTTTTGGCTGCTTCTTCCAAATCGTCTCTGTACCATTCTTTTCTAACCCCCGATGTATGGTGATTTAACAAAGGAACTTTAGCGTGTATAATAAAAGGTCGTCTCTCTTTTCTAACAATTTCTATCACTTCAGCAACCGTTTCGTAGGCAGTATCGAACTCAGTACCATCTAGGGTTCTTACATCCATGCCTTTAAAACCTTTAGCAAAATGGGTAATATCTTGAGCTCGGGTTTCTTTTGCGTTGGCAGAAATATCCCAATCGTTATCTTGTACTAAATAAATAATGGGTAATTTTTTTAGCACTGCCATCTGAAAAGCTTCAGAGACTTCGCCTTCGGTACAAGAGGCATCACCTAAGCTGCAAACTACAACCGGGTTTTCGCCTTTGTAATCTTCGGCTAAACCTTCTTTTTCTTTGTATTGAAGTCCCATAGCAACTCCTGTGGCAGGAATGGCTTGCATCCCTGTTGCAGAAGATTGATGAGGTATTTTTGGTTTATCATCATCTCTTAAACTTGGGTGAGAATAATACGTCCTACCTCCTGAAAAAGGGTCGTTTTTCTTGGCTAATAGTTGTAACATGAGTTGGAAAGGCGTCATACCAATTCCTAACAAAATACTATCATCGCGGTAATACGGAAAAACAAAATCTTGAGGTTTTAGCTGCATGCCCATTGCCAATTGTATGGCTTCGTGACCACGAGAAGTAGCATGAACATATTTAGCAGTAATTTCTTTATTGGCTTCATACAATTCTGTGAGTGCTTTAGCGGTACTCATTAACTGAAAAGCTTGTTGTACAATATCTTTAGATAAAGCTGTTTTACTTTTTTCTTTTTCTTCTTTTGCTATCGCCATTACTTTAACCTTTTTTTACGAATGGTAAAGTTAAGTAAATAGATTAAAAATTTAACCCTCTATAAAATATTAACGGTTTTGAAGTTTTATTTTAAAAAATGATGCAGATTAGAAATTAGAAATTTTTTATCGTGTTAACTGATAATCTTTTATTAAAAGTCCAGCAGAGAGACTAAGTTTTTCAGTTAGATTACGAACCATATCAATGGTTAATTTTCTTTTACGGTTTAAAACTTCTGACACTCTACTTTTTCCGCCAATTTCAGAAATTAAATCAACTTGTTTTAAGTCAAGTTCTTTCATTCTTATTTTAATAGCTTCAATAGGGTCTGGAGCATCAATTGGGTGATGAATATTTTCGTAGTCATCAATTAATAAACCAAGAATATCTGCTTCATCACTTTCTTTAGTACCAATTTTTGCATCAAAAATCTTGTCAAGTCTGTTTAATGCAGCTTGATAATCTTCTTCGGTTTTTATAGGTTTAATTTTCATAATGTATTAATTTATATTGTATCGGCATTTATTTTATCATATTCAGCATGCGTACCTATGAAACGAATAAATGCCCATTGTTTCTCAAAATTGAATTTTACAATTAAACGGTATGAATTTCCTTTAATATTAAACACAATTCGTCCGCTTTTAAGAATACTGACATTAGCATAGGTCTTTTTAACATCATTTGGCGACTTCCAATTGGAACTTATTGCTGTATCATACCAAGTTTTTAAATATTGCTCGGAATCAGCATGCTTTAACCAATATAGTCTTAACGTACTTTTTGCAAATATTCTTTTCATTGTACGGACAAAGATAACTAAAAGTTCCCAAATATAGAACTTTAAAAATAAAAATATTTTTTATTGAGCCAATCGCTCACTTGTAGAGAGTTAAAGCTATTGTTGTGTCATTCAGGAAGAACCTTGTTGAGTAGTGGCAAAAAAGTTTCAAATGCTTAATTAATTCATTTGAAAGGAAAGCGTAATAAATAGTTGTCTTGTTTAATATGCCTTTATTCAGCAGCAACACAAAGTAAAACTTTACCTATTTTCCAAACAAGTTTCCTCCTGAATGACGCACAGAGCGAGAGCAATGCTAAATAGAAAATAGATTAACTCTAACCAATCTTCAACGTCATCAGCCTGAGGCAGAAAGGTTTCTGAAATTTTTATTAACAATTGTCAGGAGTCTTTATGATGATAAGTTGAATTTTAGTTTTCATTTGGTGAGGTGCGGGGATGTAAGATTTTTTTTATTTTGTCAGCAAAAAGTAATACTAAAAAAAGAATTAAAGAAAATCCTAGCATAACAAACCCTAAAATTTTGTTTCTAAAATTAGTTTCTTCAAGAATTACTTTGTCATTTTCCTTAATTTTTATTATTCCTAATTTCACGTTATTTCCTAATCCAGTGATAACTGTAGGATAATAAAAAATAGTGTATCTATTTCCAATTTTAAGGTTTATATTGTTTAATACATCGTTGGCTTTCTCCTTGTTGGAAAAATAAAATCCGTGAAGTTGATCTTCTCCTTCAAATTCAAGAACAATTGGATAAGTATGTTTTTTTCCACCTTTTGAATTGTAATCTACAATTTCTATAATCTTCGCACTTTTAAGAATTCCACTAAGTTTAACTAAATCTGATTCAGTTAAGGTTGACCTATAAAGAGAAAGGATAGCACAACCTAAAAAAACGACTACAATAAAATAGCTTGTTAATTTATCCATTTTTAAAAGAAAAAAATAATAACATATCTTCATCAAAGATAAAAAACTTATCCAAACACCCTATTCTTTCTCCTTAATCACTATTTGCAACAACGCAGCTAATCCGATAACCAATCCACAGCCAATAACATTATACCACAAATAGCCAACTTCTTTAACAGGTGTTTGGAGGAGATAAGAAAAAATATCTTGTCCGAAAAAGTGTAAAATAATTACAGCAGATTGGGCAATTATAGCAGCAATAAATGTGGCTTTTCCTTTAATTTTATGAATAAAAAAAGCGACCAAGAAAATGCCTAAAATGGTTCCGTAAAAGATAGAACCTAAAATATTTACGGCTTCAATAAGGTTTTCAAGCAGCTGGGCAAATAAAGCAAAACCAATGGCTATAACTCCCCAAAAGGCGGTAAATAACTTAGAAATGATAACCATTTTTTTGTCGCTGGCTTGTGCCGAAGTGCTTGATAAGCGTTTGTAAAAATCTATGGTGCTGGTAGAAGCCAAGGCATTTAGCTCTCCCGCAGTACTCGACATGGCGGCAGAAAAAATTACCGCCAACAATAAACCTATCAATCCAATAGGCATATAGTTCATAATAAAGGATAGAAAAATATAATCAGAATCTTTTGATTTGCTTTCTGGTACTGCTTTTAAAATAATGGCTTTAGCTTGGTTTTTCAGTTCAATTTCCTGTTTGTCTTTTTGTTGAGCTAACTTAATTGCTTGGTCAATTTCTGTTTGGTTGATGGAGGTGCTTATTTGCTCTAAGTATTGTTTTTTCTCACTAAATACTACTTGGTATTCATCTTCAATGGTTTTAAGCTCCCCAGCATATTCAGTTTGATAGGCTAGGTCTAAGCTGGTTTGATTGAATAAAACCCTGTGTTCTTGAAATTGAAAAAATACAAAAACCATGATTCCTACAAACAGAATAAAAAACTGCATAGGAATTTTCAGCAAGGCATTAAACATTAATCCCATTCTACTTTCATATACTGATTTTCCGCTTAAGTAGCGTTGTACTTGCGATTGGTCTGTACCAAAATAGGAGAGAGCAAGAAAAGTTCCTCCGGTAATTCCTGTCCAAAAAGTATAGCGTTTATCAATGTCTAACGAAAAATCAATTACATTCATTTTGTCCATCATCCCAGCAATGGAAACAGCCTCACCAAAAGAAACATTTTCTGGTAAATTGAAAATAATAATAAAAAAAGCGATGAACATTCCGCCCATAATTACTGCCATTTGCCATTTTTGGGTAAGGCTGACTGCTTTTGTTCCTCCCGAAACAGTATAAACAATTACCAACGCACCAATTAATAAAATGGTAATATCGAGCTGCCAACCCAAGGCGGTAGCAATAATAATGGCTGGAGCATAAATGGTTATTCCGGCTGCCAACCCACGCTGAATAAGAAAAAGAGAAGCAGCAAGTAACCTACTTTCAACACCAAAACGGGTTTCTAGATATTCGTAAGCAGTATAAACTTTTAGTTTGTAATAAATAGGAATAAAAACTGCGGAAACAATAATAAGAGCAATGGGTAAACCCAAATAATTTTGCACAAAACCCATTCCCGACTCATAGGCTTGTCCGGGAGTAGAAATAAAAGTGATGGCACTGGCTTGGGTAGCCATTACAGAAAGTCCGATGGTTGCCCATTTCATATCGCTATCTCCTTTAAGATAGCCTTCAATGTTTTGACTTTTACGGGTTTTCCAAGCACCATAAACGGCAATAAAACCGAGCGTTCCGAGTAATACTATCCAATCTATACTGCTCATGGTTTATAGTAGGAAGTTATCAGTTGAAAAACAACGATTAAAAAAACTAAAAAGCCTACTACAAAAAAGTAGAAGCCTTTCCATGATTTAAAAAATGGAGGAAGTTGGTTATCCATTTTATAGTTATTAGTTATTAGTTATTGGTTATTTGTTATTGGTTATTGGTTATTAGTTATTGGTTATTTGTTCACGATTAACAATTAACTAATAACGATTAACAGTTCAAAGCTTCTATAGCGAAGCTAATTTGTCTAAATCCATATTTTTAGCGATGCTTTTAACATTGTCGCAGTTTTCTTGTTTATCTGCTTCAATGGTGAGCATGAATCGATTATTAATTCCTAAAATAACAGAGGCTTTACCGGTTTTCTTTTTGAATGTTTCCCATCCTGAAATTTCATCATTAACGGTATAACTTTGAGCCAATTCATCTTTGGTATCGATTTTTAAACCGCTAGTCCACATTGCTGTAGCCATGCTATACATAGATAAAGCAGCATTGTAATCTAATAGAGAAACTTTAATTCTTTCTCCTGCCTCATTTTTAAACGTAATGTCGGCATTAGAGTAAGAAGTTCCTTGCATTTCAACCGTACCACCATCAGGTTCTTCAGCAGTATAGCCATCAATTTCGGTAGGTAAAAATTTGATTAACTCTTCGTAGTGCATGGCTTTGGCATCCTTACGCTCTTCCATGTTTTTTTGCATTTTTTCGGCTTGTTCTTGCATGTTTTGAGCCATCTTCATAGCAGCACCAAGCGGGTTTTTTTCTACATCAATGTTATCATCTTGACTTTTATCTTCTCCTCCACAAGCAATTAAAATTGCGGATAAAGAAATTAGTAAGAACTTGTTGAATTTTTTCATAGCTTATGTTTTTAGTATTTAGACTTCAAATTTACAATAATTTCGTTAAAAAACTGATTGAGTGGTTTTTCGAGCATCATTTTCATAAAAGGGTTAATGTTAGCTTCGAAAACAAAAGAGGCGTTGGTTTTATTGTCCTCAACTTTTTCCAAATAAAAATTTAAGGTAAATTTGAATGGAGCTTTAAAAGAGTCTAAATAAATTAAGGAGTTAGGAGTAGTGGCTACTTTTTTTAAACCAACTTCTGCCAATCCTTTAATTTTAAACGAACAATTGTCTGGGGTAGCGTTGAAATTTTCAATTTTTTCTGCGGGTAAAAAGTCTTTAAGATTATTTAGGTCTGATAATAGGTTAAACAAGACTTCATCACTGGTATCGATAAGTTCTGCTTTTGGAGCAATTTTCATAATCTAATTTTATTTTGATTTTGGTGCAACATCCCACACTTTAGGATTTTCTCTCCATTGATTTAAAGATTTAATATCTTTTTCTGAAATATAATTTGTATTAAGAGCTGTATCTAGCAGTACATTGTAGTTGCTTAGGGTAAATAATTTACATTTATTTGCTTCAAAATTTTTAACAGCTTCGTCAAAGTTATAAGAAAATATGGCTAACATTCCTAATACATTAGCTCCGTTGTTTCTAAGTTCTTCAACCGCTTTTAGGCTGCTACCTCCTGTAGAAACCAAATCTTCAATAACGACTACGTTTTGTCCTTTTTCTATTTCTCCTTCAATAAGGTTTTGCATACCATGCTCTTTACTAGAAGAACGAACATAGGCAAATGGTAATCCCATAGCTTCAGCCACTAGTACTCCATGAGCAATCCCACCAGTGGCAACACCAGCAATTATATCTACGGTGGGAAAATGTTCTTTTACAGCATCAACAAACTGCTGACGAATGTAGGTTCTAACAGGTGGATAAGATAAAGCTTTCCTGTTATCACAATATATTGGTGACTTCCAACCTGATGCCCATGTAAATGGATTTGCAGATTGCAATTTAATAGCTTTAATTTGCAGTAATAATTCTGCTACTTTTTTTGCGGATTCATTATTAAATATCATGTTGCAAATGTATAAAGTTTTTATTAACGACAGAGTTATTTTCTTTACAAAAGATACTAACATTTACCAACACTTAGAAAATGTGTTGGTGATTCATTTTTTTGATAAAGCCACAGCTCGCTTTGCTTATGAACTACTTTGTTCAGAAACTAAAACCAAATACGTGATTTTTAAAACCAATACACCAAATATAGATTTCAAAAGTTTTGTGGCTTGTTTTGAGTTAATAATAGCGGCTGGAGGCAGGGTAAATAATTCGGATGGTAATACATTGTTTATTTATCGTTTAGGGAAATGGGATTTACCTAAAGGCAAGTTAGAAGAAAATGAAAGTCTTAAGCAAGGAGCTATTAGAGAAGTAGAAGAGGAGTGTGGAATTTCAGGGTTAACAATAGAAAAGCATTTAATGGATACTTACCACATGTATGAATTGAATGAAAGAGTAGTTATCAAACAATCAGTTTGGTTTTTGATGAACACAAAGGATTGTTCTGAATTAATTCCTCAAAAAGAAGAAAATATTACTGATGCCCGTTGGATGACTTCGGATGAAATTAAAGAGATAGTGCTGAATAATACTTATCCTTCTATCAAAGAAATTTTTGACTCTATTTATTGATAATGAGTTTTTTAGAACTTAAAGAGTCGTTTAGTTTAATGTTCACAAAATAAATACCTTGATCAAATTCATTTACATCAATTTGCTCCGAAAAGAATTTTTGCTGTAAAATGAAGTTTCTGCTCATCACTTGTTGACCTATACTATTGTACATTTCGATACTAATTTCATTTCCTTTTTCACCTTCTAGTTGTATTGTAAATTCATTATTTGCAGGATTTGGATAAATAGAAATGCCATTATTACTACTAGTACAATTTACTGCAACTATATTAAAATACTCAAAATTTCCATTAAAGTCGGTTTGTTTTAATCGGTAATAAGAAACACCATCTAAAGCATTCATATCTCTAAAAAAGTAAGAATTAATGTTGTTGCTGTTTCCTGCACCTTTTATAGTGGCAACAATTTCAAAACTAATAGCATCGTAGCTTCTTTCGAGGGTATAAAAATCGTTGTTTATTTCGGAAGCCGATAACCATTTTAAATCTACAGCACCGTTTGTCGGAGCACATGTTGCATCAAAAGATATTAATTCTATTGGTAATGGAGGGTTAACAGCTCCTTCTATAGTTATATCAAAATTACAATCGCTACCTGCAAAACCATCAACAGCAATGTAATAAGTAGTGTTTGGGGGGAGTAGAACAGGTCCAAACTGAAAAGCAGTAGTATCATTGCTTGCAGAGCAGAAAATTTCTGTGTAAGTCATCGGGTCGCAACTCACTGTAGCTTGTACTATAGAAACTTGTATTCCATTTTGAGAAGGAGAACAAACTTGGTTATCGAAAATAATGGTAACACTATCTCCACTGCTATTCGTTGTAAACTGATACCACACGGTGTTTTCAAGTGTGATACCTCCACAGCCAGTAAAAGCAGGTTCTTCACTTAAATTAACCGTAGCATTACTTGTTTGGGTAGCGGTTGTTGTGCCTAAGCCTAAATCAATAGCATTACTACAATGATCATTACAGTTAGGCCAATTAACTGCAAAACCATAAGCAGTATCATTTTGAAAAATTTGGTCGTTAAATGAATTTGGGAAATTAATCCAAGCTACTACAGAACTATTGTTGTTAGGAATTGTAGTATTAGTTAAAACTACTGTTTCAGAAGTACCACCAGCAATATTTTGCCCAGTAAATGATACAGTTACAGGTGTTCCGCCATCAATACTATATGTAATGTCAAAACTATTTAAAACAGGCGTAGCGGTACATGGTAAGGCATTATTGGTAACAGTAGCTTCAATTTCATACTCGCTTCCCCAACAACTAGCCACTAAAGTAAGTGCCGCATCTAAAGGCGTGTCGGTAATATGGAAGTTGTCAAAAGCAAAATTGTACCAATTAGGGTAGGTAGGCAAGCCATAAAAAGGACGAGCCAACACTCTAAATTTCACGCAGCTTTGTCCAGCTAAAGTACATAAATCTCTTTCCATTCTAGTCCAATTAGCAACAGGGCTAGCTTGAGAGTTCCACCAGCCGGTAGTTTGGTTATACCAAGTGGGTGAAGGGCCATTACCGAGCGTAGCCCAATTAGTGCCTCCATTTGTACTGTATTCCACTCTTACCCAATCCGAAGAATGTAAGCTGTGTTTGATGTCAAAACTAAGTTGCGGGTTTAGAAGGTTAGTAAAATCAAAAACAGGGCTTTCTACCCAAATTTGGGTGCCTACATTAGTAGTATTTGTTTCTATATACCAACTATCACCATTACCAGCAGGACCACCTAGGTAAGGCATATTGCCCAACACAAAGTTTCGGCCATCATTTAATGGTGGGTTTTGACCTGAAGCAATCCAAAAGGCATTCCCACTATTAAAGTTTTCAAAATAAGGATAAGTGCTTATGATGGGTTGTGTAACAGACAAGCTAGTTTGCAGCGTATCGTTAGAGTTATTAAAATCTCCAGCTAACAATGTAAATGTAGAAAAGTTATATGTTCCTATATTTTGCATATTGATAGTTGTTGGGAAGGTATAGTTTACCGAACCACCACCAGGAATAGGGCCAGGAATTGTTCCAGTTAAAGTAGTATTTAGCACACCAGTAATATCCGACTGAATTGCAACATTGCTAATTGGAGCACAACCCCAATTGAATACTCTAACTGTAATTTGTTGAGTAGAATCATATAGACAACCATTTAAAACAGGGTCAATATAAGCGACCACGCCTACATCAGGGCCGTCAATAAGTTCAAAATTATCGA
>JAVVER010000071.1:0-17443 GCA_032251145.1 Vicingaceae bacterium | reverse complement strand
ACGGATTGTTAGTTTTTGCTGTTCAAATGATGCTGATGTTGGTGTTGGGACACATATTGGCATTAACAAAACCATTTAATAATTTAATTTTAATGGTGGTAAAACATTGTACTACCACAGCTAAAGCCGCTTTTTTAGTAACATTGTTAACGGTTTTAGTAAGTTTATTCAATTGGGGATTGGGATTAATTTTCGGGGCTATTTTTGCCAGAAAGGTAGGTGAGTATGCAAAACAGCATCAACTTTCTATAAATTATCCGTTAATTGGAGCAGCAGGTTATTCCGGCTTAATGGTTTGGCATGGCGGCTTGTCAGGTTCATCATTAGCAAAAGTAGCAGAAGATAATCATATAAAAGATATGATGACAGGGATTTTTAATGAAGCTCAATTAGCTGCTTTGCCAGAGAAAATTTCTTATGCTGAAACGATTTGGTCGCCCATGAATATTGTAGTAATGTTGATGGTAATTGTGATGTTGCCGCTTGCCATGTTTTGGTTAGGGAAAAAATCCAAATCAGCTCCATTTTCGCTAATATCCAACCAAAATAATGAATTAGAAACAGTAGATTTTACGCATCTTGAAGGAGCTGAAAAACTAGATTATTCCCGCATATTTTCCTTGTTTTTTGGAGGAGCAATATTGTGTTACCTAGCTGTTAAAATTGTAATGGTACACCATTTTAATGTGTTAGATTTTTTTACTCCCAATAATATTAATATGCTTTTATTAGCATTGGGAATAACGCTTCACAAAAATTTTACAGCATTTTTAAAGGCTTTAGATGAAGCTATTTTAGGAGCAGCAGGAATTTTAATTCAATTTCCATTGTATTTCGGAATAATGGGGATGATGAAAAACAGTGGGTTAATAGCTGATATTGCTGATTTTTTTGTTTCCATATCCAATACAGTAACGTATCCTATTTATACTTTTTTTAGTGCTGGTTTAATCAATGTTTTTGTGCCAAGTGGAGGTGGGCAATGGGCTGTGCAAGGACCAATAATTGTACAGGCAGCTCAAGAAATAGGTGTAAGTTTACCCAAAAGTATTTTAGCATTAGCTTACGGAGATCAGCTTACCAATATGTTACAACCTTTTTGGGCGTTGCCATTGCTGGGTATTACCGGACTAAAAGCCAAAGAAATATTGCCTTACACTTTGTTTTTAATGTTGGTCGGATTAATCATTTTTGTAAGTTGTTTGTTAATTTTTTAAGATGCGTAAATTCATAAGATATACATTCATTATTCCTGTTTTGTTGATTTCAGGATGTTCGTGGGTTGAATATTTTACAGTAGGCAACAAAACTGATGATCCAATTACCATTACGTATGAGTTAAAAGAATTAGATGAAGGCAATTTTTTTGGAATTTTCACTAACATTCCAGATGCTTATCAATTATCTAAATCAAGTAAAATACAATGGGAGAATAAAATTGAACTAAGCGATTTGGATGAAAATCCGGCAATAGTTAAAGTCGTTTTACCATCAAAAATGGTAATGATTTTTGGCAGGTTGCACAACGATACTTACGAAAGCAACAATCAACCATTTATCAATAGTCGAGATTTTAATTTCAATAATATGATAATTGAACATCAGGGAGAAACTATACAAATTACCAAAGCTACTTTTGATGCTTATTTTGTTAAGAAAAACGGGCATGTAAAATTTGATGTGGGAAAATAGATAAGTGTTAAAATCAAACCACAGGTAAATCATCCACTGTTTTAGAGTCTAAAGCATCTCTCAGTCCATTTCCAACTAAGATAAATGCTAATACCATTAGTACAATGGCAATTCCAGGGAAAGCAGCTAAATAAGCATTACCTGTAATAATGTATCCTTTGTGTTCGGCAATAATTTTTCCCCAAGTAGCTTGTGGTGGCTGAGCACCAATGCCGATAAAACTTAATCCGGCTTCAACCAAAATAGCAGCAGCAAAATTGATGGCAGAAATAACAATTACAGGGCCCAATACATTAGGAACTATATGTCCGGAAATAATCCTAAAATTAGTAAAACCTAAGGCTCTTCCTGCTTCAACAAATTCTTTTTCTCTTAAACTAAGTACCTGTCCACGTACCACACGAGCTACTTCCACCCACATGGTTAATCCCACAGCTATAAATACTTGCCAGTGTCCTTTGCCCAGAGCCAGTGTAATAGCAATAACTAATAATAAAGTAGGAATAGACCAAACTACATTAATAACCCAAATAATAACATCATCTACCCAACCTCTAAAATAACCACCAATGGCTCCCAAAGTTATTCCAATTACTAATGAGATAAACACAGAAATAAACCCTACAGAAAGCGAAATCCATGTCCCAGCCATTAGTCTGCTCAGTAAGTCTCTGCCATATTTGTCGGTGCCTAAATAGTAAGTTTTTCTTACAATATTGTTGGATTTAATTTCTTTTTGAAGTTCTTCAATGGTCATGTTTTTTTTACCATCTTCATGGGTGTAAAATTCTAATTCACCGTTATTTTCTTTAATTTCTTCGTTAGATAAAGCAAAAACAATATCTGCTAAATCTAATTTTACAATAGGACCATTGTTTACATCGCCTCCAGTGTATTTTTCTACAATAATTTTAGTCCCTTCATAACTATAATCATAAACAGGAATTACTTGATAAGTGTTTTCAACTCCATCAGAAAATTTAGACCACCATGTTTGATTAATGGGTTTTCTGTTTTTCTTAATTTTTAATAAATCAATGGTAAATCCTGGTTTTTTTGTGGTTAATTCTAAGGTTTGGTCGTTTGCTTTTGGCGTATTATCTGGACGAGCCATAGGGCCTAAAATAGCAATCATTGCTGCGACAAAAATAATAAACATACCAAAAACTGAAAGCTTGTTTCTTTTAAGCCTTTGCCAAGCCATTTTGCTCAACGACTTCGATTTGGTGATGTTTTTTTTGTTACTCATAATACCTTCTTCCTTTCCATTTGAAATTTGTAATTAATGCCAACAGCCCTATAAACACAATATATATAGGATAAATAAGCTCTACAAATACAAAAAGAACAAGATGTTTTTTCTTATTAAAAAAGTTTGCAGCCAAATATAGTAATATAAAATCAATAAGCCATTTAGAAGTGAGTAAGATTATACCAACAACCCTAAAACTATCGACCAACAATATTTCAGCATAGATTAAAAGCTGAATAAGATTAGAAATGTAAACAATTGAACTAAAATATATTAAATTACTGTTTTTGTACTTTTTTGCTTTCGATGCCCACCTTAATCGTTGTTGGATAAAAGCCGAAAATGTTGAGGTTTTATCCGTTTTAACAATAAATTTTTCATCTAGAATACCATTAATTACTTGTTGTTGGTCAATAAATTTTTCCAACAGAAAAACATCATCACCCGAAGGAGTTTTGTGCTTATCAAAACCATTCACATTTTCAAAAACTGCTTTTTTGTAAGCAATGTTGGCACCGTTGTTTAAAATTGGAAGCTTATTTCCTAAAGATCCAAAAGTAAGGACTTGCATGGCTAAGAAATCTAATTCCTGAAAGCTATCTAACAATAAATTACTAGAAGTTTGTTCTTTAAAACCTACCGGACCAAGCATCATGGCCGTTTCATTATTACTAAATAATTGATTTATGTATGAAAGCCAATTTTCAGGAACTTCACAATCGGCATCTGTAGAAGCAATAATTTCATATTTTGCATTTTCAATTCCATATTGTAAAGCTGATTTTTTACCATGTTCGGAACTTAAATGAAGTAGCTGAATGCTTATTTTACTCCTTGTTTGATACTCTTCAATTTGTTTAATACTATCATCTTCAGAATGGTCGTTTACCAAAATAACTTCAAATAAATTAGTACTGAAAAGCTGTTTTTCTAAAGCAGCAAGACAGGTAATAATATTTTCGCTTTCATTCCTAAAAGCTATCACTACCGAAATTTTATGTTGAGGGTGAATTGTTTGCTGAAAAGTTGCTTTTTTTTGCTGCTTCAACCAACCTATAATGATATAGACCATCGACAAAAAGTAAATGGCAGAAGTAAAGACGATCAGGTATAAAATTAAATTTTGCAAGCTAAAATTTGAGTTGTCGTAATCCAGTAATTCCTATAATTGAAGGCAAAGCTACATTAATTATCCACAAACTTACAGCAGCACTAATAATTAATAAACTATCGGTAGAAACTGAGCTAAAAACAACTAAAGCAACAGAGCCTCTTACGGCAATTTCGGAAATAACAAAAGTGGGGATAAAAGAGCTAATTACAAAAAATAAAGGGATTAAACTAAATGCCGCAATATTGTTTATCGGAATATGAAAAGCGGTGAGTACCAAGTAAAATTGAATTACAAATACAAGATACCTCACCAAACTAAAAAATAATACTGTACTTTTTTCTTGAGTGCTTAAAAAACTGAATTTTTCCAGCCACTTTTTCTTGTTTAAAAAGGGTGTTTTTTGAATGAAAGTCAATACGAATTTAGAGTAGAAATAAACAAGAAATAACAATACGGTTATGATCGTTCCGAGTATCGTCCATAAAATAAAATGGTTTTTTATTATGGTATTTTCTTTTAGTAAAATAACAGCAGCAAATCCACCTAAAAAAGTAATGATAACCTGACTAAAAGAAGCTAAAAACGTAACGCCAATTAAGCCGGTTAGTTGAGTTTTATTATCGAGCAAATAAACTCTGGCGGGAATTTCTCCAATTCTGTTGGGAGTTGCTAGTCCAATAGTGATGCCTGCAAATACATGCTTTAAAGCTTTTATAAAAGGAATGTTTTCAAATTTTCGGATAATAAATTGCCATTTAAAAGCTTCTATACCCCAATTTACAGGCATTAATAATAAAGCAATAAGTAGCAAAATATAATTTTCGGTAGTTAAAATAGAAAATGAAGCAAGGTGTCCGTCAATATCATCTTTTAATCGGAAATAAATGTAAATAAGTGCTGCAATGCCAATAATTATCCTAGCAAGTAAATTGATATATTTGTATGATTTTTTATGTGAATTCAATACAGCTAGCAAAAATTGGTTAAAGATAAGATAATATTAGGAATAGACCCCGGAACCACAATTATGGGTTATGGTGTAATTCACATCAAAAATAACAAAATGAGTTTATTGGCAATGGGTTCTATCAATTTAACTAAAATAGACACCCATTTTATGAAGTTGAAGAAGATTTTTGAGCGAACCAATTACCTTATTGATGAATATAAACCCGATGAAGTAGCTATTGAAGCACCATTTATGGGTAAAAATCCGCAATCGATGTTGAAGTTGGGAAGAGCACAGGGAGTTTCAATTGCGGTGGCGTTGTCGAGAGAAATTCCAGTAACAGAATATTCACCAAAAAAAATTAAGCAATCTATTACCGGTAAGGGAACAGCTTCTAAAGAGCAAGTTGCTGGAATGTTGGTTTCGTTGCTAAAAATTAAAACGATACCTACACATTTAGATGCCTCCGATGGATTGGCAGTAGCTGTGTGTCATTATTTTCAGATGGGAAAACCTGTTGGCGAAAAAGGTTATTCAGGATGGAAAGCTTTTATAAAAGAAAACCCGGGAAGAGCTAGGTAAATTAACGATTAGAAATTAGAAATTAGAGATTATAGATTAGAGATTAGAGATTAGAGATTGATTTACTATAAATAAGAAACTTTAAAGCTCCGAAGGAGCCATATTTAATAGCGTTGAGTGTTAGCTCATCGCAAAAAAAATAGAAATTTTGAATAAATAAACATCAAACATCAAACTTGAAATGTTTTTCATCCTATCTAAAATACTACACTTTTTAATTTCTCCATTAATTTGGGCGATTGCCTTATTGCTTTGGGCATTATTAACTAAATCTGCCAAGCGAAAGAAAACCTTGTTGATAATAACGTGTTCTTTACTCTACTTTTTTGCTAATCCGTTTATAAATGATGAAGCTTTTCGTTGGTACGAAGAGCGAAATCCAACGTATGATGAAATTTCTGAAACCTATGATGTTGTTGTTGTGTTGGGCGGTTTCACTTCTTTTGATGATGAAAACGGATTAGAAGGTTTTCATGCATCAACAGACCGATTTTTACACGGATTGAAGTTGTATAAAACAGGAAAAGTAAAAAAAATTATGTTGGTAGGTGGTTCTGGAAGTATTGCCAATCCAGATGAAAAAGAGGGTGTAATAATGGCTGGATTTTTAGCTAATATTGGTGTGCCAATGGAAGATATAATTATTGAAAAAGAATCAAAAAATACCCGAGAAAATGCAGTAAATACTGCTAAAATTTTAAATAAAGATTTTGCTGATGGAAAGTTTTTGTTGGTAACATCGGGCTATCACATGCCACGAGCCAAACGTTGCTTTCAAAAAGTGGGTGTTGCAGTTACTCCTTTTAGTGTAGATCACTATGCCGGAAAAAGAAAGTTTATTTTTGACCACCTGTTTCTACCCGATACTTATACTATTGCTAAGTGGGAAACACTTTTACACGAATGGGTAGGGTTTATTACTTATAAAATATTAGGGTATATTTAGTTATAATATATTTAATATCCAACCTCTAAATCTAACCTATCTCTTAATAGTTTTAAGACAGGGTTTTTCTCCGACATTTTTTCAAACTTTTCTTCGGGAGTGAACGCTTTTTTATTGGCTTTGTCTTTGTTGATGGTCAATTCAAAATCAATATTATAATTGTTTAGAGTAGCTCTAAAAAAGTCTAAAATATCAGGTTTTTGAGCTGTAAACTCATCCACTATAGCTTTGTTTTCTACAATAACTTTTATCAGTGCTCCTTCAATTTCAGGAGCATTTTCAAAAGCTGAAGCAAACATAATCTGACCATCAGCCAACAGTTTGTCCTTATAAATTTTCCACTGAGCTAAGAAAGCTTCTTCCGTAAAAGGTGCGGTAGGTTTTTCTGAAGTATCTTCTTTTTTGCCAGCGTTTTCTTTGTCGGCAAGTTGTTCTTTTATAGAAATAGTTCCAGATAATTGAAAACTACCTAATTGCTGACTATAAGTCACTTTTTTTTCTTCAACCGCAGGAGTTTCAGTATTGCTTAGGGAAATAGTTGAATCATTACTAGTTATTGGTGTTGGTTTAGCTTGTTCTTTTTTAGGTTGAACAACAACGCCCTCATGCTTTTCAATAGCTTTTATCAGTTCTTTATTGTTAGAAAAAGGGAGCTTAATTATGGGCTTTTTTTTTTCGTCTTGCGAGTAGTTTCTACTGCATAGTTGCATTAACATTACTTCTACTAAAAGCCGTTTATTTTTACTGCTCTTGTAAGTAGTGTCTGTTTGGGAGGTAATGGATAAAAACGAAATTAAATCATTAAGATTTATTTTTTTAGATTGCTCTAAGTACTTTTCCTTAATAGAAGGACCTACTTCTAATAAATTAACCGTTGCATTGTCTTGGCAAACCAATAGGTTTCTTAAATGTTCAGATAATCCGTTAATGAAGTTATGCCCATCAAAACCATTATTTAATATTTCATTAAAAATTAAAAGAGAATTAGAAATATCGTTAGTAATAATAGCATCGGTAATTTTAAAGTAATAATCGTAATCTAAAATATTAAGGTTATCAATTACATCCTGATAGGTTATTTTATTTCCCGAAAAACTAACAATTTGGTCGAACATAGAAAGAGCATCTCTTAACGCTCCATCTGCCTTTTGAGCGATAATATGTAAACCTTCTTTTTCAGCTTCAATAGTTTCTTTCTCGGCAATTTGTGCTAAATGGTTGGCAATATCTTCAATTTGTATTCTACTAAAATCAAAAACCTGACAACGAGATAAAATTGTTGGGATAATTTTGTGTTTTTCGGTAGTAGCTAATATAAAAATAGCATGCTTTGGAGGTTCTTCTAATGTTTTTAAAAAAGCATTAAAAGCAGCCTGAGATAACATGTGTACCTCGTCAATAATATATACTTTATGTGTGCCAAGTTGAGGAGCAAACCTTACCTGATCTATTAAAGCTCTAATGTCATCAACAGAGTTGTTAGATGCAGCATCGAGTTCATACACATTTAAAGAATGTCCTTCATTAAAAGATTTACATGATTCACATTCATCGCACGCCTCAATGTTTTGAGTAATATTAAAACAGTTAATGGTTTTGGCTAAAATTCTTGCACAAGTAGTTTTTCCTACTCCTCGTGGCCCACAAAAAAGAAATGCTTGTGCTAAATGTGCTGTTTTTATGGCGTTTTTTAAAGTAGAAGTTATGGAATGTTGCCCAACTACAGTATCAAAAGTTACTGGTCTGTATTTTCTAGCTGAAACAATGTAATTTTCCATAAATAATTTGCTACTTTTAAGAGGTAACAAATATACTTTTAAATGAAGTAATAATAAAAATGAATTGAGAAATATTTATCAACTCCAAATAAAAATAGCACTTTTGTAGCAGTGCAGACTATTTAAATTTGAGTACCTTCGCATGTTTTTATACTAAACACTGTATTTTGTAGTTATACAACACAAAATTTATTTTTTTGAAGTTAAACAAAGTCATATTAATATCATTTGCACTACTATTTGTGCTTGCTTCTTGTTCGAGAAAAAAAAATACTTTTACCAGAAGAGCTTATCATAATACTACAGCAAGGTATAATGGTTATTTTAATGCTCGTGAAATTTTAAAAGCAGATGTGAAAAAGCTTAGAGAAGAACATAGAGATGATTTTTCTGAACTTATTCCCCTGTTTATTTATCCAGACGAAACCAAATCTAAAAGTATGTACCCTAATATGGAAAGGGTAATAGATAAAACCACCAATGTAATAGATAGACATTCTATTTATATTAAAAATGAAGAACACGTAAGGTGGATTGATGACTCCTATTTGTTAATGGGGAAAGCTCGTTTTTATAAACAAGAATTTTATATTGCTATAGAAGTTTTTGAATACGTAGCTAAAGCTTATAATAAAAAACCATCAGGGTATGAAGCATTAATATGGTTAGCAAGAACTCATTTAGAATTAAATGAATTAAAAAAAGCCGAAGCTATTCTAAAAAAATTAGAAGAGAAAAAAGGAGTGCCTAAACAATTTAGTAGCGATTTTAATGCAGTTTTTACAGATTATTATATTCGTGTAAACAACAGAGAAGAAGCTATAAAACATCTTGAAAAAGCATTGGAAACTACCAGAAAAAAACACAATAAAATAAGATTTAATTACGTGTTGGCTCAGCTTTGGCTAAAACAAAAAGAGTTTGAACAAGCTTCTATTTATTTTAGTAAAGTAATAAAATTGAAGCCTGAATACGAAATGCTTTTTAACGCTAAAATAAGTAGAGCTTTAGCTTTTAATACTGAAGGAGAAGGACAAAGTAGTATTAAAAAAATGCTAAGAAAAATGCTAAAAGATAAGAAAAATGAAGATTATAAAGATCAGATATATTACGCTTTAGCTGATATTGCTTTTAAAGAAGAAAAAGATTCGTTAGCAATAGAATACCTTGCAAAATCAGCCGCTTACAGCACCTCTAACACCAAACAAAAAGCAATAACATACCTTCGGCTAGGGCAATATTATTACGACATCCCCAACTACTTAAAATCATTTAACTATTATGATAGCTGCTTAACGGTGTTGCCAAAAGAATATAAAGATTACGAAAAAATAGAAATTAGAACAAAAGCACTAAAAAAATTGGCTTCGCACATTGTAGTTGTTCAAGAACAAGATAGTTTACAACGAATGGCTACCGATATTAATTTTAGAACAAAAGTAATAGATGAATTAATTGCCAAAGCAGAAAAAGAAGAGCGAGAAAAAGAATTAGCAGAAAACAATACAAGTGTTGATTTTATGGAAAACACAACTCCTGGAGGCAGAACAAACAAAGGAGAATGGTATTTTTACAATCAAAACACCTTAGGGTTTGGCTTTTCAGATTTTAGAAAAAAATGGGGCGATAGAAAATTAGAAGATAACTGGAGAAGAACCAATAAAGAAAGTTTAATTCCCGATGATGAATCCTTAGCAAACGAAAATGATACTTCTAAAACAGATACTAGTGGAACTAAAGTAAATGAAAAAACTACTCCCGAATATTACCTTCAGTTTTTACCTTTAACCGAAACAAAAATGATAGCATCTCATAATAAAATTATTGAGGCACTCTTTGCATTAGGAAATATTTATAAAGAAGATTTTCAAGACTACCCGCACTCCGTAAAATCTTTTGAAAGATTGATTTTAGATTATGATACCTCAAGTTATTTACTACCATCTTGGTTTAATCTTTACAGGATTAGTTTGCTTATTAAAGACGATGAAATGGAAAAAAAATATAAAAATTTAGTACTTAAAAATTTTCCAGAAAGCGAATACGCAAAACTAATTCTAGACCCTACCTATAATCAGGTTACTAGAGAAAACAGGCGGAGAGTAGATAACTATTACGCCATTGTTTTCGAACTTTTTAAAGACAAGCATTTTGATAAGGTTATTTTGCGGTGCGAAAGGGCAAATACTATTTTTGCAGAAAATCATATACAAGATAAATTTGATTTTTTAGCAGCTTTGTCAATAGGACATACCATGCCAAGAGATACCTTTAAAGTAGCATTAGAGACATTTATTGAAAACCATCCAGAATCTAAATCGAAGCCAGAAGCAGTTAAAATTCTAAAAATGATGAAAGAGGGTGTTAAAATAGATTTTGAAGTAGAAAAAGAAATTCCCTATAAACATACTTTTGATACTGATTTTATAGTTGTAATTGTTGTTCCAAATACAGACAAACAACTTAATACTTACAAAAATAAAGTAGTAGATTTTAATAGAAATAATTTTAGTGAACTCACTTTTGAACCAGTGAAAAGCATATTTCTGGATACAAAAAGCCAGATAATTATTATAAAACCTATTAAAGGGTATGAAAAAGTGATAAACTACTATAAAGCACTTATACTGAACAAAACCTCCTTACAAGAATTAAACGCTAAAGAATACCCTACATTTATTATATCAAACGATAACTTTAACTTGTTTTATAAAGATAAAGATATCCCTTATTATTTAAATTTTTTCAAGAAAAACTTTGATGTAAGTCTAAATAATTAATCTTTTTTAAATACACCAATAGAATATTTATTGGAAACTTAGAAATATTCCTTTAATTTTGAACTCTTTTAATAAAAAGTATAATGTTTACCAAAAACTCCAATAAAATGGCTAAAATGCAAGATGTAACAAATCCAGAAATTAATATTATTCAGAAAGGAACTGAAATAACTGGAACCATTAATTGTGCAGGAGATATTCGTATAGATGGAACTCTAAACGGAACATTAGTTTCTCGAGGAAAATTAGTAGTTGGTAATTCAGGAGTAATAGAAGGAGAAGTTACGTGCAAAAATGCCGATGTTTCTGGAAATATAAAAGCTAAAATATATGTAGAAGAGTTGCTACAATTAAAATCAACAGCAAACATAGTTGGTGAAATCAATACCAAAAAGCTTTCTATTGAACCAGGAGCAAACTTCTCAGGAACTTGTAACATGGGCAACGGAAACAATACTCAACTTAATGGAGCAAAAAAAGAAGTCCACCAAGAAGCGGCAGCAGTATAATACATATTTAAAATTCTCAGGTATTGCTATCCAAATGGGAGCAATTATAGGTTTAGGAAGTTGGGCAGGACATCTACTTGATGAAAAATACAAGACATCTAAACCCTATTTTACATTAATATTAGCACTATTATCAATAGCTATAGCACTATATCTTGTTATTAAAGAAGTTGTTTCCATAGGAAAAGAAGATGATACTGATAAAAAATAATTTATACCTCTTAGGTTTCGGACTTTTGTTTTACGCAGCTTATTTATTTGTTGTAGAACTATGGTTTTCTTTAGAGTGGTTAGTTGCTTTTTTATATAAAGCTCATGTGTTTTTATTTGTAATTACCTTTTTTATAGTAAATTTTTTATGGCTTTTACATCAAAAACTTCCTTTATATACCGGATTCCTTTATTTATTTTCTGTTTTGCTAAAAATGGGATTAAGTATTTACTTTCTATATCCCCTCATAACTCAAAAAAAACCCGAATTAAAACTGTTAATTGTTCATTTTTTCGTAGCCTTTTTTTTATACCTTATTATTGAAGTTGTTTTACTCTTAAAAATGATAAAAAAAACTTCTTAATAAATTTATTTTCAAACAATTACACAAGTAGTTGAAAACATGATGAAAATCATGTTTTTTTTGATGAAATAAATGTAAAAAAATCATTGCCAAAATAAATAATTCATATACATTTGCAAACCGTTTTAAGAAGGCATTGAACAAGAAAAAATATGTTGAAAAAATTAGCTTACAAGTCGATTTTACTTGCAATTCTTACCATCGCAACTGCAGGTAATATTTTTGCAGAAAATAATCATTCTTCTGAAGAATCTGAGAAATTTAACCCCGTTCCTGTAATTATGCATCATATCTCTGATGCTCATGAGTGGCATCTGTTTGGAGATGTTTCAGTACCTCTTCCAGTGATATTGTGGACAGATAATGGGTTGGTTACTTTTATGTCTAGTTCGTTTCATCATAATGATGACGGTACTTATGTAGTAGAGAAAAACGGAATGAATTTCGTAAAAAATCACGAAAAAATTTACCAATTAAATGCTGGGGAGACAGAAGCTAAGTTTGATGAAGAACACCATCTTACTAACGCAGTTAAACCAATAGACGTTTCTATCACAAAAAATGTATTTGCAATGTTGGTTTCAGTGTTAATTATCTTGTTAGTGTTTTTTAGAGTAGCAGGATTTTATAAGAAAAACCCAAATAAAGCTCCAAAAGGAATTGCTTCTTTTATGGAGCCACTTATTATTTTTGTTAGAGATGAAATAGCCTTAGTAAATATAGGAGAGAAAAAACATTTAAAATTTGTTCCGTTTTTATTAACCGCATTTTTCTTTATTTGGTTTAATAATTTATTAGGTTTAATTCCTTGGATGCCAGGAGGAGCAAATGTTACAGGAAACATAGCTGTAACATTAGTGTTAGCTTCTTTTACTTTAATTATTACCAATATTAACGGAAATAAAGATTATTGGGGTCATATTTTTTGGATGCCAGGAGCACCATGGCCAGTAAAATTATTATTAGCACCAATAGAATTAGTAGGAGTATTAACCAAGCCTTTTGCGTTAATGATTCGTTTGTTTGCTAATATTACAGCAGGTCATATTGTTGTATTGAGTTTAATATCCTTAATTTTTATTTTTAAAAATGTAGGCATGAGTGCTGTTTCAGTTCCGTTTACACTGTTTATTTCTGTGTTGGAGTTGTTAGTAGCATTTTTACAAGCTTATGTATTTACTATGTTGTCTGCTTTGTTTATAGGCACAGCAGTAGCAGAACATGAGCACCATTAATAAGTAATTTTTTGTTTAACTAAATATAATTAGATTATGTACGCAGCAATTGGAGCAGGTTTAGCAGTTATCGGTGCCGGATTAGGTATCGGTAGAATTGGTGGTTCAGCAATGGACGCTATAGCAAGACAACCTGAAGCTACATCTAAGATTCAAACAGCAATGATTATTGCAGCTGCCCTTGTAGAGGGTGTTGCTCTTTTCGGTGTTGTTGTTGGTCTTATGGGGCTTTAAAAACAACAAAAACAACTTGCAACGATTGGTTGCAAGTTGTTTTTAAAACAAAAAATAAAAAAATTATCATAAACAAAATTTAATAATAAAATGGACAATCCTTTAGTAACCCCCGATTTAGGTCTTATTGTTTGGACAACAATTGTGTTTTGTATTTTGTTGTTTTTACTAGCAAAATTTGCATGGAAACCAATTCTAAATGCCGTTAAACAAAGAGAACAATCTATTGAAGAAGCGTTAAATAAAGCTGAAGACGCCAAAAAAGAAATGGCTCAGTTACAATCTGCTAATGAAGATTTGTTAAAAGAAGCTCGTGCAGAAAGAGACGAAATGTTAAAAGAAGCTCGTACTTTAAAAGATAAAATTATTGCTGAGGCTAAAGCTAAAGCTGGTGAAGATGCAGATAGAATTATTGCTTCTGCAAGAGAAAGTATTCAGCATGAAAAAATGGCTGCTGTTACCGAACTAAAAAATCAAGTAGCTGTTTTATCTATTGAAATTGCAGAAAAAATATTAAAACAAGAACTTTCTTCAGAAGCTAAACAATCTTCTATGATTAGTAGTGTGGTTGATGATATTCAATTAAATTAATATTGATAATGTTAGACTCAAAAGTAGCATCAAGATATGCTAAGTCTTTACTAGACTTAGGAATAGAACAAAAAGCTTTAGAGGCTTTAATTAAAGATATGTCTTTAATTACTGAAGTTTGTAATGAAAATCCAGATTTTATTACTCTACTTAAAAGCCCTATCGTTAGAGGCGATAAGAAAAAAGCAATAATTACAGAAGTTTTCTATAGTTCATTTAGTTCTGAAATAACTAAAACTTTCATAGAAATTATTTTAAGAAAAAAAAGAGAGTCAATCCTTTATGCAATTGCGGTTTCTTTTATTAGCTTATACAAAAAACATCATAATATTAAAATAGCAAAAGTAACTACTGCAGTTCCACTTTCTGCCGAGCAAAAACAAAGTATTATTGCTCAAATTAATAAAACTGAAAAAGCTACAATAGAGTTAGAAGAAGTTGTTAATAAAGATATAATTGGAGGTCTGATTTTACGTGTAGAAGATAAACAACTAGATGAAAGCATCAGAAGAAAACTCTTAAACTTAGAGATGGAATTTGATGAAAACCCTTATATAAAAGAATTTTAAAAACTATAATAACGATAAAATAATATAAAATGGCCGAAGTAAAACCAGCTGAAGTATCAGCAATCTTAAGACAACAATTAGCCGGATTCAAAACAGAAACTCAACTTGAAGAAGTAGGTACAGTACTTCAAGTAGGTGACGGTATTGTTAGAATTTATGGTTTATCTAGCGTTCAAGCAGGTGAGCTTATTGAATTTGATAACGGACTTTCTGCAATTGTACTTAACCTTGAGGAAGACAACGTAGGAGCTGTATTGTTAGGTTCTTCTGAAGGACTTAAAGAAGGAGATAACGTTAAAAGAACTAACAGAATTGCTTCTATTAATGTAGGTGAAGGAATGTTAGGTAGAGTAGTTGATACCTTAGGAACTCCAATTGATGGAAAAGGTCCTATTGAAGGAGATACTTATGAAATGCCTATTGAAAGAAAAGCTCCAGGTGTAATTTACAGAGAGCCAGTTGCTGAGCCAATGCAAACAGGAATTAAAGCTATTGATGCGATGATTCCAATTGGTAGAGGTCAAAGAGAGTTAATTATTGGTGACCGTCAAACAGGAAAAACTTCTGTTGCTATTGATGCCATCATTAACCAAAAAGAATTTTACGATAGAGGAGAACCTGTATTCTGTATTTATGTAGCTGTTGGTCAAAAAGGATCTACGGTTGCTAACATTGTACAAACGTTAGAAAATGCTGGAGCAATGAAATATACAGTAATTGTTGCTGCAAATGCTTCAGATCCTACTCCAATGCAATTCTACGCTCCATTTGCAGGTGCTGCAATCGGAGAGTTTTTTAGAGATACAGGAAGACCAGCACTTATCGTTTATGATGATTTATCTAAACAAGCTGTTGCATATAGAGAGGTTTCTTTATTATTAAGAAGACCACCAGGACGTGAGGCTTACCCTGGTGATGTATTCTACCTTCACTCAAGATTATTAGAAAGAGCAGCTAAAATTATTAATGTTGATAGTATTGCTCAAGAAATGAACGATTTACCTGAATCTATCAGACCTTTAGTAAAAGGTGGCGGTTCTTTAACGGCATTGCCAATTATCGAAACTCAAGCAGGTGACGTTTCTGCATATATCCCAACCAACGTAATTTCTATTACCGATGGTCAAATTTTCTTAGAATCTGATTTATTTAACCAAGGTGTTCGTCCGGCAATTAACGTAGGTATTTCTGTATCTCGTGTTGGTGGTAACGCTCAAATTAAATCAATGAAAAAAGTAGCAGGAACATTAAAATTAGATCAAGCTCAGTACAGAGAGTTAGAAGCATTTGCTAAATTCGGTTCCGACCTTGATGCTGCAACAATGTCTGTATTAAACAAAGGAAAGAGAAATGTTGAAATCTTAAAACAAGCAGAACATACTCCTTTTACTGTTGAAGATCAAATTGCTATTATTTATGTTGGAACAAAAGGATTAATTAATGCTGTTCCTGTTAATAAAGTAAAAGAATTCGAAGCAGAATTTATTAGCTTCTTAAACAACAAACACAGAGATACCCTAGATTTATTAAAAGCAGGAAAGTTTGATGATAGCATCACTTCTGTTTTAGATAAAGCTTGTGCTGAATTAACTGCTAAATATAAATAGGACTTAGGGATTAGGTGTTAGAGATTAGTCATTTACATATCGATACATTAACCTCAAACCTTAAACTTCAAACATTGAACTAATAAATGGCAAACTTAAAAGAAATTAGAAATAGAATTGTATCTGTAAATTCAACAAAACAGATTACATCAGCAATGAAAATGGTTTCTGCGGCTAAACTAAGAAAAGCCCAAGATGCTGTTGTTCAAATGCGTCCCTATTCTAATAAAATGCAAGAAATTATATCAAACATTAGTGCAGGTTTAGATAGTATGGATGGAGCTTTTTCCGACCAAAGAACTGTTGAAAATGTGCTTATTGTTGGTATAACTTCCAATAGAGGGCTTTGCGGAGGATTTAATAACAACGTTATCAAATCTGCAATTAAATTAGCCGAAACAACTTATAAAGATAGTAATGTAACGGTTCTTCCTATCGGGAAAAAATTTAAAGATGCGGTAAAGAAAACTAACTTTGCACTTAGTCCGATTTTTACAGCAGATACCGAAAAAATTTGGGACGATCTTACTTTTGAAAGTACTTCGGCTATCGCTAATGAAATCATGAATCTTTTTATCGATAAAAAAATTGATAAAGTGGTATTGGTTTACAATCAATTTAAAAATGCAGCAGTACAATTGTTGCAAAATGAGCAATTTTTGCCTGTATTACCACCCGAGGTAAACGAAACATCAAGTAGCAATACAGTAGATTACATCTATGAACCAGAAAAGAAAGCAATTTTAGATGAATTAATTCCTAAATCGCTTAAAACACAACTTTTTAAAGCATTGCTTGATTCTATGGCTTCAGAACATGGAGCTCGTATGACAGCTATGCATAAAGCAACAGATAACGCAACTGATTTAATAAATGACCTTAAGTTAGTTTATAACAAAGCTCGTCAGGCATCAATTACAAACGAAATTTTAGAAATTGTTGCAGGAGCAGAATCTTTGAAATAAAATCGTTTTTCATAATTAGTCACCCCTTAAAAAGTATTCAACATATTGTTTGTTAATAAATTAGA
>JAVVER010000070.1:0-17623 GCA_032251145.1 Vicingaceae bacterium | reverse complement strand
TTAAATGAAAATAATTTGTAATTTAGAACCGTACTAAAAATGGGAAGCCTACAGGATGATTCAGAATGATTAAGTCATTAATTTCATCCTTATAAGAAAAACATATTTCACCAAAGCAATACATTGGCTTTTCATAAACATCAATAGTCATCTCCTTAACTAAGCTGTTTTTCTTTCCATTTACTTCATAAACTTTAATAATTCCTTCTCCTGTTTTATTTGGCATAACATAAACTAATTTATCTTTTTGCTCAATTGTTCCATGTGTAAAAGTAAAGCGGTATTTTTTATGCTTTTGCTTTGCTGTAAATTGTAAAACACTTTTACGTTTATTAATCATATAGTCTTCTTCAAAGGTTAAATTTATATCACTATTTGGTTTTTCAACGTTAAACTCAAGTTGCTTGTTTTGGGCTTTTAATTCGCAAAAAGCAATTAGTATAACTAGTAGGGTAATTATTTTTTTCATGTTTTTTGGTTTTTAAATGTTTAATAATTCTTGTGTGGAAAGTTGTTTGAATTCCTCATAGCTAATCAGCTCCATATTAAAGGTAGTGGCAGGCTGCTTATTAATGTTTTGAAACTGTTTGTTACTTACTATTCCAACGGCATTTTTTTCAGGAATTAGTGTCCATAAGGTATAATTTTCTCCCGGGTTGTAAGGTAAGCCTTGAGCTAAATCTGAAGTAGATAATTTTACCACATTGTTTTTATCTAACATTACTAAATAAGCCATGTTCACATCAATTGCTTCTTGTTGGTTATCTACAAAACGAGGCATTGTAGTTTGCTCGTTTGGCAATAGTTCTGGTTTGTCGCAATTCCAAATTCCAAATTTATTGATTTCAAATTCACGGTAAATTTTCTTGTTTACCTCAGCCATTTCTTGTAATTTTTTCTGTCTTTCTTCCTCTTGTCTTTTCAATTCTCGCTCTTTAATTAAAGCCAGTCGTTCCATTTCTGCTAACTCTTCGGCTTCTTTTGCCAATTGTTTTCTCAGCTCCTTTTGGTATTCTTCTAATGAATCAACATTTGCTAAAAAATTGTTATAAAGGGCTTCGTGCATTGCTTTAGCCTTTTCAAAATTTTCGCCTTCAAAAACAGGAACAACATCAAAACATACGCTTTTTACATAATCAGAAAAACACACCGTATATTCATTTTGAATTTTAGCCTTCTTAATATTCACATCATACCATTGATGTTCAGCATATTTAGGATGAAAATTTTTGTCGTTTTCGCTTACCTGGAACTTTACTTTTTTAAAAGCGTTTAAAATTGGGAATTCATTAAAATCAGCTTTAATATCAAAGCTGTGTTTGTTTACATCTAACTTAATAGGAGCTTCGGGAGCTTGTTGGAGAATATCCTTTAAACTATCGTTGAGTTTATCTTTCTCAGCCTTTAAGTTTTGTTTGTTTAAGTTTTTTGGATGTTCTTTTAAACTTTCCTCCACTTTGGCAATTTCTTCTTTGGAAAAACCATCTTTATCTTTGTTTTTATAGACCCATTTTTTTTCATCAGGAGATAAATAATAAATGTTATAATCATCTTCAACTTGCATGCTGGCTAAATCTACTTTAACTTTTTTGTCATCTGCAATAAAAAGTGGATTTTCATTTTGATAAGCTAACATTTCAAACATTCCGCCCGATTTAAAATTCATATTCACACCATTACTATCGTAGTTCATTGGAATTCCAGATAAAAAGACTTCTTTTTGGTCTAAAAATTCACGAAATTTTAAATCCACTTTTCCTGTAACCAAATTTCCGGCACTATCAACCAAGGTGTTTTCCGGTATATTTATTAGCGTACCTCCATTGGTAATAACTTGTGTGGGTTTGTCTTTTTCTATAGTAAGTTCTATCAATTCATGTTCTACAGGTATCCCTATTGGTGAATGATAAGTAGTAGTATAAGAACCGTTGCTATACGCCTTTTTTTCATCAACCATAAATATAAGCATGATAACTATAGTGCTTACAGCTACCATCGATAAAAATTTTGGTGAACGATAAAACGGTCTTCTCAAACGGTTATACTTCGACAACACTTTATTAAAGTCCTTATGTTTTAGGGCTTTTTCGTCTGAAATTTTATTTTTTATATCTATTTTTTTCATTTTAAATAGTTTTTAATTTTTTGCGATGACCTTCAGTCATCTCTTATAAATTACGCTCCTTTGGAGCTTGGTTAGTTTAATCTTACTTATTTATTAGGTCTTTTAATTTTGCTAAAGCTCTGTTGGTTTTAACACGAGCATTGTTTTCGTTGGTATTGATAATTGCAGCAATTTCTTTGTATGATCGGTTTTCAAAGAACTTGAGTTCAATTAACTCAATGTTTTCATCAGATAATTTTCCGAGTGCCAACACAAGTTGCTTGGTTTTATTTTCTTTATCCACAGCTGTATCAATATCTTTGTCGCTATTGTCTGCCAAGTAATTCAACTCATCTTCTGAAACTTGTAAATATTTATTACTCTTATCTTTTCTGTAAAAATCAATAATTTGATTTCTTGCAATTCTATACAACCAACTGCTAAAAGGCAACCCCTTAAAACTATAAGTAGAAATTTTAAAAAGAGCTTTGGCAAAAATGTCGGAAGTAATTTCTGCTGCTTGATGTTCATCTTGCACTCTTTTTAAAACATAATTGAAGATGGCTAAAAAATAACTATCATAAAGTGGAGCAAAATCAGTTACATTATGTTGAGCTTTTTTAATTTGCTCATGTTCCAAATTAATAGTACGCTCTGTTTTATGGTATATCGATTCTTTTATCATGAGCAAATTTTATATAGTTGGTATTGCTTTCATACTTAATAACGCATACTTTTCATTTCGTTACATCTTTTTTAAAAGAAATTTACTATTTTAGATATCAAAACAACATAAATCCTTAATAAATAGGGTTTTATAAAAATGAAAAAAGTCAACCTAAAGTAGATTAACCTATATGTTGAGATTGAAAATTGGTATTAAAAAGTTACTCTTTAATAAGTTTATCAAAAGCAAGTTGAGTTCCTGCTAAATCTTTTACAACTAACAAATACACTCCAACAGTACTTCATATCACTTTCTTTACTTTATTCATCATATTTTCTACTGAACTTTTATCCATTTTAGAGAAAGCAAACCACTTTTTGCCTAAATCTTTTAATGATGCTCCTAAATGATACACTTCTTGGTTATCAATAATTAAAAACCGGTCGTGACTTTGGGTAAAGGTTTTTGTAGTAAAGTTGCCATATTGTTCGTTGGCTTTTTGCACATCTAACGTGAGTTGTTTGCTAATGGTTTTGGAAAGCAATAACACGTTTACATTTTTTTTCTTTTTAGATAAATGCGTAAGAGTGCTTTCGTTCATGTAATTATCAATTAATATAATGCTTTTTTTTGCCGAGCGTATAATTTTAGATGCCAATTCATAAGCATCGAACACTTGTCCGTCAAAAAATACGCCTTGGTGGGGAATTACATCTTTGCTTTCTAGTGCTTTAAAGACTTGTTCAAACTGTTGGTCGTTTTCGAGTTGTTTGCGTTCTATTTTATCCAAGCGGTGATTAATAAGTGAGTTTTCCAACAGAATATAGCGCATTTTTACAAATGCATCCATTATTTGAATACTTACACTCACTGCCGTATCGCTATTTAGAACGGCTGACAGCATAGCAACACCTTGTTCGGTAAAAACATACGGAAGCGTTCTTCTTTTTGTGGTCGCAATTTGCGACTGCAAACCTTTTTCTTTTTCTGTGGTCGCAATTTGCGACCGCAAACTTTCCCATTCGGAATCAGACAATTGAAACATAAAAGACTCAGGGAATCTCTTACTATTTCGTTTTACTTGCTCATTTACCCTTTTTGTTTCCACATCGTACAATTCTGCCAAGTGATAATCAAGCATTACCTGCATAGCACGAATAGTAAAAATTCTATTTTCAATTTGCTTTTTTGATATAATTAATTCTTTACTCATATTCAAAACTTATAATTACTCCGTAAAGATAATATTTTTTGATTTTCTTCTCTGCGTAATGCCGATTCTGTAGTTCAAAACATAACAAAAAAGTTTAACCTACTTTAGGTTAACCTGTATGTTGATTGAAAATTGGTATTAAAAAGTTACTCCTTAATAAGCTTATCAAGAGCAAGTTGAGTTCCTGCTAAATCTTTTACAACTAACAAATACACTCCCGATGGAAAATCTGAAATGTTTATTTGTTGAGAAGTGCTTTGTTGTAATAACTGTCCAACCGCATTATAAATTTCTAGTTGATATTTTTCTCCAAAATAGACCATTCCATTGGTTGGATTAGGATAAAAAGAGATATTGGTTTTATTACTATTTTCTGCAATACTTACTGTGCAATAAGTAATTGTTGGAGCAATTGTTCCAAAATTAAAATCTACAAATGGTGCTGTCGCTGGAGGTGTAGCATCACAAAAATCAAAACTTCCCGACATGGTACCAAAATTTACTGAAGAATCTTGAACAGTAAAAGAACCTGAGCTAGAACCCGTAATCGTGTTGTAATTGTAAAAACTATCTCCAATATCAAAGCTACCATCATTATTGAAGCTTGCAGTATTATTTGTAGTATCTGCATTTAGAAAACTTACGGTTAACGTTATTTGCCCTGTACTTGTGTTATCAAAAACTTCATTGTTCCACATACTACTCGAACCTGTTAGCGTACTATTATTAGTAAAATCTCCCATGTTGGTCATATCAGTAAAACTCAACGAACCATCATTTACAAAAATGCCATTTACAAAATTGGTAAACTGAAAAAACTGAATATTGCCATTATTGGTAAAATTGCCATTATTAGTAGCACTATCTGCCAATATGGTTGCTCCTGAAAAATTAAAGAAATCACCTTCATTCCACAAGCTGTCAACCACAGTAGATAAACCTTGAATGGTGCCGTAATTATTCATTAAGTCGTTGTTATAGAATGTTACAACATTAATAACTCCATTATTATTAATAGTTCCATCGTTATACAAACTATCAATACAATTAATACCTCCAGGGTTATTTATAGTAATAAAATTTGCGGCACCATTAAATGTTAACACTCCTGAATTTGTAAAAGTTCCAGCAATTAATAGCATGTTTCTTACAGTAGTTGTACCGTTGTTGGTAAACACTGCACTAGCACCACTTAGCATTATATCTCTAGAAGGAGCATCTTGCATTAAACTAGCAGTGGCATTTATGGTAATAGAACCTGATGTATAAACAAAACTAGTATTTAATACTACCGCATGGTTAATAATTACATCATCACCTGGAATCGGAATTCCGAAAGGTGTCCAAGTTAAAGGATTTGTCCAATCGCCATTTTGAGTTGAAGTATAAGTGGTGGCGTAAGTATTAAAAACGAATGCTATTGATAATACTAATGTAAAAAGGTATTTTGTTTTCATATGTATATGTTATTGTATAATTATATCTACAAAGCTATAAAAAAAATCAATAGTACAAATATGATTATCAACATAATAAAAACAACATTTTTTTAAGACGGATAATAAAACCACATAGCATAGATTATCATAATAGCAAAAGTTCTTTATAGCCAAACAAAGTTCTTTTATGCCTAAGGCAGAAAAGCTATATAAAACTAGATTACTTTCTTCTGAACATTAAAAACTATGGATCTATGTGGTTAAACAATGTTAATTTAACTATTCTAAAAAACTAACCTTCACCACTCTTTAGAATGAATCTTAATAATTATTAATCTAAAACTAAAATATAGTAACTTCGCATTTTAAAACTACAGTAGGTACACTAATGAACAAACAAATAGAAATAATGGCTCCAGCTGGTTCTTTTGAATCGCTGATAGCTGCCATACAAGGAAGAGCAGATTCTATCTATTTTGGAATAGAACAACTAAACATGCGAGCAAAAGCTGCCAATAATTTTACTTTTGACGATTTAGAAAAGATTGCAGAAACATGCAATAGTAATAATGTTCGTTCTTATTTGACTTTAAATACCATTATTTACGATCATGATTTATCGTTAATGAAACGTATTGTTGACAAAGCCAAAGCTGCAGGAATTACTGCTGTTATTGCTTCCGACCAAGCAGTAATCAACTATGCTTCTTCTATCGGATTTGAAGTGCATATTTCTACGCAAACCAATGTTACCAACTTAGAAACCATTAAATTTTTCTCACACTTTGCTGATGTAATGGTGTTGGCAAGAGAGCTGAGTTTAATTCAAGTAAAAAGTATTACAGACGGCATTAAAAAAGAAAATATTACAGGTCCTTCTGGTAACTTGGTAGAGATAGAAATTTTTGCTCACGGAGCTTTATGTATGGCTGTTTCAGGAAAATGTTATTTGAGCTTACATACCAATAATTCATCTGCCAACAGAGGTGCTTGCGTGCAAAATTGCCGTAGAACTTACGAAGTAAAAGATGAAGAAGGAAATGAATTGTTAATTGATAATGAATACATTATGTCTCCAAAAGATTTATGTACCATTGGATTTATTGATGATATTATTAATGCTGGTGTAAAAGTATTAAAAATTGAAGGTAGAGGAAGAGCTCCTGAATACGTTAAAACAGTTACAGAATGTTATCGAGAAGCTGCTGATGCTTATTTAGATGGCACTTACTCCAAAGAAAAAATTGAAGGCTGGAATCAACGTTTAGCAACAGTTTATAACAGAGGTTTTTGGGATGGTTATTATTTAGGTCAGGAATTGGGAGAATGGTCGGAAGGACATGGCTCGCAAGCTACTACCAGAAAAAAATTCTTGGGTCAGGGAATTAAATATTTTCCTAAAATTAATATTGCTGAATTTAGAATTGAAACCCACTCGCTGAGTGTTGGTGATAAAATATTAATCACAGGACCTACAACAGGCGTAATTGAAACAACCGTTAAAGAACTTAGAGTAGATGATAAATCTGTTGAGAAAGTAGAGAAAGGAGTAAACTTTTCTACTCCTATTGATGAAATTATCCGACCGTCAGATAAGTTATATAAAGTAATTCCTGCCGAATGATTCGCATTACCCACCAAAGAGAAAAATGTATAGGCTGCAATTATTGTGTTGAAATAGCTTACGACCGTTGGCGTATGTCTAAAAAAGACGGCAAATGCACGTTAATTGAGGGGAAAAACAAAAATGGTTTTTTTACTGCTGTGGTTGGTGATGATGAATACATCGCCAATGTAAATGCCGCAAAAGCTTGTCCGGTAAAAATAATTAAAGTAGAAAAAGTTTAATGATTTCAGGTTTCTATTTTGAAATTTCAGATTGAAAACTGATACCAGAATGAAGTACTTTTTTTAATAATAGACTATAATTATTTGATTTTAAACAACTTAAGCCCACGCCTAATAAAACCCATCGCTTAAGATAAATAAGGTTGTGAACTGTTTTACGTGTTGGAAGTTCTCTCCTTTCGGGTGAGTTGGAGGGACTATGCCGAACTGATAACTTAAAACTTAACAGATTGATAAAAATTATGTTATTTTGCACACTATTTTATTAAATAGCTTTTTATGCTTATCTTCAAAACGGTTGTTGAGCTTCAACAATTTCTTTTTTCTTGTACAAATAAAACCATTGGCTTTGTTCCTACTATGGGGGCCTTACATCAAGGACATATATCTTTAATGGCAAAAGCTATTGAAGAAAACGACTTAATGGTTTGCAGTATATTTGTTAATCCTACCCAATTTAATAATAAAGAAGATTTAGAAAAATACCCCAGGCATACCGATAAAGATTTAGCACTTATAAATAATGCTTTTACTGATGATAATGTAGTAGTTTTTTTGCCTGATGTTACAGAGATTTATCCCAAGAAAATAGAAAAAAATTACGATTTTGGAAACTTATCATCAGTGATGGAAGCTCAGCATCGCCCAGGACATTTTAATGGTGTAGGAATGGTTATTGAACGCTTTTTTAATATTATTAAACCCACCAAGGCTTATTTTGGAGAAAAAGATTTTCAGCAATTGGCTGTCGTTCGGAATTTAGTAAAACAATTGAAGTTACCAGTTCAAATTATAGGTTGTCCTATAGTTAGAGAAGCCAACGGACTAGCAATGAGCTCTCGTAATGAACGATTATCACCTGAACAAAAAGAACAAGCAGCTAATATTTATACGTTTTTGCAAGATGCCAAGCAACAGGCTAAAACACTTACTATAAATGAGGTGAAGAATAATTTTATTAGGGCAATTAAAAATATACCAGCTTTACAATTAGAGTATTTTGAAATTGCTGATGGAAATACACTTACTTCAATAAAAAATTGGGAAGAAACAACTTATTGTGTTGCTTTTGTTGCTGTTTTTGTTGGTAATGTAAGGTTGATTGATAATGTTACTTTGTATGTGTAGAATACAAACAACACTGATTTACCTGATTACTTGTAAATATTATACCTGAGCAAACCCACTCAATCAGTTCTATTTATTTCAATTCCAAATAACCCTAAACATAATGCCATGCTGCATTCCAAATGATTGAACGAAATCATTCATTTTTGTTTTAGTATAGTAAAAGTTATAGGTTAAATCGGTGCTAATATTATCTGTTAGTTTATATTTTAACCCTAAGCCTGTTCCTCCTCCATAACCTATTCCTCCAGGTTGTTGGTTATTTGTAAGCATACTAGAATGGATGATGTTATATTGTTTGTTGTCTATAACAATGTAATTCTGCTCTAATTTAATACTATTAAAATTTCCAAAGAACGACCAATAGATGTTGATACTTTCCTCATTAAAAAGACTAAGTTGCGTACCTATATTGAGGTTAAATCTTTTTTCTTCTCCGATAATAGGAAACTGCTCGTAGGTTGGATCTACAGATTGATTGTTAGGGTCGTCTATTGCCATTGTAAAAGTTTGCTCATATTTTACAGTAGAAAAATTAAGGTCTGTAAATAGGGTGTTTCCTTTACCTAAATTAATTCCCGCATGCAAGCCAATATTTAATGCTGGTTTATATACTGGTTTTTGAGGGTACTCAGCTACATAATAAGGGTTTTTAAAATAAGCATCAAACGTAGTTTTGTTCTCAGGAATATTCATAATGTAATCAATTCCAAAAGGAGTAATATCATTTGTTCCTGTATAAATAGTAGCAGTATTGCTGTTGGGAAAAATAGCCCCTACATTTACACCAATAAAAAATTTTGATGTATTATTTTCTTCTTCTGCCCATTCATTCTCTTGTGCAAACAATGTGGAAGCTGAAAGGTTATATAGCAGTAAAAAGAAAGTTATTGTGTATTTCATCTGACTATATTTATTGTTGTTTATTTTTCCTTCTTCTCCAAATCTTTTTTATAAACGATAGTCCTATAGGGGAAAGGAATTTCAACACCTTCACGGTCGAAGCGTTCTTTAATGCTTTTGAGTAAATCTGTACGCATTTGAAAAGCATCAACAAAACTTTCTGTCCATGCACTGGCTCTTAAGTTTACCGAAAAATCTGCTAATGCAATTACAGCAACTCTAACCAAAGGTTCATTTTTAGCAAGGTCATCAAGCGTTCTGTTGTCAATTAATAAAGGATGTTTTTCGCACTCACTTCGCATAATTTGCATTGCCAAATCTATGTCAGAATCATAGCTGATACCTATTTCAATCCTACATTGAATTTTAGAATCGGTAATAGAACTGTTGATGATAATATCATCACTAATTACGGTGTTAGGCACAATAATTCGTTCGTTTTTAAAATCTTTAATGATGGTATGACGTAAGGTGATTTCTTCCACCGTTCCTATTCTACCGTTGCTAATTTCTATTACATCACCTACTCTGTAAGGTTTAAAAATCAGAATAAAAATACCTGTAATGATGTTAGAAAAAGCTTTTTGAGAAGCAAAACCAATAATGGCGGCTAGAATTCCTGCTCCAGCAAATAATGCTGAACCAAAAGAACGTAATGAAGGAATGTGTCTAAAAATTACAATTAAGGCAATAAAGTAAATAATAAAACTCAAGGAGTTTTTTAGGAAAGAAAAGTTAGTAGGATCAACCTTAAGTTTATCGGCATTACTATTTATAATTTTAGTGGCTATTTTTCTTAAAATAATTAGCAAAAAAGATGCAACGGTAAGTGTTATTACAATAAAAAGTAAGTGTTTTATTGTGTTAGAAGTTAAAATTGCATTCCAGCTTTTTGTTAAGAATTCACTAATCATAAATTAAGTAATACTTCATCTGGGTTTTTACCTCCAAAGATGATACTGCTTGGGTTTTCAAGCATTTCTTTTATTGCTTTTAAGAATCCTACAGATTCTCTACCATCAATAATTCTATGGTCGTAGCTCAAGGCAACATACATCATAGGTCTTATTTCTACTTTTCCATCAACAGCTACCGGTCTGTCAACAATATTATGCATTCCTAAAATAGCACTTTGTGGAGGATTAATAATGGGTGTACTCATCATAGAACCAAAAACACCACCATTGGTAATGGTAAATGTTCCTCCTTCCATATCAGCAATATCAATTTTTCCATCACGAGCTTTTACTGCTAATCTTTTAATTTCGGCTTCAATTTCTGCCAAACTCATTCTTTCGGCATTTCTAACCACAGGAACCATTAATCCTTTTGGAGAACTAACAGCTATGCCTATGTCAGCATAATCGTAAGTTATTATGTAATCTCCATCTATCATTCCGTTTACCGTAGGGAACTGACGAAGTGCTTCAGTAACCGCTTTGGTAAAAAATGACATAAAGCCTAAGCTTACACCATGGGTTTCTTTAAATTTATCTTTAAATTGATTTCTTAAATCCATAATAGGCTTCATATCCACTTCGTTGAAAGTAGTTAGCATAGCTGTTTCATTTTTAACGCTAACCAAACGTTGAGCAACTTTTCTTCTTAACATAGACATTTTTTGTTTGTCTTGCTCACGAGAACCTCCCCAACCTGCAATGGCAGAAGAGTCAATTCCGCTAGTTAAATAAGCTTGTATATCGCTTTTGGTAATTTTTCCATTACTTCCGCTACCAACAATTTTTTTAGTGTTGATGTTGTTAGCACTAATCATTTCTTTGGCTAAAGGAGTTGCTTTAACATCTGTTTTTGTAGCAGGAGCAGGATTAGGAGCAGTTCCTTCTTCTTTTTTAGGAGCTGCTGCAACTTCGGCTTTTTCTTCTACTTTTTCTTCAGGAGCAGCTTTAGATTCAAATCCTTCGGGTTTTTTGACATCAGTATCTATTAAACAAACAACAGCACCAACTTTAACTACATCGCCTTCTTCAGCTTTTAGCGTAATAATTCCAGCTTCTTCGGCAGGTAATTCCAATGTTGCTTTGTCTGAATCAACTTCGGCAATTGCTTGGTCTTTTTCAACATAATCGCCATCTTCTACTAACCATTGTGCTATTTCCACTTCTGTTATAGATTCTCCCGGTGAGGGAACTTTCATTTCTAAAGCCATATTTTTATAGGTTTAATGTTTTAAAACTTCTGTCTTCGTACTTCCGTCTTCTAACTTTTTAACTAACTAATGCGTTTTCAAATAATTTATCAATAATTGCAGTATGTCTTACAACGTGTGCTTTTGATGAACCTGTTGCCGGAGCTCCACTTTCTGTTAAAGAAATTACTTCTAAATTTAAGTGAGAAAGGTGTCTCATTAAATGACTCCAAGCTCCCATATTTTCAGGTTCTTCTTGTGCCCAAATGATTTTTTTAGCTTTATTGTATTTCTTCACTACTTCTTCAATTTGGTTGAATGGAAGCGGGTACAATTGCTCTAATCTTACTAAAGCAATATTTTCAGCATCAATATCTTCTTTTTTAGCCAATAAATCGTAGTAGAATTTACCTGTACAGAAAACTAAAATATCTACATCTTTAGCTTTTGCAGCAGCATCATCTATTACTTCTTGGAATTTACCTTTAGCTAATTCATCTATTGTAGAAACACATTTTGGATGTCTCAATAAACTTTTTGGTGTAAATATTATTAATGGTTTTCTGAAACCCCATTTCAATTGACGTCTTAAAATATGGAAGAAATTTGCTGGTGTAGAACAGTTGGCAACTTGCATATTGTCTTCTGCACAAAGCTGTAAAAAACGCTCCATTCTACCACTAGAATGTTCTGCTCCTTGCCCTTCATAACCATGAGGTAATAACATTACTAAGCCATTTTGTGTTTTCCATTTTTCTTCGGCAGCACTCAAAAATTGGTCGATAATAATTTGAGCTCCATTGTTGAAGTCTCCAAATTGTGCTTCCCAAATAGTAAGTGCATTCGGACTAGCCATGGCGTACCCGTATTCAAAACCCAGTACACCATACTCAGAAAGTAAAGAATTGTAAATATATAAAGGAGCTTGGTCTTTAGAGATATTGTTTAGTGGAGTGTATTCTTCTTCCGAATCTTCTACTTTTACTACTGCATGTCTGTGAGAGAAAGTTCCTCTTTCCACATCCTGACCTGAAAAACGAATAGGGTGTTTATCTGCTAATAAAGTTGCGTAAGCTAATAATTCGCCCATAGCCCAATCTAACTTATCATCTTTTATCATTTGCTTTCTTGCTTCAAAAAGTCGGGCAAGTTTGTTAATGAATTTTTTGTCTTTTGGAAGTGTGTTTATTTTGTCAGCTAATTCCAATAACTTCTTTTTATCGTAAGAAGTATCTGGAGAAGTTAAGAATGATTTTTCATCACTAACTTCAATACCTTGCCAAGTTCTGTTTAAGAAATGAGAAACAGTAGCTCTTTCAATTTGTTTAGCATCATCTAGCCTTTCTTGGAGTTGTTGGTTAAACTCTTTTTCTTGGTCGGCAGCTTTATCTTTGCTGATAATGCCTTCATTAATTAATTTATCTAAATAAAGGTCTCTAGGATTTTTGTGTTTACCAATGGCTTTGTATAACAACGGCTGAGTAAATTTAGGTTCATCACCCTCGTTATGTCCATATTTTCTATATCCTAAAATATCAATAAAAACATCTTTATGGAAAGTCTGACGGTATTCAATAGCAAACTGTATCGCCTGAATTACTGCTTCTACATCATCTCCGTTTACATGAAGTACAGGAGATAAAGTAACTTTAGCAACATCAGTACAATACGTACTAGAACGTCCGTCAATATAGTTGGTAGTAAAACCAATTTGGTTATTTACTACAATGTGTAAGGTTCCTCCAACTCTGTAACCATCTAATTGAGCCATTTGCACCACTTCATACACTACTCCTTGTCCTGCAATGGCAGCATCACCATGAATAATGATGGGAACAATTTTCTTTTCGTCTTTAAGATAAGTATCTAATTTAGAGCGGGTAATTCCTTCTACAACCGGCCCAACAGTTTCTAAGTGAGAAGGGTTGGGAGCTAATGTCATGTGAACATCATGTCCGCTATCGGTTTTTACATCGCAAGAATATCCCAAATGGTATTTTACATCGCCATCAAAAAGGTTATCCTCATACTCTTTACCTTCAAATTCACTAAAAATTTTTTCGTAAGTTTTATTAAAGATGTTGGCTAATACATTTAACCTGCCTCTATGAGCCATTCCGATAATAAACTCTTTAATACCAATATCAGCACCTTTTTCAACTACAGCATCTAATGCCGGAATAAGGGCTTCATTTCCTTCTAATGAGAAACGTTTTTGACCAACAAACTTAGTGTGTAAGAATCTCTCAAAAACTACTGCTTGATTGAGTTTGTGTAAGATATGTTTTTTATCTTTTTCAGAAAATTTAGGCCTATTTTTAAGCTCTAATTTTTCTCTAATCCAAGCAACTTCTTCTGGTTTTCTGATGTACATGTATTCAATACCAATAGAGTCGCAATAGGTTTGTACTAAATGGTCAATAATGTCCTTTAATTTAGACGGACCAATACCAATTTCATTTCCTGCCTGAAAAACAGTTTCCAAATCAGCTTTTTCCAACCCATAGTTTTCAATATCTAATGTAGGTCGGTAAGTTCTTCTGGCTCTTACAGGGTTGGTTTTTGTGAATAAGTGACCTCTGGTTCTATAACCATTAATTAAGTCAAGTACTTTAAATTCTTTGTTGAAATTTTCGGGAACATCGGTGTCGTAGTTTTTACGAGCAAATTCAAATCCTTCAAAAAATTTTCGCCATCCTTCCGAAACGCTTTCAGGGTTATTGATGTATCGCTGGTAATAATCTTCAATTACAGCTCCATCTGCATTGCTTAAATAGGAATGTTTGTCCATACCTTTGTGTTGAATTTTTGAATAGACAAAAGTAAATAAAATATCTGTTTAACAAAGCTAAGAAGTCAGAAAAATTAGTGTTGTTAAATGTTCTAAAAAAGTAGGATTTTAAAAATGTGGTTTCCTCTTTTTTGTCTAATTTTAGACATCAAAACTTACTAAAATATTACCTATGTCATTAAAAATAAACTCTTTCGATGAATACCAACAACAATATCAAAAAAGTATAGAAAACCCCGAAGCCTTTTGGGATGAAATTGCATCTACTTTTCAATGGCGAAAAAAGTGGGACAAAACGCTAGAATGGGAATTTAAAACGCCTTCGGTAAAATGGTTTGTAAACGGTAAACTCAACATTACTGAAAATTGCTTGGACAGGCATTTGGCAACACAACCCAACAAAACAGCTATTCTTTGGGAACCTAATAACCCTAACGAAAAAGTTGTAAAAATTACTTACAAAGAACTACATGAAAAAGTAAGTGCTTTTGCCAATGTGTTGAAAAACAATGGAGCAAAAAAAGGCGACAGAATTTGTTTGTACATGCCTATGGTTCCTGAGTTGGCTATTGCTACCTTGGCTTGTGCCAGAATTGGTGCCATACATTCTGTAGTATTTGCAGGGTTTTCTGCCAAAGCCCTTGCCGACAGAATAAATGATGCTCAGTGTAATATTGTAATTTGTTCGGATGAATCTTACCGTGGGGCGAAAACCATTCCTATAAAAGCAGTGGTGGACGAAGCATTGCAACAATGCACATCGGTAACAACCAATATTGTGTTGCAACGAACAGGAGCTAGCATTTCATTTAATCCAACTATCGACAAATGGTGGCACGATGAAATAGCAAAAGCTTCTGCCGATTGCCCTGCTGAGGTGATGGATGCCGAAGATCCGTTGTTTATTCTTTATACTTCGGGTTCAACTGGGCAGCCAAAAGGAATTTTACATACCACAGGCGGTTATATGGTGTATGCTCAATACTCGTTTCAAAATGTATTTCAATACGAAAAAGAAGACATTTATTGGTGTACAGCCGATATTGGTTGGATTACTGGACATTCCTACATTGTTTATGGTCCTTTGCTAGCAGGAGCAACTACGGTAATGTTTGAAGGTGTTCCTACTTGGCCAGATGCAGGCAGGTTTTGGGAGATTGTTGCCAAACACAAAGTAAACATTTTCTATACCGCACCAACCGCCATCAGAGCGTTGCAAGCGTGCGATTTATCTTTTGTAACTAAACACGATTTATCGTCATTAAAAGTATTGGGAAGTGTGGGAGAGCCCATCAACGATGAAGCGTGGGAATGGTACCACGAACATGTTGGTAAAGGAAAATGCCCTATTGTAGATACGTGGTGGCAAACCGAAACAGGTGGAATTATGATTTCTCCCTTAGGAAATTTAACACCCTTAAAACCATCTTACGCTACTTATCCCTTACCAGGGATTCAGCCTTGCATTGTGGATGCAGATGGCAACGAACTGACCGAAACAGAAACAGAAGGTAATTTGTGTATTAAATTTCCTTGGCCTTCTATGCTGAGAACAATTTATAACGACCACGAAAGATGTAAACAAACGTATTTTTCTACTTACGAAAACAAGTATTTTACAGGAGATGGCTGCCGCAGAGATGCAGATGGCATGTACAGAATTACAGGTAGGGTAGATGATGTAATTAATGTTTCTGGACATCGTATGGGAACTGCTGAAGTGGAAGACGCTCTAGATACCCACGAATGTGTAGTGGAAACGGCTGTGGTAGGTTATCCGCACGATATTAAAGGACAAGGGATTTATGCTTATGTAATTTGTGCCAAAGAAGTAGATGAAAACGAACTCCGAAAAGAACTGTTGGAGTTGGTAACCAAAGAAATTGGCCCGATTGCTAAACCCGATAAAATACAGATAGTAAAAGACTTGCCTAAAACCCGTTCCGGGAAAATTATGCGTAGGATTTTACGAAAAATTGCTGAAGGCGATACCTCCAACTTAGGCGACACCAGCACCCTCCTTGACCCGGAAGTAGTAGAAAGCATTAAAAAAGGGAGGTTGTGAATAGGTTGGTGATTAGTACTATAAATAACAAGATTTCTCAACTACATTTTTCTATCTCTCACTTTGTTCGAGATGAAAAATTTTGTTCGAAATGACAGAACGAAAGCGAAGTTGGTTTTAGTTTTTTGTCATTTCGAACAAAATTTTACATCCGCCTGAGGCGGATAGTAAAATGAAGCTAGAGAAATCTTGCTGATTAGAAAAGTGGCTTGAAATTTTAAAAAAATACTACTTTTGAAAGGTAAAAGTAAACAAGATGTCAGGGAAAAATCTTGTAAAACTTAATATGTATTAATTAATAGTTATTAATAATAATGACTGATATCATTTTGGGGATAATTATATTTTGTGTTGGTTTTCTTTGGTTAATTTATACTATGAAGAACCTAGAAGACTGGAAAGAACCTATGGGGTGGACTGTAAATTTTAAAGGGTTTATGGGAAGTGTGTATGTAATGGTTTTAGGTGGCATGTTTATTTTTGGATATGTAAAATTATCTTTGTTTTGGTAAAAGTTTGTTTAATTATTTCCAAACTTTTATTTCAAATTCCCATTATGATATTAAAAAAAAACTTAAACACACTTAGTATAGTAAGAAAATGTAAAAGATTATGAGTTTCGGAGGTTCGGTAGCACAGATGATACAATCTATTAGGAACAACAATGCGTTGCTCCAGAAGAAATCTGCGTTTACTCAACTCAAAAAATATGAAGAAAGAAAACTCAATTATAAGTTAAAGTTTGTAGATAAAAAAATTAGCCCATTTGAGCTAGAGCGGATAAAAAAGCAAATTAGAGCAGAATTTTTAGCAGAACGAAAACGCAACAACACCATTATTATTACTGTTTTAGTTAGTGTTTTTCTTGTTTTAGGTTGGTCGGTAAATTATTTGTTTTTTACACCCACTCCAAAAGTAGTAGTAATAGATATTGAAGCCGAAAAGGAAAGCAGCAAACAATTTTATTTTTATATTAATGATGGATATCGCAGATTAAAAAATAATGAATTTCACAATGCTATTTACCAATTTGAATTAGCAACCAAAGCTCGCCCAGATGATTTTAAAGCCAACTTGGGACTTACTTTAGCATTGATAAAAAAATGTGCTATTACCAAAAAAGATTGCGACAAAGCTAACAATCAACAAACCCTATTACTAACTCATTTCCCTGAAAAACAACAAGAAATTGAGAATGAAATAGCGGTTTGGGGAGAAGTTTTTAATGAGGTGCTTTCTGATTCTATCGTGTTTAGTCCGAAATTACATAGTCACCCCTTAAAAAGTATTCAACATATTGTTTGTTAATAAATTAGATG
>JAVVER010000069.1:0-17824 GCA_032251145.1 Vicingaceae bacterium | reverse complement strand
TCATAATTTTTAGAGTTTTAGTTAATAAATAATGTTATCGTATCAAAAATAGTATTAATCATTATTTTTGTTTTTTTTATATTTTTATTTTATTTCAATAACCCTACAGAAGCTATTTCTTCGTTGTTTTCTAAAACCAACATGTATTCTTTAAAAATTGGAACTAAGTTAGATTTATTTAAAGTTAAACAATAGATAATATCTTCTTCTAAATTTAAGTTGCTCAAACGTTTTCTGTGAGAAGATTCACCTAAAAACTCAAACAAATTACCTTTGGCATTTTTATACATGTTTAAAGCTCCTATAGCTCCATCTCCTAAGTTGGTAAAGCGTAAATTCTCACTCAATTGTTCTACTACTGCACCTGCAAAAAGTGAATCTTCTAAGTTAAACTTATCTTTCCATCCAGCACATAAAAGCAATACATTTTTATCTTCTTTTTCCAAATAAGTACACACAGCATTTAGGTTGGTAAAAGCACCTACAATTACTTTATGAGCTTTTTTAGCTGCATGTATGGCTTTAGTTCCGTTAGTAGTAGTAAGCACTATAGTTTGGTTTTTAAATTTTGCATCATAAAATGCCAAGGGAGAGTTTCCAAAATCGAACCCTGAAATTACTTGGGCATTTCTTTCTGCTCCAACCAAATATCCTTTCTTTTTATATGCTTCAGCCTCCTTTACAGTTTCAACAGGAATTAAGGATTTTATGCCATTTTCAAAAGCTGAGCAAATAGCAGTAGTAGCTCGTAAAACATCTATTACTACCACCACACAACTTTCGTTTTCAAAATAATGTGGGAAAAGTGCTGGAGAAAAGCACACTTCTACATTGTTTTTATTTTCTGATGATATTTCTCCCATTTGCAGACTAAAAGTTAATGGTTATTCATATTTTATATTCATTCAAAATCTATAATATTACTTTATAGGTATTAAATTTCTAGCCTTTATAAAATGGCATTTTCACTACTTTAGCTTTTACTTTCTTATCTCTTATTAGAATGTAAATTTCGGAATCTACTTTAGCAAAATTGGTAGTAACATAGCCCATACCTATTGCTTTGTTTAATGATGGAGACTGAGTTCCTGAAGTTACTTCACCTATTACATTTTCTTCTGTATCTACAATTTGGTAGTGCTGACGAGGAATTCCTCTTTCAATGAGTTCAAAACCAACTAATTTTTGTTTTACACCTTCTTCTTTTTGTTTTTTTAGGTAATCTATATTTACAAAATCTTTGGTAAACTTAGTAATCCAACCTAAGCCTGCTTCAATAGGAGATGTAGTATCGTTAATGTCATTTCCGTAAAGGCAAAAACCCATTTCTAATCTTAAGGTGTCTCTACAAGCTAGTCCAGCCATTTTCATATCTACAGTTTTTCCTGCTTCTTGAATAGCAAACCAAATTTTTTCTGCATCTTTATTGTGAAAATAAACTTCAAAACCTCCCGCTCCAGTATATCCTGTTGAAGAAATGATTACATTTTCAACTCCTGCAAAAGTTCCTTCTTGTACGGTGTAATAGGTCATGTCTAAACTCATGTTGGTTAAAGGTTGTAGCATTTTTTGTGCGTTAGGGCCTTGAATGGCTAGTAAAGAAATTCTATCCGAAATGTTTTCTATTTCTACATTGTTGGTATTGTGTTTTACCACCCAATTCCAATCTTTTTCTATGTTGGCACCATTAACTACCAACATGTATTTGTCTTTACTTAACATATAGACCAATAAATCATCTACAATACCTCCTTCATAATTTGGAAAGCAAGAATACTGCACTTTCCCAGGAGTTAGTATTGCAGCATCGTTGGAAGTAATACGTTGAATTAATTCTAATGCACCTTCTCCTCGCACCACAAATTCACCCATGTGAGATACATCAAAAACGCCAACATTATTTCTAACATTTAAATGCTCATCTATTAAACCTGTATATTGTAAAGGCATTTTAAAACCAGCAAAAGGAACCATCTTAGCTCCCATAGCAATATGTTGATCTTTTAAAATAATATCTTTTAATACTGTCGTTTCCATAAATTAAGTGTTTAAAAATAAATAAGCAACAAATGTATTAATAAATACGCTAACATTCTTAAAAAAATTAAGTGTTAGAATTGTTTATTTATTAACCATAAAATTATTTGTAAATACAATTAAATTTATTCGAATAACACCAGAAAAATTCTAAAACAGTAATAAGCCCTTAAATGAAGTTACAATAAATAGCGTAAAAATTAAAATATGGTAAAAACTATAAAGAATAATAGAACTCAATTTAAGAATCTAAAATCAAAACTTCAACTCTTCTTTTAAAAAACTAGCAGTATAACTCTTTTTATTTTTTGTTAATTGTTCTGGTGTACCTTTGGCAACAATCTTTCCTCCTTCTTGTCCGCCTTCTGGACCAACATCTATAATATAATCTGCTACTTTAATAATATCTAAATTATGTTCTACCACTAATACTGTATTGCCTATTTCAACTAATTTATTTAAAACGTCCAATAATACCTTAATATCTTCAAAATGCAAACCTGTTGATGGTTCATCTAAAATATATAAAGTTTTACCTGTTTGTCGTTTAGCCAGTTCCGCAGCCAATTTCACTCGTTGTGCTTCTCCTCCAGAAAGTGTTGTTGATGGTTGTCCTAAATTAATATAACCTAAACCAACATCATTTAATGTTTTTATTTTCTGTAAAATATTAGGATGATTTTCAAAAAAAACTACTGCTTGTTCAATACTCATATTCAACACATCGCTAATAGACTTTCCTTTGTACCTTACTTCTAAGGTTTCTCTGTTGTATCTTTTACCATTACACTCATCACACATTACATAAACATCGGGTAAAAAATTCATTTCAATGGTTTTTACTCCAGCTCCTTGACAGCTTTCGCATCTTCCTCCTTTTACGTTAAAAGAAAACCTGCCTGGTTTGTAACCTCTAATTTTAGCTTCTAGCAAGTTGCTAAATAATAAACGTATATCTCCAAAAACATTTGAATAGGTTGCCGGATTTGAGCGAGGAGTCCTTCCTATAGGTGTCTGACTGACATCTATAATCTTATCAATGTGTTCCAAGCCTTTTATTGTTTTGTAAGGCAATGGTTTTTTAACGGCTTTATAAATATATTGGTTTATAATTGGATACAATGTTTCGTTGATTAACGTAGATTTTCCACTACCCGAAACACCTGTAACACAAATAAACACTCCCAATGGAAGTTTTAAATTTACATTTTTTAAGTTATTGCCCGATGCTCCACTAAGTTCAATAAAATTACCATTTCCTTTTCTTCGTTTTTTGGGCACATCAATATTTATTTGATGGTTTAAGAACGCTGCTGTATTAGTAGAAAGCTTTACAAATTCTTTTGGTGTAGCTGCTGCAACAACATGTCCTCCGTGTTTACCTGCTTTTGGTCCAATATCTATAATATAATCTGAAGCCAACATAATATCCTTATCATGTTCCACAACAATAATAGAATTGCCAACATCTCTTAATTCTTTCAGTGAATTTATCAATCGCTGATTATCTCTTTGGTGCAAGCCTATACTTGGTTCATCTAAAATATACAACACATTTACTAATTGAGAACTTATTTGAGTAGCTAACCTAATTCGTTGAGCTTCTCCTCCTGACAAGGTTGCAGCAGGTCTATTTAGAGTTAAATAATCTAATCCTACATCCAATAAAAATTGGAGTCGTTTGTTTATTTCTTTTAAAATCTCCTCTGCTATTTCGTGCTTTTCGCCAAAAAACTGTTTACGATTTTTATCAATTTTGGCAGTCCATTTGCCCAACTCACTTAAATCTTTAGTAGCAATTTCGCCAATATTTTTATCATCAATTTTAAAATATAAAGCTTCCTTTTTCAATCTGCTGCCACCACAATCCTGACAATTAATTTTATTCATAAAACTACTTGCCCACCTGGTTAATGATGGTGAAGATTTTTCTTCTAGTTGTCGAAATACAATATTTATTACGCCTTCAAAATCTAATTGGTAATTTTTTGTCTGACCATCCACTTCATGTGCCATGTTAATAGGTTCTGAAGAACCGTAGAGCAAACAATCTAACGCTTCTTCTTCAATTTCACTAAGAGGGGTGTTTACGGTAAATCCAAAATGAGCAGCTATGCCTTCAATCTGTTTAAAAGCCCAATTGTTTTTATAACCTCCCAAAGGAGCAATTCCGCCTTTTTTAATACTCAGTTTAGGGTTAGGTATCACTTTTTTAATGTCAATTTCAGAAATTTGACCTAAACCGCTACATTTTTTACATGCTCCATAAGGCGAGTTAAAAGAAAACAAGTTGGGTTCGGGTTCGTTGTACGAAATTCCTGTTGTCGGACACATTAATTTCTTGCTCAACAACCTGAATTTTGGAGGATTCTTTTTGTCTTCTTCCACCTGAAATTCATAAACCATTAAGCTATCATCGCCTAACTTCAAAGTAGTTTCTACAGAAGCAAGTATGCGTTGGTAGTCTTCATTTTTAACTTTAAGCTGATCTACCACCAATTCAATATCATGAATTTTATACCTATCGAGTTGCATTTTAGGATGCATTTCCATTAGCTCGCCATCAATACGAACTTTTAAAAACCCTTGCTTCATAAATTGAGCAAACAACTCTTTATAATGTCCTTTTCTACCTTTAATAATAGGTGCCAGCAACAAAATTTTCTTTCCTTGATATTGCTCTACAATTAAATCTACAATTTGGTTGGTGGTAAATTTTACCATTAATTCGCCCGTATTGTATGAATAAGCATTGGCTACCCTAGCGTAGAGCAACCTGAAAAAATCGTAAATTTCGGTAATGGTTCCTACGGTTGAACGAGGGTTTTTACTAATGGTTTTTTGCTCAATGGCAATAACCGGACTTAGTCCGTTAATTTTATCCACATCCGGACGTTCCATTGTGCCTAAAAACTGACGCGCATAAGCAGAGAAAGTCTCTAAGTACCTACGTTGTCCCTCTGCATAAATGGTATCGAAAGCTAAAGAAGATTTTCCGCTCCCACTCACTCCTGTCATTACCACTAATTGGTTTCTGGGAATTTTTATAGAAACATCTTTAAGGTTATGTACCCTTGCTCCAATTACTTCAATTACCTCTTCGTTTTCTATCATTAATAGCTTTTATTTAGCAGCGATAACAGAAATCTCTACATTCACATTTTTAGGCAAACAAGCTACCTCTACGGTTTCTCTTGCCGGAAAATCTGAAGTAAAGTAACTTCCATATACTTCATTAATTTGTGCAAAATTATCCATATTTGAAATGAATATGCTTGTTTTTATAACATTTTCAAAACCCATTTCGGCAGCAGCCAACACTGCTTTTAAATTTTCCATCACCATTTTAGTTTCTTCTTTTATGCTGCTTAAAACTAATTCATTGGTTGCAGGGTTTATAGCTATTTGTCCAGAGGTATAAAGCATGTTGTTTAACAAAACTGCTTGGTTATAAGGACCTATTGGTGCAGGAGCTTTTGGTGTGTTGATTATTTTTTTCATATCGTTAAATTTTGTTTTTAATTATTATCTCGCAAAGACGCAAAGACGCTAAATTATTTTTAAAAGTCTAAAGTCTTCAATCCTCAATTCTCAGCCATTAATCCCCAATCTCTAATTTCTAATCAATAGAATTACTGCGTAAAATTAGGTACAGCAAAACTTATTTTACATTTATTACATAATTTTTATAAAAAAATAACTTCATAAACTTTTTTAACCGTTAATTTCGCAATAAAAAGTTATAAAAAATGAAGATTACTTATTTTGATTTAATTGACCAATCTTACTATTTCCCTCAAGAGGGATTTAATATTGAGGATGGTAATTTATATTTTAACGATACCTCAATTAAGTATTTGATTGACAAATACCAAACTCCTTTCAAGATTTCTTTTTTACCAAAGATTGGAGATCAAATTAAAAAAGCAAAAAACCTTTTTAGTAAGGCTATTAAACAAAATAATTATAAGGGAACTTACAACTATTGTTATTGTACAAAAAGTAGTCATTTTAACTTTGTAATAGAAGAAACGCTAAGACACGGAATTAATTTAGAAACTTCTTCGAGTTATGATATCGACATTATCCTTAATCTTTACAAAAAAGGATTAATCAATAAAGACAAAAAAATTATCCATAACGGCTACAAAACAGATAGTTACATTAAGAAAATTGCTTTACTGCAAAAAGAAGGTTTTACTAACAGTTTTATTATTTTGGATAGTAAGAAAGAATTAGAAAAACTTCAAAAAATTATTAAAACACCTATTCGTATTGGCATTAGAATGGCTATTGATGAGGAGTCTCAATCTACTTACTATACTTCTCGTATGGGAATTAGAGCTTCGGAAATTATAGATTACTACAACAATGATATTAAACCTAGAAAAAATGTAACGCTAGAAATGTTGCACTTTTTTGTGGATACCGGCATAAAAGACACCATGTATTATTGGAGTACTTTTATTAATGCGATGAAACTTTACGCCAACCTAAAAAAGAATTGCGACACGCTTAATGCTATCAATATTGGTGGCGGTTTACCTATTAGAAACAATTTAGGTTTTGAATACGATTATAAATTTATCATTAACCAAATTGTAGCTAATATTAAAGATGTTTGTAGCTCTGAAGGTATTGACGACCCAGATATTTATACCGAATTCGGAAAATATACTGTTGGCGAAAGTGGTGCCATCGTTTTTGAAGTATTGGATTACAAACAACAAAATGATGCGGAGCTTTGGTACATCATCAACAATAGTTTAATGACTACCATTCCGGACAGCTGGAGTATGCACGAAAAGTTTATTTTGCTTCCTATTAATAAATGGGATAAAGAATATACCAAAGTAAACATTGGCGGCATCAGTTGCGACCACTCTGATTACTACAATTCGGAAGATTTAAACCAAGAAATTTATTTACCTAAAATTGATGATAAGGATAAAGAACCGCTTTACATCGGTTTTTTCCATACAGGAGCTTATCAGGATTCTATTAGTGGTTACGGTGGAATTAAACATTGTCTTATTCCTTCGCCAAAACACATTGTAATTAAACGAAATGAAAACGGTCAGTACGAAGATTATCTTTTTAAAGATGAACAAAATGCTGAAGTAATGTTGGATATTTTAGGGTATAATGACTAACAATTAGAGATTGGAAATTAGAAATTAGAGATTTCTCAACGTTAAACTCTTGAGCTCGTTTAAGGACTGAATCGTTAATTGTTATTGGTTAATCGTTAATAGTGTTAATAACAAATAACAATTATCTAAATAGGCTTTGTGCGATGGAAACTCCTCTCCTTTGGGGCGGACAAAGTCCAGTGGACTTTGGAGCGAGCAAGTGTGAAAGAGAGGGGCTGATAAACTTATAAACTCATAAACTAACATATATGACTATTACAGAATTTGCAGAAAAACATTACAAACATTTTAATGCTGCTACTTTGGTAGATGCTTCTAAAGCTTACATTAAGCACTTAGAAAGCGGACACAAAATGATGATCACCCTTGCCGGAGCAATGAGTACAGCCGAGTTGGGTATTTCTTTGGCTGAAATGATTAGACAAGACAAAGTACAAATTATTACTTGTACGGGAGCTAACTTAGAGGAAGATATTTTTAATTTAGTGGCTCATACTTTTTACAAAAGAGTTCCTCATTACAGAGATTTATCTCCTCAAGATGAACAAGATTTATTAGACAACCATTTCAATAGGGTTACTGATACTTGTATTCCAGAAGAGGAAGCCATGCGTAGAATTGAAAAACAATTGATTGAAGTTTGGACAAAAGCTAAAAATGAAGGCAAAAGATATTTTCCACACGAATACATTTACCAATTAATTAGAAATGGTTCTTTAGAGCAATATCATGATATTGACCCTAAAAACTCTTGGTTAATTGCTGCTGCTGAAAAGAACTTACCGATTATTGTTCCAGGTTGGGAAGATTCTACCTCTGGAAACATGTTTGCCGCTCATTGTATGGAAGGCATGTTTGAACCAAGTTTAGTTAAATCTGGTATAGAATATATGATTTATTTAGCAAAATGGTACCAAGAAAATGCTGTTGATAAAGGAATTGGTTTTTACCAAATTGGTGGCGGTATTGCCGGAGATTTCCCTATTTGTGTAGTGCCTATGTTGCACCAAGATTTACAGTTAGACGGAATTCCTTGTTGGAGTTATTTCTGTCAGATTAGTGATTCTACCACCAGTTATGGTTCTTACTCAGGAGCTGTGCCTAACGAAAAAATTACTTGGGGCAAACTAGAAATTGACACACCAAAATTTGTAATTGAATCGGATGCTTCTATAGTAGCTCCATTGATGTTCCAGATTATTTTAGAAGCTTAAGTGCTTAACAACGATAAACAGTAAAGCCCGCAGAAATGTGGGCTTTGTTGGTTGGTTTCAAGTATAGAATTTTCCACGCATTGTGAACCTTCTCGTAACTCCATCTACTTTCTAAATTTCATTATTCCACTTAGGAAGACGTCCATAAATATCTAAAAACTTTTGTAAAATCTGACATTCAACAAACGCAGGGATATCAAGCATTTCATTATTTGCAGTCTCATACCAATAAACATCTAATGCTTCTATGTTCTCCTCAATTAACTTTTGTTTCCATGATTTTTTTCTCGGTACCTTTCCAAATTGATGACCATTTACAATCCTATCATACATTCCTCCATTACGATGTTTTATTTGCCCATCATTTTGAACTTTTCCAGAAGAGCCAACATAAACCAACTCAACTTTACCATTTTTTAATTCATAAACAAGATAAATACCACTAGAATTTTTAGGAGCATTACAAACTTCATCCAGCTCATTTTCAAATGTGTAAAAGAAGTGGTTGTTATTTTTATAAATTGTCAATTCATCAAACATATCTTAAAAGTTTTCTTGTTTCCCTTACTTTTTTTAAAACCCCAAGCGTGGATGCTTGAAGTGGCGGAGGCATCAACATGGGGTTTGTACATTTTCCTTAAAATAGTTTAATTAAAAAGTAACACCTAAGATTACACCCCCATAAAAACCATGATATTTATTTCCTTTAAACTTAAGATTTAAGTCATTATTTTTCCAATAAGAATTAGTTATATCATAAGAATATTTTAAATTAAACCCCCAAATAAAATTTATTTTTTTATTTGAACTAGAGTCATTATTAAAATAATTTCTTGAGTTTATAGATACACTTGTTAAAACAAAAAAATCATCCAAAACATGGTCATTTAAATCTTTTAAATAAAATTTTCCAGCAGTTAAACCTATTAAAGGAAATAAACTAAATTTTGTAGATGGAATGATATCCGATCCAAGAGGTTTTGCTAAATGAAGTAAATGGAAATCAAAATTAAATTCAAACCCCGATAATGTAATTTTTGTTGAGTCATTTATGTTTCCACTTGTTTCAGGGTAATATATATAATTTAAAAACCAACTACCATGACCAACATTTAATTCATAATCAAGACCAACTCCATAAATAAAATTAGGCAAATCAATATTAGTAGTTAAACCTTCTATTTCTTTTACATTTGTCTGTTTTAATCCATTTACAATACTTACTTTATACCTTTGGGCAAATAAACTTGTAGATAAAGTAAATATAGTCAACAATATAAAAAAATGTCTATTCAATGATAAATAAAATTTATTTCCTCCAAATTTATAAAAATTAGCTCATTAAACAAGAAAAGTTTCAGTGAATAAATCAGCGTTAATTTGTGAAATCAGTGGCAAGAGAGAATATATCATTAGTTTTTTATGCCACAGATTACACTGGTTTTAACTTCGTTGAGCTCCCTTTGGTCGGTTCACAGATTGGTTGCACAGATTTTTATTCGTGTATTCGTGGCTAACTTCAAAGCTCCAACGGAGCGTAATTTATGCAGCTTTAAGTGTAGCTCCATATAAATAAACCTGTTTTTAAAACTCCAAGCATTGACTATTGAAGCAGCGATGGGTATTGGATTTTTCATTTTATCGGGCATTAATATAGTAGTGGTTACTTTATTAAAAAATTAAAAACGTTCTTTAAAAAAAACAAATTGGAGTTGGAAGTGAGGATTAGATGAAATGTTTAGATATAAGCATACTCAAAAAGTTGCGGAGCACACTAATACTACAAAATAAAGGTTATATTAGTAGGCAATTTTTTTTAATTTGGTTCATTAGTTTTATTTTTTTAAAACTTATTGTATTTTTAACAAAAAAATAGATACGCTTGTCAAAAGTTATAAGAAATAAGAATAAACGTATTCAGCTTGGAAAGTTGAAGTTAGACATATTGTTGCAAGTAACTAAAAGTATAAATAATAACTTGTCTAAAAATGAACTAATTCAGTTATATAAAAATGTAGTAATAGACCAGTTAAACATTGGTAAATTACTTTTGTATGCTTATGATGGCGTTAGGTGGCAACAAGAAATTTGTGTAGAAACTGGATGTAAATCTGTAGATGTTGAACTAGATTTGTTAGGGTTTAATGAAATTACTTTTATAGATGAAAACGCCTATCCTAAATTGGCGGAGTTTGATGTAGTAATTCCTGTTTACCATAAATCTAACCCTATAGCTTATTTGCTTTTAGCCGATTTTGATGGTGAAAGTATAGAAGTGAGTCCTATTATAAAACACCTAACGTTTATTCAAACATTAACCAATGTTATTGCTGTTGCTTTAGAGAATAAGCGATTATTTAAAGAGAATCTAGAAAAAATTGCTATTAAAAAAGAAATGGAATTAGCTTCTGAAATGCAAGCATTGTTATTTCCTAATTATTTACCTAATAATAATAAAATAGAAGTAGCAGCAGAATATATTTCTAACCAACTTGTTGGTGGAGACTATTACGATTTTATTGTATTATCAGAAAATGAATTTGCTTTTTGTGTAGCTGATGTTTCAGGGAAAGGTGTTTCAGCAGCTTTGTTAATGTCAAACTTTCAAGCAGGTTTAAGAACGCTTATTGACAAAACTGATGGGTTTAAACAACTCGTAAGCGAGTTAAATACTCTAATCATCAATAATGCTAAAACGGAAAAATTTATTACTGCTTTTATAGGAAAGTACAATTGCGAGACAAAAAAATTGTGTTACATAAATGCCGGACACAATCCTCCAATTCTTATTAATAATAATGAAATAGATTATTTAACCGAGGGAACAACTGTAATAGGGATGTTTGACGAGTTACCTACTATAGAAAGTGGAGAAATAACCCTTAATAATAATGCTTTATTACTTTGCTATACAGATGGCATTACAGAGCAATTTAATATTCAAAATCAAGAGTTTGGAATAGACAAACTAACAGCATTAGTTAAGAAAAACCAACAAAAAGAGGTAAACTCAATTATTCAAATTATAATTGATGAACTTAATAAGTTTAATCAGTCAGCAACTTTTGATGACGATATTACCTTACTTGGAATACGCTTTAAGTAAAATAGGTTGACTTTCTTTAGTTATTAAAGTATTTTAAAGTGAAAGAAATTTTCTCTTTTAACTCACCTCTAGAAACAATAAAATCTAAGAATCCATGCTCTAAAACAAACTCTGAAGTTTGAAACCCTTTTGGTAACTCTTTTCCAATGGTTTCTTTAACAACTCTAGGCCCCGCAAATGCGATTAAAGCTCCAGGTTCAGCAATATTAATATCTCCCAACATGGCATAAGAAGCGGTAACTCCACCAGTTGTTGGGTCTGTTAATAAAGAAATATAAGGAACTTTTGCTTTAGCTAATAAAGTAAGTTTTGCAGAGGTTTTAGCCATTTGCATTAATGAAAAAGCAGCTTCCATCATTCTTGCTCCACCAGATTTAGAAATCATTAAAAATGGAATTTTATTTTCTATAGAATGGTCTATTGCTCTAGCAATTTTTTCTCCCACTACAGAACCCATAGAACCTCCAATAAAGTTAAAGTCCATACAAGCAATTACCAAATTTTGCTTATCAACTTTACCTACAGCTGTTCTTACTGCATCTTTTAAATGGGTGTTTTTTTGAGTGGTCTTAATTCTATCTACATATTTTTTTGTGTCGGTAAAATTTAAAGGATCTCCAGAAGTTAAATTAGCATCTAGCTCTTTAAATTTATTATCATCAAATAATATTTTAAAATATGCCTGCGAATCAATTTTATCGTGGTAGCCACAATCGCACACACAATACTGTTGTGTAAAATCTTCTTGAGGGATAACCGCACTACATTTAGGACATTTATACCACAATCCTTCAGGTGTTTCCTTCTTTTCCGTTGTAGGAGTTCTAATTCCTTCTTTTATTCTTTTAAACCAACCCATATCTCGTTAATAGTTATTCGTTAAATGTTAAATGTTAAATGTTAATAGTTAAATGTTAAATGTTAATAGTTAAATGTTAAATCTTCAATCTCAAATCTTCAATCTCAAATCTCTAATTAAAGTGTATTAATGTTGTTTAAATCTTCAAAAGATCTTTTTAGTCTGGCTTTAAAAGTTTTTTCACCTTCTCTTAACCAAACTCGAGGATCGTAATGCTTTTTATTCGGTTTGTCATCTCCTTCGGGGTTACCAATTTGAGATTTAACATATTCAGCTTTTTCGTTAAAATAATCTCTCACTCCTTCTGTAAAAGCATATTGCAAATCAGTATCTATGTTCATTTTTATTACACCGTAGGAAATAGCTTCTCTAATTTCTTCTAATGAAGAACCAGAACCACCATGGAAAACAAAATCAACAGGATTAGCTCCTGTATTAAATTTCTGTTGAATATAATCTTGAGAATTTTTTAATATAACCGGAGTAAGTTTAACATTTCCGGGCTTGTAAACACCGTGCACGTTTCCAAAAGCTGCTGCAATAGTAAATCTGTTGCTTATTTTAGAAAGCTCTTCATAAGCATAAGCTACTTCTTCAGGTTGAGTGTATAATAGGCTATTATCAACATTAGAATTATCAACACCATCTTCTTCGCCACCAGTAATTCCTAGTTCAATTTCTAATGTCATGCCTATTTTGCTCATTCTAGCTAAATATTCTTTACAAATAGCTATGTTTTCTTCAATAGGTTCTTCCGATAAATCTAACATATGAGAGCTGTAAAGTGGTTTGCCTGTCTCTTTGTAAAATTGTTCTCCAGCTGTTAATAAACCATCTATCCAAGGGAGTAAGTTTTTAGCACAGTGATCGGTATGTAAAATTACAGGAATATCATAAATCTTTGCCAATTCGTGCACGTGTTTAGCACCTGCAATACCTCCAGCAATAGCTGCCTGTTGGTTTTCATTACTTAATCCTTTTCCGGCATTAAAATGACATCCACCATTAGAAAACTGAATAATTACAGGTCCATTAACTTCTTTTGCAGTTTCCATTACAGTGTTAATGGTTGATGAACCAGTAACATTTACCGCAGGCAATGCAAATTTACGCTCTTTGGCTATTTTAAATATTTCTTGAACAGCATCACCGTGGACAACCCCACCTTGAATAGTTTTTATCATAGTTTAAAATTTTTAGATGACAAAGTTACTATAAAAATGCAATTACAAATTCTTTTTAAGAGATTGATTTTTTCCCTAAAGATATGAGAAGTAACATCAACTTAACGTTTCATTTATTTATAAGTGGTAAAATTGTAAAAAAAAATTAATGATGCAATTATTTGAGAAACTTCAAAACTATATTCTGCTACAACTTATTGGTGATGTTGAGCCAGAAAGACAAGCTGTTTTAAATCAATTAGTTGATATAATACAGCAACAACTATCAGCTAATAAAAAAGTAGCTATTAATTTTGTTTGCACCCATAACTCTAGAAGAAGTCAATTTGCTCAATTTTGGGCAACGGTTATGGCAAGTTATTTTGATGTAAAAGATGTTTCGTGTTTTTCAAGTGGAGTAGAGGTTACCGCTCTGCATGAGAATGTAGTAAATACCTTTGTAAATATTGGAGTAGAGGTTAATCATTCTGGTAAAGAAAATCCTATATATGTGTTAACCTATGCAGAAAAAGCTGCTCCAATTAAAATGTTTTCTAAATTGTTGGAGGATGAAATAAATCCTCAGCAAAATTTTATAGCAGTAATGACGTGTGCTGAAGCAGATGAAGGTTGTCCTTTTTTGCCTGGAGCAATTGCCAGAATTCCTTTGAGATACGAAGATCCAAAACGGTTTGATGGCACTAATGAAGTTGAAAAAGCTTACGAAACTACCTCTCAACTTATTGCCAATGAAATGAAGTATGTTTTTTCGAGAATTTGAGGTGTTATTTTTACTTCTTTTGAATAATTAGCAAGCCTAAAAAGGTTAATAATCCGTTTACAAGCAGAATCTCAAAACCAAATTTATATCCCCACAATAATTGTTCAGAATTTAAGTGGATGAAATAACTCACTATTGGAGAAAGAACGCAAACTATAGGCACCAATTTATCTTTTACCTGCGTTTTTAAAAATAACCCAAAAGCGTATAAACCCAATAATGGTCCGTAAGTGTAACCTGCTGCTGTAAATAAAGCACTAATTACACTTTCTTCATTAATAGCATTAAAAATAAGAATTACAATAAATAGCAAAAACGATATTAATACATGTACTTTTTTTCTGATGTTATCACCATTTACTTTATTTTTCACATCCAAAAAATCTACACAAACCGAAGTTGTTAAAGATGTTAATGCAGAATCGGCACTAGAATAGGCTGCGGCAATTAATCCTAAAATAAAAAAGATACTTGCAACAATAGGTAAATGGTTAGTTGCAATTAACGGGAAAAGATGGTCTGTTTTCTCAGGTATCTCAATTTGATTGGCTGCTGCATAAATAAACAGTAATGCTCCTAAAGCTAAAAATAACAGATTAACAACAATTAAAACAACACTGAATGAAAACATGTTTTTTTGAGCTTCTTTAATGTTTTTACAGCTCAAATTTTTCTGCATCATGTCTTGATCCAAACCTGTCATAACAATAGTGATAAAGATTCCACTAACAAATTGTTTTACAAAATGTTTTTTGTCGGTAAAATCATCAAAAAAGAAAATTCGACCATAATCGCTATTGCTTATCTCATCTATCATAGAAGAAAAAGTAAGGTTTAGTTCGGAGCTAATGGTATAAACGGCAATACCGACAGAAACCAACATAAACAAGGTTTGTAAAGAATCTGTCCACACAATGGTTTTAATACCTCCTTTATTGGTGTAAAGCCAAATAAAAACAATTGACAAAGCTACGGTTACAAAGAAAGGAACATTCCAAGTATCAAAAACTAAATATTGTAAAACAGAAGCTACTAAAAACAATCTAAAAGAAGCACCTACAACTCTTGAAAGTAAAAAGAAAGAAGCTCCTGTTTTGTATGCATAATATCCAAAACGGGTTTCTAAATAGGAATAAATGGAAGTTAGATTAAGTCGGTAATACATGGGCATCAGCACGGTGGCAATAACCACATAACCGAAAAAATAACCCATTACTACTTGCATGTAAGAAAAAGCACTATCGCCCACCCAACCTGGAATTGAAATAAAAGTAACACCAGAAAGTGAAGCTCCAATCATACCAAAAGCTACCAAATACCAAGGCGATTGTTTAGAGCCTATAAAAAAAGCATCGTTATTGGCTCCTTTAGAAGTTACTCTTGAAATAATCATAAGCAACAAGAAATATCCTAAAACAAAACCGATAACTAAAAATGGATTCATAATTTTTTATTTTGCTACAAAGGTGGTAAATTATGATTAATACTAGTTTGATTTATTTGTTTTTTATTTTCCATACTTCCAACCTAATAATTAACTCTAGATAAATTCTTATGATTAAAAAATAATTAGTCTATTGACTTATTACGCTTTTATTAGCTACTTTTGCCAACCTTAAAAATACGTAACCAATAAAAAATATTTATAATGGCAACAAACAGAACTTTTACAATGATTAAGCCCGATGCAGTTGAAAAAAATTACATTGGAGGTATTTTAAAAATGATTAATGACGCTGGTTTTAAAATTGTAGCGATGAAATACACGCAACTTTCTAAAGAACAAGCTGGTGCTTTTTACGAAGTACATAAAGAACGTCCTTTTTACGGTGAATTAGTAGAATACATGTCTTCCGGACCAATTGTAGCAGCAATTCTTGAAAAAGATAACGCAGTAGAAGATTTTAGAACTTTAATTGGAGCTACTAATCCTGCTGAAGCTGCAGAGGGAACTATCAGAAAAATTTATGCTGAGTCTATCTCTGCAAATGCAGTTCATGGTTCTGACAGTGATGAAAATGCTAAAATTGAAGGTGATTTTCATTTTAAGCCAAATGAAATTTTCGCATAATTATAGTTCAGCCTTTTAATTTTAGTGATATACAAGGTTAATATTCAATGATACCAAACAAGAAAGGCTGTTCAGATGAACAGCCTTTCTTATTTATTTAAAGTATTTTATTTACTGAATCACTTCTCTACCAATACTGCTGTAATAGAAACCTAATTCTTTCATTTCTGTTAAATCGTAAAGATTTCTTCCATCAAAAATTACTTTTTGATTCATTTTATTGGCTAATTTATTAAAATCCGGATTTCTGAATACCTGCCATTCAGTAGCAATAACTAAGGCATCTGCTCCATCTAAAGCACTATCTCTATCTGAGGCAAAATTAATTTTATCTCCATATTTTTCTTTTACATTATCCATTGCTTCCGGATCGTAGGCAGTAATTTCTGCTCCTAATTTTAGTAATTCATCAATAATATAAAGAGCCGGAGCTTCTCTAATATCGTCAGTATCCGGTTTAAAAGCTAATCCCCACAAGGCAATTTTTTTACCTTTTAAATCATTGTTAAAATAAGCTTTAATCTTAGGCATGATGATTACCTTTTGCTCTTCATTTACACGCATCACCGAATCTAAAATACTGAACTCGTAACCATACTCTTTCCCTGATTTTGCTAATGCCTGAACATCTTTAGGGAAGCAACTTCCTCCGTAACCAATGCCTGGGAATAAAAATCTTTTTCCAATTCTAGTATCTGAACCAATTCCCATTCTAACCATATCCACATCTGCACCTACTTTTTCGCAAAAGTTGGCAATCTCATTCATAAAAGTAATTTTGGTAGCCAAAAATGAATTAGCGGCATATTTGGTTAATTCGGCAGATTTTTCATCCATAAAAATGATAGGATTTCCTTGTCTTACATACGGTTTGTATAAGTGTTCCATAATTTTTCTAGCTTTAGCAGAAGAAGTTCCAATTACTACTCTATCCGGTTTAAGGAAATCATCAACAGCAAATCCTTCTCTTAAAAATTCAGGGTTAGAAACCACATCAAAATCAACTTTAGCATTTTTGGCTATTGCTGCGGTAACTTTTTCGGCAGTCCCAACAGGTACGGTACTTTTATCAACAATAACTTTATAATTGGTAATCATTTTTCCTAATTCATCGGCTACACCTAAAATGTAAGATAAATCAGCCGAACCATCTTCTCCAGGAGGAGTTGGTAGTGCTAAAAAAATAATTTCAGCATCATCAATAGCTCCTTTCAATTCGGTAGTAAATGTTAACCTGCCTTGTTTTATGTTTCTTTCAAAAAGTACATCTAAATGTGGTTCGTAAATGGGTACTATTCCATTTCTCATTTTTTCTACTTTATTGGCGTCAATATCTACACAAGTTACATCGTTACCAGTTTCGGCAAAGCAAGTTCCAGTAACTAAACCTACGTATCCTGTTCCTATTACTGCTATTTTCATATTTATTAGTTTAGCCCC
>JAVVER010000068.1:11934-17915 GCA_032251145.1 Vicingaceae bacterium | reverse complement strand
GTGTTGATGCTCATTTGATGTCGGCAATGGAAAGCCGAAGCCTACGGTTGCAACGGTCAAAGTTTGCCATTTATAACGAAAGCACTGGTGAAGAGAACGAGGAATTGACAAAACTTTTTCAAAATGCGTGGTTTATTAACTTTATGAATATCGTTATGTTATCTGTATTCAGAGGAACACAAGTTGTTGAATTATTTGAGCTAAACGAATTGGGAGAGCTCAAAACAATTAATACCTTTCCGCAAAAACACATCAAACCCGAAAAGGGGCTTTTATTAAAATCGCCTGCCGATGAAACAGGTTGGAATTATAAAGATGGAAAATTAGCTACGTTCTACCTCCAATTAGGTAATGATGATGATTTAGGCATTTTGTCTGATTTAGCTCCTGTGGTGCTTATAAAAAAATACGCCATTGCCAGTTGGTCGGATTATACCGAAAAATTTGGCATTCCGCCACGCTACGTAAAAACAACCACCACCGACCCAAAGCGGTTAAAGGATTTAGAACTAATGATGCAAAACATGATTAGCTCTGCGTGGGCTATCTTGCAAGGAGATGAAGAGTTAATGATGTTAGAAAATACCTCTGTTGGCGGACATGAGTTGTTTGATCGCTTAATTATGCGTATGAATTCCGAAATTTCTAAACGTATTTTAGGACAAGATGGAACTTCCGATAACAAAGATGCCTCTGGCACTTTTGGAAGTCTAAAAGTGCTGCAAGGCGTTGCTAACGATAGGCACGAGAGCGATAAATACATGCTTAAAAACATTGTGAACACCGAACTAATACCTCGTTTAAAACAAATATCACAGGTTTATTCGCCATTAGAAGGGCATTACTTTGATTGGGATGATATGTACGACTTGCCCACTAATGAGTTGATAGATGCGGTTACAAAACTGGGCGTACAGTACGAAATAGACCCTGAATATATCACCCAAAAAACAGGCATACCCATTTTAGGCGTTAAACAAACTGCTCCAACTCCTTTTGCAGCTGAAGGAGGAGCTGAACCGGGAAAGTAGTAAGCCTTTTTAAGGCAACCTTACAAAACTACTATAAACCAAGCGTTTTAGCGTGTGGTTGCACAGGCGAACATATCCAATTGGTTGCCATTAACCTAAATGGCTGGGCAAAGCTAATGGAGGATATGGCAAAAGGGCTACACGATGGAACGGTAAAGCCCGAAGATTTAAGCAAGGAGTATATCTTGAACACTTACAAAGAACTTTACAAAGGAGCAAACGAAGGCTATAGCGAAAAGTTTACCTCTTTTACTACAGAACCTGACGAAAGTAGGACCATACAAGCACTGAAACAAAACATCTATATGTTTAGCCAAGCTAAGAATTTTGGTTTGTTTATACATATGCAAGGTTTGTTAGAAAAAAACGGTAAAATACAAAGTTTTAATGATTTTAAAAAAGATGTGCTGAAACTGAATCCTACTTATAACAAAAACTATTTACAAGCCGAATTTCAAACAGCACGAGCAACGGCTAATCACGTACGAAACTGGCAGCAATTTGAGGCAAACAAAGCGTTGTTTCCAAACTTACGCTACAAAACCGTTGGCGATGCCCGAGTGCGTGAACAACATGAATTGTTAAACAACCATGTTGCTGCCGTTGATGATGCGTTTTGGCTTACGTACTATCCGCCAAACGGTTGGCGTTGCCGTTGTTTTGTGGAGCAAACTAATGAAGCCACGAGCGATAAGAAAATAACAGTTAATGAAGCTGCTAAATTTGGTGTTCCAGAAGCGTTTAAAATGAACGCTGCTAAAGAACAGCAAATTTTTGACAAGCAAAAAAACCCTTTTTTCGCATTAACCAACAACACGGCTAATAAAAAGGTAGTTGAGCAAACTATGGAGCGTAATAAATTAGATGCTCCGTTGGAATTAGCACACACTGCGAGTAATGGAGCTAAGGTAAAAATAAGCCCTTTTGCTGATACAAATGGGTTTTCTGATAATCTTAGAATCGCAATAAAAGTAGCGGATACAATAGGGTTAGATTTAGACATGATTGCTCATTTAAAAGGAAGAGTAATAATAGGAGAAAAGCAACCTGAATATAGAAATGGAGAAAATAGAGGAGACTTGAAAACTCCTAGTAGCACTTCTTTGAGAAAAAGGCTAAAATCTGCAAGCGACCAAAAAGTTGAGTTTGTAATTTTTGATTTATCAAAAAACCAATTAACCATTGAGCAGGCAATAACTGAAATAAAACAAAGAATAAATAAAAAGCAAACTAATGAAGTTTATCCTACAATTAAACGATTTATCATTGTTTCAAGAGATGGAAATAATGTTGAATTATTTAAGAGAGAGGACTTGATTGAAAAATAAAAAGGCACTTATTGGAATAAATGCCTTTTAATGTGATATGTAGCCTCTTGAAGTTAGTCGCGATATTCGTATCACACCGCAAATATACGAAAACAATTAACAACTAGTTGCAATTATGAATAAAATTAACAAAACGCCCGATTGGGAAGGGATGTTTAGAACCATTGCCAAACAAGCTCCTACTTTTGCTTCTGTTGAAGCTCAGAAGTTTTTTAAACGTAGTTTTACTAACCAAGGCTTTACAGATAGAGCTTTAGTTAAGTGGGACGAACGAAAAAACGACACACGCCCAGGAGGAGCTGTTTTAACCAGCACAGGCAACCTTCGTGATAGCATAGAAATTGCCAAAGTAAGCAACAAACAAGTGGTATTAGTTAATGGATCTCCTTATGCGAAGATACATAATGAGGGGGGGAGAATTAGAGTTGTACAATACATCAGACCGCACACTAGAAACAATTTGTTTGGACGAGAGATTCGAGCACAAATTCAAGCTCATTCAAGAAAGGTAGATTTTACAATGCCTAAACGCCAATTTATGGGACATTCTGAAACCTTAGCCAACAACTTTGATAGTTGGATGGCGAACGAGATAGCTAAAGCCGTTCAAAAAATTAAACCCTAAACTTTATAACCTTTTAACTTAAAATTATGCAAAACTGGAAAGATTTATACACCGAACTAGCCAACATCATAACCACAAAAGTGCCTGCCATTAAATGGGTAGATTTGTGGCACAACCAAATTAATTTTATTGAAAATGAATATCCTTTTCCGGTACCTGCCGTGTTTTTGGCTTTTAGGAGCAACAACATTACCGACCAAGGTCTAAAAGTACAACAATTAACCTTGCAAATAGATGTGTTTTTGTATTACGAAACCTTTGCCGACACCTTTACAGGTTCAACCAACCAAACCGATGCGTTGGCTTTTTTAGATGCTTTTGATAGCTTAAACAAAGCCTTACATGCCAGCAGCGGAACAAACTACAGCAGCATGCGAAGAATTGCGTTTGGTCCTGTTGATACAGGTGGAGCAGGCAACCTCTATCAAGTTATTTATGAGTGCCTTTTAACCGACTATTCAGTTGAAGCTCATAACAAACCAACAACCGATTTAACCGACAACCCCTTAGATGTACAAGAAGGAACGCCACCAATAAGTGGTGAGGTGCCGTTGTTTACTATCTAATTCCACTCTTGAGAGAGGTAGGAGTGTGTTTACCTTAAACAAAAAAGCCGCTAATTAAGTTTAGCGGCTTTTTTCTTAATTAAGAAGCTTTTTTTTTACGCACTCGGTAATAGTTTCGTGCCTCAACCACTACCGATAACAGTCAATTAAAACAATGCTCGTGCCTCGCACAGTGTTAATTTTTGTGTTAGCATTAATTAAGCAACTCGTTAATTCGCTCTTCTGCTTCTTCTAATGTGTTGTATCTTTCAATATCATCAAACAAACCGCCTTCACAGCAGTATATTTCATAAGTGTTAAATGTCGCTCTGCAAGGAGTTAACAATGATATTTCACCTTTGTATGTTTTGTAGCGGTTAGAGTCGCTCAATAATCCTTCAATACCTGTTTTTTTTATTTCTCGTTCCATAATAATTAACTAATGCTAACACAAAATATAGTGAATAGCCTCACCATATTCAAAACTTTATAACCAATGCTAAAAAGACGCATCTGCCAAACATTTATTTAAGTTTTCGAGTGCGGTTTTATAGCTATGTTTAGCTTCATTTAACGCATCAATTTTAAACTGTTTTTTGCGTTTTACGGAAATATCTAATAATTCAGAATGAAACTCTTTATCGGATTCCCACAGCTTCAATATTTTAGCTATTCTTTCATCGGTGTAGCATTCTTGTTTTTCGTTCATAAACCAATCCAGCGCACATTCTTTTTGTGTTAAATAAAATGTTGATATTGGCTTATGAAGTTGAGTATGTCCTTTTGTAAAATGGAATAGACAATTTCCGAAAAAGACTTTTGCTTCAACCTTTCCGCTTTGCTCAGTTAACTGTAAATTTAGGTGAAGCGATTTCAATTGATTCTTTTTATCTCCTTCGATATAAAATGGAGTTGCAGCAAAAACTTCATCACTATACAAATCGCTTTCAATTACTAATATTATTTTTCGGCTTCTTTTTTCCGCCCTTGTTACTTTTACTTGTATTGGCTTCATATATTTATTTTTAATTCTTTAGTTCCTATTAATGATTTTATGCCTAAATCAGAGGCTATTTTTTGTTCTATCATAGCTCCCTTGCTATCCATCCAACAAGGCAACAATAATATAGCATCGCAATCAATTAATGCTTTTACACACAGCTTCATTGCCGTTTTCCAATCACACTCCCAATTACCCACTACTTCTATTGGATTTATAGCTATTAAACCTTGTGCTTCCACTTCTTTTTGAGCAGCACTAAACTTTTTCTCTACTTCGGGTATAGGCAACCCTGTTATCTTTCCTGCTATATAAATTTTCTTCATCTTTTTTTGCTTAAAATGCTATCAATTGTTATTGGCTCCAAATAAAACTTATCGGCTATCATTTCTAAAATAGCATCATGGCTATAGAGCGTTTTTCCGTTAAACTTTTTAACACTCAATTTTATGTACATTTTTTCAATGTCGTTGTGTTTTTTCTTAATTCTTTCAGTGTTTCCTGCCATCTTTTTGAAGTTTTGAATTATCCTTTTTTAGTTAAAAAATATTCCTTAAACGCAGCTTTGTGTTTCGCTACTTCGGTTGTTTTATTGCTTCGTTCGTAATAATCGGTACTTGCCGCAAGGTGTTTGTTGTAATTAATGTGTTCTGCAGCGGCTATTCGCTCTTCCCAATGCTTGTTTATTGCTGCCAACACTTTGTTTTGCGTTAATTTACCATAAACAGGCGTTGCTTTAAGCTGCTTAAACACTAAATAAACATCTTCTAACGTGAGGTTGTAGTGCGTTGTGCTAATTTCAACAGCCAACTCATCGGCTACCTTGCTCAACTCTCCTTCAAAAGCAGTAGAAAGGTCTAGCACTAGCACTTTTATTACTTTCTCTAGCTTTTCAACACCATACATCTTGCTCAATTTACCAACAGTAGGGTAATCTCCTTCCAAAATAGCAGGTAAACTGATGCCGTTAAATTGCCGCATTAATTCCGTTTTAGATGCTTTGCCTTGCAGCATCTGCATCACGGTGGGCTTGTGTTTGTCCAGTTGCATTTTCTTTTAATTGGTTTAATAAAATGGGTAAATTGCTGTTTATCTGCCTTATAAGTAGTTGTTTTCGATAAAATTCTTCTTGTTTTTTCCAATTGTGGAGCAGTTGACACCAAACAGCAAACGCTTCGTCCTCGCTAACCGTCAACTCGTTTAAATAAGCAACTATCTTTTTCAAGGCGTTTCCTTCCGTTCCGTCTATTTTTGGCTTTAATTCAGTTTGTTGCTCATAAAATTGGCAATACACACGCATACATTTTGCAAACAAACTTCCGGTGCTGTCGTTCGCTATCTTTTCGTAAACAACCCTGTTATCGTAAGCGTTCATTACGTTTTTTATGTCTTTTTCCAAAATAGGGATAACTTGCGTAATGTATTTAAAGTGTTTTTCGGGCAATCCGCCAC
>JAVVER010000068.1:6342-11834 GCA_032251145.1 Vicingaceae bacterium | reverse complement strand
AAAATAGGGATAACTTGCGTAATGTATTTAAAGTGTTTTTCGGGCAATCCGCCACTTTTATATTCTAACTTAGCGAACTGACCATTGCTGTAGCTCACCATGAAAATGCTCTTTTGCGTAGTGAATGATAATTTATATTTGCTCATAACTTTTGAATAAATGAACGATAAACTGCTTCGGCTTGGCTTACTAACTTTGGCAGTTCATCTGTCATATAATAATTAAGTGGTTTTTTTAAGGTAGCCGTACTTTTTTGCCCAGACATCAATAGCTTCCATGTCCACTTTGCTATCAGAGGTATAATACCCCATTTTATGGAAGAATGAAATTATCTTTTTTCTCATCTTGTCTGCTTTGTCGGTTTCTTTTACCATGTTTTTTAAGTGAGCGATTAGCCGCTCACATTCCGAAACTTCTAATTCAGACGTTCTGATGGTTCTGCCATTGCTAAACGAGTGGCAAAGCACTTTTTTAAAATCATCATCTATTTTAAGTAAGCCGATGTAGAGATGAAGGCGTTTATTTTGTTGGTTGGTTCTTTTCATTTTTTTTTGGTTTTAAACAAGGCAGCATGCTGCCTTGTTGGTTTATATAGAGGAGAAATTCAACTCCACATTTTCATATTTTCCGTCATCGTTTCTGTGCCACACCCTGAAATACATCTTGCTGTCGGGTCTGCGGATGCTACTTTCCAATAAATTGAGTGCCTCTTGAAAAAGCGTTGCTTTTATTTTAGAACGGTAACGCAAAAGGCTCATAACCTTTTTTGCATCTAACTTACCACGGCTTGTTTCAAACGCATCCAACACCATTTCTTTAATGAAAGCATCTTTACTTTCTACATTGTCGGTTAAAAACTGGTTGAGTTTATCTTTGCAGGCAGTTATTGCCATATCATCAAACTCAATGCGTTCGTTTATGCTCACTTCTATCTTAATGCTGCGGTCGAAATTATACCAGGTAAAGTTTCCTTTACTCGGTTTTTCGTTTTGCTGCTCTTCCATATAGGTTGCATACACTTTTTCGCATATTTCCTTAATTTCCTGTTTAAATGCATTTAATCGTTCGTTTAATTGCAGTGCTTTTTTCAATATTTTAAACGATTGTGTTTCCATCATTCGTTCGCTTTTAGTGGTTCTCGAAAAAGGTATTTCAATTCCTTTTTCATCTTTCCACATCTTGTCTGAGCTGCGTTGAGCGTTTATCTCTAGTATTTTCATAATTTTTAATAGTTTAAATTGTTTATAATTGAATTGGGTATGCTCACTTCTTCATAGCCTAAGCTGCGTTTGTGTTTTTCGCTTAGCCTATCTTTACAGGCGTTTATTTTGTGCCTAATACTGTTTCTTTGCTTGTATTTTTGCATAAAGCGGTCGTTAATATTGTGGTTGTTTTCGTCTAACCAATCCGATAGTGCTGCTTCTTGTTTTTTTAAATCAGCAAGCTCCATCTCTTTTCTTCGCCTGTATTCAAATTTCGACATCTGTTTTTGCTAAATAGTTTTTAATTCCTTTGTTGATAACACTGTCATCGCTTAGCCTGTCAATAAATTTATAATACAAGTCTATTGATACATCGTGAGGAAAAACAGCTAAAAAATCACTCTCTGCCAATTTCCATTCGTTCCAATACCACTTCCAAAAGCCGTAATTTTCATTTTTAGCTAATTTTTCATACCATTCGGCTTGCTTAGCGTTGCTTCTGTCGTAAAATTGCTCCAAGAAGGCACAACCGCACTCTAAAAAAAGCAGTCTATATTCCAAGATGCTCATCCCTGTAGCCGTCAGGATAGTAGCTTGATTGTGTGCGTATTTTTCTCGCACCCAATTTATATGGCTCTTTTCTCGCTTCTTTTCGAGCCTTTGTTTTTGTTTTATTTGTTGTGTTTTCATTTTTTTTGAAGTTTTGTAAGAATGCATAAATCATAAGTAGTATTGACATAGTTGTTTATTTTTCTGGTTTATTCCAATATTTTTCTGCACCATCGTGCCATATTATGTAAGGCGTACCACCTCCATACCTGCTCACTGCAAATGCTTTGTATCCTTTTACAAACACTTTCACATTGCTATCATAGCGTACTGCTTTTGCGGTTGAGCCTTGTGGTAGTTTTCCTTCAGCGTGCGAAATAAAGATGAATAGCTTTTTTGCATAACGCTTTGTAAGTGCTTTGTAACTTAGCTTATCCAATCCACTAAACTGCAAGCTATCTATAATTACAACCTGTGGCGAACGCTGTCTTTTTAACCTTTCCTCTAATTGTTGTATTGATTCTTGCTGCAACAACTGAAAGTTTCCTTGCACTTTGCTAAAATTTATCTCTTTTATTGCCTTAGAAAGTGATAAACTAATGCCTTCCTCTAGCGAATTGTAAGCTACTTTTTTGAATCGAGCCAACGATTTTGCTAATTCTAATGCAAACCTTGTTTTTCCGTTTCCGCTATCGCCAAAAATTATCCAACTTCCACATAACTCAGGCTTACCAATTAATTTCTGAAAGTCGTCTGCCAACCGAATAGACTGAAACTTTTTTGTTTCTATATCTCTGATAGAGTAGGCTTTTTGTAGCTTTATTTCAACTTTTTCTTCTATCATTACGCTGCTTTTTTTAGTAAGAAATATTGGTCGATGGCTCGTTTCACTCTTCTTAAATCGCCCGAGCTTTGCATATACACATCTTGAGTAAACTGCTCATCGGTTATGCCGTTTACTTGGCAAACCGCTATTACATCTTGTAACTTTAAGGCATCTAGCTCAATAAACTTTCTACCAATTCTGCTATACAGCTCACGGTAGCCTATCTTATCACGCTGAACGCCTTTTAAAATTCGTTTTTTTAATGCCGGAACACCACTCAATACAAAGCCACAATGCCCATCTAACTCGTTATACAAATCCATAAACAAATCCAACTGTGGGTCCTTCAACTTATCCACTTGGTCGATTACTAATAACGGTTGTTCCATTCTTCGCACTATGTTGATGTAGTTTTCTATCATCATTTCAGTTGTTGCATCCATTGCAACAACTACACTTAATAACAAGTGCCTAACGTATGCTTTTTTGCTCCAGTAGTTTTTGCATTCCAAATACATCACATCTTTGTTTGTATGATTGAAATGTTTGTAGGTGTGGCTTTTTCCTGCTCCTGCATCGTGTGCAATGCAAATGCTTATGCTTTTTGTTTTTGCTGCATTGAGCAATTGGTTCAATATTCTAAAATTGGTTGTTTCTGCCGTTGCCCAATCGGAAGCAATGTTGAAGCTCTTCATTACTTTTCGCCACATTTCTATGCTTATTAATTGCCACTTTTGGTTAATCATTTGGCTAATCATAGCGGTTGAAACGCCCGATTGTTGTGCTAATGCCGCTTGGCTACTTTTGTTTGCCAACTGCTTTAGTGCTGCACTAATGTTTGTTTTTTGTTGTGTGTTCATATTGTCGATTGATTTGTTGGTTACTTTTTAAATGTTGTATTCTTCTTACGGCAAGGGGTCATGACCCCTTGTTATTACAATCTTGTTAATCCCTCATTTTCCTCCAGCACACCTCTCAACTCTTTAGGCATTTGTCCTTTAAATTTCTGTTCTAAATCTTGTTCGTCTATCAATGTCTGTTCGGTTATTCCTGTTCTTAGTCTTAATGCTTCTAATGCTGCTTGGTCCCGTTGCAATTCCATTTCTTGAATAGCGTAATCCCTGAGCCAAGCTGCACGGTCGCCTTCTTGCATTAAGCCTGGCACACTTTCGTGTCCTCTTTTTGGCTCAGCAACGGCTACTAAATAGCGTTGTCCTTTCTCGTCTTCACGCATTAGCTGCACATAGCTGTCTAAAAATTCAGGATCGTAACGAACAATGAATTTCTCTGTTACGTGCCTTCTTCTAAACTCAATATCCACATCACCATTATCATCATATACTTCGTAGGTAATTGTTTTTCCTGCCACAGTAAGCTGCAATCCGCCAGCTTTATAAAAAATAGGTCGGGTTTCGTTCAACCAAAAAGATTGTGCAATATCTAAGTTTGAGTATTCTTCTCTTTTTGCCATTGTGTGTGCTGAAACCTCATTGCGTGTTTGCTCCTCAATGGTTGAGTGTTTGCTGTTGTTCCATTGCTCCACGCTGTACGCTAAAATGTGTTCTAATTCTTCGTAAACATAAAGTTGATGTTTGTTTGCTTTGATAAAATCTACATTCATTTGATGGTCTAACCGCTTTGCTTTGATGCTTTGTTTGTCGGAAAACCACCACTTGTTAAACTTCTTTTGTATTCTGCCAAACAACTGTTCCATTGGATTGGCGTGGCTGTACGCTTTGTTTGGGAAGTGTGTGCCTCCATCTTTAGCAACTAAAGCGGAAAACAACTCTTGCATTCGTTTACTCTTATTGCCTGCCTGATTATCATAATTGATAAACAACGGACGAACGCCTGTTGTTTTTACAGCCGATTTTAATGCCACAAACGCATCAACATGGTTTTCGGTTTTGCTAAGGCTGTAGCCAATTATCTTTTCAGAATACACATCAGCTACCAGTATTACTTTGGCTTTTGCTTCTAACTTACCATCTTCATCGGTATAAACCCAATCCAATTTACTGCCATCTAACGCCCAATACACATTCGGGTACCAGTTGCTCTTGTCTCGGGTGGTTTTATGCTGAAATAAGTTGTTGTAATCGCTTTTGCCGTGGCGTGCCAACATCCAAATACGCTTCACTTCCTTTTCTTCCAAATAATTGTAAATAGCTTGGTTGGTTAGGCTTTCCCAATCTTGCATTATGGTGCGTTTTTTGTTGTATTTTTCCAACAATTCGGGAATGCTTATTTTATTTGGGAGGCAATATTGAGCTAACAGCCAATCGGCAATTTGTGGGTTCTTTTTAATTTTGCTGCGGTGTTGGTTCCCTACATTTCCGTCTATCAATATTTCATAATTATTGTTGCCGTATTCTAATATTTTAGCCTCTAACTTACGAGGGCTACTGGGCAAGTTGTGTAGGTACTTTGTAGTATCAACGGTATTAACCGCTTTGCTTACCACTTCACGCACACGTTGTTTTGTTCCGCCTATGGTATAGAGCCTATCTAACAGCTCTTGCCGTAACACACTTGCTGCATTTAGCAGCGTTGCGTTGGTTGTGTATAAGCGTTGTTGTTGAGTAGAGAGTGGTTCGCCATTTTGCTTACGGTATTCCGAAAAGTATTGGTACGCCTTGCCATCGTGTGTAATGTAGCTCTCTAAAATGCTCACGGTTGCTTTTTCTGCTGGCTCAAAAGCTTCTATTTTTTCAGCGATGTCGGGTCTGCTATCTTTTATACTTCGCCAACAGATAAGTGCATAATTGTTCAACCCTTTTCCGTTGCGAAGCACATTGAAATGACCACGATTTACGAGCTTCTTATAATTCTCGTAACTTACTATTTTAACTTCGTCCACCAAAAAAGGCTTACGAACGCAAAGCGTTCCGTTATAATATTCGTATGGCGATTGG
>JAVVER010000068.1:4601-6242 GCA_032251145.1 Vicingaceae bacterium | reverse complement strand
TTTTTTTGTTTCCATTGTTTGTTTTTTTATAATGACTAATTACTAATTCCTAACTCCTAACACCTAATCCCTAATTAAACTTTTCGGTATAGCGTTTCACGTTTTTAAGGTACATATCCTCATAAATTTCCTTGTTTTTAACCGCACGTTGGTAAAGCTCCTCAGCAACGGTTGGGCAAGCCACTTGCACCTGCATTACTTTAAGCACATACTCATAACTCACTCGGCATTTTTTGGCAGCAAGCCGTTTGTCCGATTCGGTGATGTATTTGCCTAGCGATTTAAACATATCCGCAACATCGGCTATTTGGTTTTTTCGCTCAATGCGTTCTTTCTTTTTTTCATCGGTGGTGTAGGTGCCATATTTTCGGATAGAAGGAATTACCTCGGTTACTATCCATTTAGTAAATGCTTTGGCTTGCGGCTTATTACTTCTAAAGCATAATATGTATAAACCATATTCATTTACTGAAACTAATTTTTGTTTTCCTCCAGGGGTGTCGCAAACAACGCTACCCTTATAATCATCATCTATGTTTCTAACAGCCTCTCTATTATTCTTTATATCTAAAATAGCACATAGGTCCTTAGCCACAAAATGAGGCTCTCCGTTAGTTATTTGTGTCCTTACTTCACCGAATTGGCTGTTGTTTATTAACTCTAATTTCATAATTTGTTGGTTTTTGTGATTATTAAATTAACTTTGATAAATAATAAGGCAATATTATAGAGAATTTCTCTAATTAAAAAATAAATTTAGAGAAAAAATCTAATATTTTTTAAAAAACAACATAACTAACTGATTATGAGTGTAAAAAAAAGACTAAAATTTTACTTAGAAACTATCAATTTGAATGTTTCTTCTTTTGAAAAATCAATTGGAGTGTCAAATGGATATATTAATAGTATATCCAAAAGCATAGGTATAGATAAACTTGAATTTATTATAGAGAAATACTCTAATCTTAATATAGAATGGCTATTAACCGGCAGTGGTTCCATGTTAAAAGAGGGTAGTATCAACTCGGTTTCGGTACCCACGGCATTAGAGGGCGTGTTAATTCCGCTCTTGCCTATAGATGCTATTGCAGGGTTTGGCTCGGGCAATTGGTCCATTCATGAGCATGATATTCAAGAAAAATACCTCGTGCCCGATTTTAATGGCATTGATTTTATGATACGTATAAAAGGAAGTAGTATGTATCCTAAATACAACAGTGGAGATGTTGTTGCTTGTCGTAAAATTAACCATAAAAGCTACATACAATGGAACAAACCGCACGTTATATCTACCAAGGAGCAGGGTATAATTGTAAAACGCATAAACAAAGCCCAGGAAAAGCAATTTTTCACGTTAGTTTCAGATAATCAAGCCTATCCGCCATTCGATATTCCTCAAGAAGAAATAACAGGAATAGCATTAATTATTGGCGTAATTAGATTAGAATAACGTAGTAATAAAAACCTCATTCGCTCAAAAGCCCAATTTTGCGTTAAAAACGCTTGTAATTTATTGTTAATCAATGAGTTGTAAACTAAAAAAGTGCTAGAAAACCCCTATTAACTCGTTCAAAAAAGTGCCAACTCGGCACTTTTTTATGTATAACCCCAAAAAAAGAGCCGTTTTTTTTAAAAACTCAA
>JAVVER010000068.1:0-4501 GCA_032251145.1 Vicingaceae bacterium | reverse complement strand
TTTATAAGCATCGTAGCGTTTTTTTGTTTTTTTTATCTTGTACGGATTGTTATTTACCCCTTACTAGAAGGAGTTTGTTGTAAATCTCTGAACCTTTTTCGGGCATCAACCACATAAATACTTCCTTGGTGTTCAAAAATTATTTTTTTGTAATATTCTTGGGCTTTTGTTTTATCATCCAACTCGTAATCGTAAATCGTTGCCAATTTATAAAGTGCATCATCAACTAATAAGTCATAAGCATATTCTTTTATAATTTGCTCCAATTTTTCAATGGCTTTGGGCAAGTTTTTTCTACTAAAATAGATTTCGTGTTGTTTGTAAAGCACATCATCACCAATTACATGTATCGGAAAAGTGGTTTTTAAAGAATCTAACATTTCTAATGCTTGCTTGTGTTGATTTTGATAAAATAACAAATCTGCTTTAGCAAAAAGTAGGAGAGGAGCTTTGGTAGTGTCTATCCCTATATTGTCGGTAATGGTAATGGATAATTTCATGGCATCATTCGCAATTAATTTTGATGTTGATGCTTTGAGGACATCCAGTTGAGCTTTTGCCCAATCGAAATCTCCTGTGTAGAAAGAAATTTTAGCATTTTTAAATTTGGCAGTTTCTCCCAACTGACTATGTTTAAAGCTTTTTTCAACCTGAGAATACAAAAGAGAAGCTTCCCAAATATCTCCTAAAAATAGGTTGATATCAGCTAATTCTATTTTGAGTTCAGCTTGTTCTTGAGAAGTTAATCGAGGAGTATTGATGAAACTATATAACAATTCCTGAGCTTCTTCTGGTTTATTAAGATAGAAAGCTTTTAAGTGAGCCAGATTTTTTATCATAATATAGGACTCATTAGAGTTTCCTAACTCTTTTATGGCAGCTTCATACTTGGATTCTAATGCAACAACTTCCTCATTAGTATAAGAAGCGGTGGTGGTAATTTTAGTGTAATAAACTTGTAGCAGTTGAATTCTGCTATAATTGTATAGTCGGTTATTTTTTCCTAAATCTATGATGTATTGGTAACATTCAATGGCAGTTTCGTAATCTTTATTAGAGAGACACAAATCAGCTAAAGAAAAAACGCGCTTACCTTCTTCTCTAAATCTTTTGTCGAGTGCTTTGGTTTGAATAAAAGCTCCTTTAAAGTTGAGCTCTTGAATATAGAGCCAAATCAACATTTCGGAAAACACAATTTGGTCGTAATTTTTTTGAGTTTCTTTAATTAAAAGCGTTTTTAAAATATCTTTTTTACCTCCATCTTCATCTTCTCCTATATTGGTTTGTATGGCATTTTGAACGCTTTGTATATAAGCAGGTTGAATATTTAAAATAGTGATATACTCTTTAAACATCAATTCTGTTTTTCCTTGTTGATTATATACTTGAGCCAATTCAAAGTTAAATTCATAAGTTCCTTTTAGAAGTTTTCTGCCTTTTAGGTAGGTTGCTATTGCAAAGTCATATTCTTTATTTTTTATAAAACTATTAGCAAGGTCAATTATTTGTTGATTGTTTGCCGTAAGCGATTTTATAGCATCAGTAAACGTTTTCTTGGCTTTAGCTTCATCACCTTCAACCTCATAAACAATCCCTAAATCTACTATATAAGCCAATTGATAGGGATGTTTTTTTTGGTGTTTTTTCACTAGTTTTTCAGCGTCTTTATACTCCTCCATGTAAAGGTAGCACTGTAAAAGCCTTTCGTAAAATGAAGTTTCGTGGGTCTTGTTGTATAGTTTTTCATAATACACCACGGCTTTATCATATTCTTCGTTACTAAAATACTGAGCAGCCAGCTTTTCATCTGTGGAAGTTTGAGAAAAAATTGGTGTCAAGAAAACGATTGAGGCTATCGCAAAAGAAAGTATATATTTTAGTTGAAAAGTTTTCATTGAGCTTTTAACAATAGATAATGCATAAAATTACTAATTTCAAATTGAAGCATTAGGGGTATTTTTTATAATAACTCATGTAAGATGCTGGGTCGTAAATTAATTTTTCAAAAGCGACTTTATTTTCTTTCATCTTATCAAGTCTGTTGCTCATCCCATTAGTAGCATGGTTAATTTTATCATTAATAGAAATCACAGCACCTTGTTCGTTTTCGTAATAAGCAGGAAACTGTTCTTTTGGGATAATACCGTTGTTTAAATCTTGCTTTAAATTGTTTAATTGTGTTCTAATTAAATCTATTTCTTGTTGATACTTTTTATAATTTTGTGATAAATTATAAAGCGATTTTAGTCTGCCCACAAACTGATCGGCTTCTAAAGCTGCTTCTTTGGTTAAGGTATCGTTTTTAGATTGAATTTTAGCAATAGATTCTTTTACAAAAATGGTCATTTCAAATAAAGTGGCGGTATCTACATCGTGTAACACTTCTTCGGAAGAGTCTAGGATTTTAATCAAACCATCTACATGTCCGATTTCATTGGTATAATCTTCTCTGCAAGAAAATAAGCCTATAGAAGAAATAGTAATAAGTGTTATTAAAACAAGATTTTTAAACATTATAATTAGTTAATAACTTTAAATCCTGTAAAAGGTACCAACACGTCAGGAACGTTGATTCCATTTTCTGTTTGATTGTTTTCTAAAACGGCAGCCATAATTCTTGGTAAAGCTAAAGCACTCCCGTTTAGCGTATGTACTAAATTGGTTTTGCCATCTTTACCTTTATACCTACATTTTAATCTATTAGCTTGAAAAGCTTCAAAGTTAGATACGGAGCTTACTTCTAGCCATTTTTCTTGAGCAGCAGAATACACTTCAAAATCATAAGTCATAGCAGAAGTAAATCCTAAATCGCCACCACAAAGTCGAACAATTCGGTAAGGTAAATCTAACTGATTAAGCAATTGTTTAATTTGCTCTACCATAGCTTCTAATGTTTCGTAAGATTTTTCAGGATGTTGAATTTGCACGATTTCAACTTTATCGAACTGGTGCAAACGATTTAATCCTCTAACATCTTTACCGTAAGAACCAGCTTCTCTTCTAAAACAAGGTGTGTAGCCTACATTTTTTATAGGGAAATCTTCTTCTTTTAGAATTACATCTCTATAGATGTTGGTTATTGGCACTTCGGCAGTAGGAATAAGGTATAAATCATCTTCAGTAACATAATACATCTGACCTTCTTTATCGGGCAGTTGTCCTGTTCCATAACCTGAAGCTTCATTTACCATTAAAGGTGGTATAATTTCTTGATAACCATTTTTTTCAGCTTCATTAAGGAAGAAGTTAATTAATGCTCGTTGTAATTTGGCACCTTTACCTTTATAAACAGGAAAACCTGCTCCGGTAATTTTTACGCCTAATTCAAAGTCAATTAAATCATAATTTTTAGCCAATTCCCAATGTGGAAGTTTATTATTTTCGGCTAAGGATATTTGTTTTTTGTTTTCAAAAATCAATTCATTATCCGCATCAGTTTTTCCGTTAGGAACAAGTTGGTTGGGAATATTTGGTAGTTGGTAGAGTAGTTGAGTAAGCTCTTCGTTAATACTATTTTGTTGTTCTTTTAACGTGTTAGATTTTTCTTTTAGCTCAGCAGTTTGTAGTTTAAGTGTGTTAGCATCTGCTGCTTTTCCTTCTTTAAATAAATCACCAATTTGTTTTGCTAAGCGGTTACTTTCAGCCAATAGGTTATCTAATTCTTGTTGCGTTTTTTTTCTATCTTCATCTAACTTTAAGATGTTTTCGACAATAGGGGTGGCATCAATATTTCTTTTAGTTAATCTTTCGATTACTAGTGCTTTATTTTCTTTAATGAAATTAGTTTGTAACATTTGAAATGCTATTAATTATGAATTAATATTAAAAAAAAACTCCCATATCTATTTTAAAAATAAATACAGGAGTTAAATAAGGTTTTATCTTTTAGTTAAGCATTAAGAGGCTCAACAGATACATAAGATTTATTATCTTTCTTTTTTCTGAAAGAAACGATTCCATCAGTAAGAGCGAATAAAGTATGGTCTTTACCAACACCTACATTCTCACCAGGATTATGTTTTGTACCTCTTTGACGAACAATAATGTTACCTGCAATAGCAGCTTGTCCACCAAAAATTTTAACTCCTAAACGTTTACTGTGTGATTCTCTACCGTTTTTCGAGCTACCAGCTCCTTTTTTATGTGCCATGGTTCTTAGGTTTTATTTTAAAGATATAGATCTTTAAAAACAGTTACTAATTATTATTTTTCTTCTTTTTTGGTCTCTTTTTTAGGAGCAGCTTTTTTAGCAGTTGCTTTAGGAGGAGCCTTTGGCTTTGCTTCTTTTGCAACTTCTTTTTTCGCTTCTACCTTTTCAACTTTTTCAGCTTTTTCTTCTTTGGCAGCAGCTGGTTTTTTAGCAGCACCACTCTCAGAGATAGCTTCAATTTGGATTTTAGTTAAATACTGACGGTGTCCGTTTTTAACTTTATATCCTTTTCTTCTTTTCTTTTTGAAGACGATTACTTTGTCTCCTTTTAAGTGCTCAAGCACTTTAGCA
>JAVVER010000067.1:0-18002 GCA_032251145.1 Vicingaceae bacterium | reverse complement strand
ATCTAATTTATTAACAAACAATATGTTGAATACTTTTTAAGGGGTGACTAAATATACTATTTCCTATCAAAAACAGAAAGTTTAGACCAAAAAAAACCGTCTTTAAAAAGACGGTTTTAATTCAGTTTAATTTATAAAAAGTTTATTTAATACAACCATTTTTCCATCATTTCAGAATAAACACCTTCTGTTATTACATGGTATAATAAATATAAAGCAAATAGTACAAAAGGAACGATAATAGTGTTTTTAAACGCTTTTACTTCATGTTTTAAGTGCATGTAGTAAGCAACAATATAGTAAGCTTTAGCAATAGTTAAAACTATGAAAGTCATTTTAACCGCACCCCAAGAAATACCAATGTTTTTCCATATTAAACCTAAGGTTACCTCTACAGTAGTAATAGCTAAAAGCACCCAAAACATATTCCATATTACTCTTCTAGCTTTTTTTCCATCCTCTTCAGAGTGATGAACAGCATATTTGTATGGTTCTGGTGTATGATGATCGTGTGAATGTTCCATATCTAATAAAGATTTAATTGTTTTAAAATAATTATACTAAGTAGAAGAATGTAAATACAAACACCCAAACTAAATCAACAAAATGCCAGTATAAACCTACTTTTTCTACCATTTCATAATGACCTCTTTTTTGGTAAGTACCCATTACTACGTTTACAAATACTATAAAGTTTAATATTACTCCACTCAATACGTGCGTTCCGTGGAAACCAGTAATGAAGAAAAAGAAATCTCCAAATAATGGATGTCCGTATTCGTTGTGTGTTAAATTAGCACCATAAATTTCTTTACCTGCTGCAACAGCATTAGTTAATTCCTGACCTGTTAATTGTAAGTACGGACTAGTTACATCGCCAGCAATTTCTCTCCAAGGTAATAATAAAACTTGCTGAGTGTTGTCTTGCCAACGAGCAATAATTCCTTTGGTAGATTCTACCGTTCCATCAGGAAGCGTATAATAACCTTTGCCTAATTCAATAGCTCCTAATTCTGTACCATGAATAAAGTGATACCATTCCCAAGCTTGAGAACCTAAGAATATTGCACCACCAATAAGTGTTAAGCCTAACCAAAGAGTAACTCCTTTTTTGTCCATTCTATGTCCGGCTTCCACAGCTAATACCATGGTTACAGAACTCATAATAAGGATGAAAGTCATCAAAGCAACATAAAGCAATGGATGCTCACCATGTAAAAATGGAAAATGTGTAAATACATTTTCGGCAGTAGGCCATATACTTGAATAATAGTGACGGTAAAATCCATAAGCAGATAAGAACCCTGTAAAGGTTAATGCATCTGAAATAAGGAAAAACCACATCATTAATTTTCCATAACTTGCACCATAAGGAGAAACATTGTTTCCTCCCCAAGCAGTTTTACTATCCATTACTGTTGAATTTGACATATTTGTTATTATTTATGCTATAAATATTAAAAATAAATAAAGATATACCCACAAAGCAGTTAGAAAATGCCAATAAGTAGAACTTAATTGAACACCTAATAAATTTTCTGCGTTATACTTTTCTTTTATTGATTTAAAACTAACTACTAAAAGACTAATTAAACCTCCTAATAAATGTAGTAAATGCAAAGCTGTTAACGCATAAAAATACGAGCCTGCTGCACTACTTTCACTTCCTGCCCACACAACACCGTTTGTATATAAATCTGTCCATGCTAAATATTGTGTTACTGTAAAAAGTAATCCTAATACTAATGTTGATAAAACAAATACTTTAGCTTTAGCTAATTCATTGTTTTTAATGCTTCGTTCTGCCAAATAAAAAGTTAGACTACTCAATAAGATAAATACTGTACTTATTGCAAAGGCAAAAGGAATGTGTATGGTTTCCCACACAGCAGTTCCTTTACTAACAATTACAGCACTAGTAAGACCAGCAAAGAACATCACAATACTCATTAAGCCAATCCACAACAAAGGCTTAGCAGTCTTTTGCTTTATTTCTTTTTTGTAATCGTTATTATTCAATGTTATACTAGTCATTTTTTAATATTATAATAGTTATTAATGTCCACCGTCTTTTTCATTTGGACCTAAAGGCACCACTTGAGGAATAAAGTCTTCTCCACTAACATAGTTGTCATTTTCGTCAACTTTACTGTAATCATAAGGCCATCTATGTACTTCAGGAATTTCTCCTGGCCAGTTTCCGTGAATATGCTCAACTGGAGTAGTCCATTCTAAGCTATTTGCTCTCCATGGATTTTTAGATGATTTAGGACCTCTAAATATACTGTATAAGAAGTTAAAAGCGAATAGTAATTGTCCAAATGCTGCAATAATTGCACACCAAGTAATGAACTCATTAATATCAATCATATTGTCAAAAAGAGGAAATTCAGAATTGGTGTAATATCTTCTTGGTACACCAGCAAGACCTAAAAAGTGCATAGGGAAGAAGATACCATAAGTAGTTACAATGGTAATCCAAAAATGGAAATAACCAATGGTATTGTTCATCATTTTTCCAAACATTTTAGGAAACCAGTGATAAACCCCTGCATACATTCCAAATACTGCAGATAGACCCATAACAATGTGGAAGTGACCAACAACAAAATACGTATCATGAACATTAATATCTAGAGCAGAATCTCCTAAAATTAAACCAGTTACTCCACCAGAAATAAATGTGGATACCAATCCAACACTAAACAACATTGCAGGAGAGAAAATAATATTCCCTTTCCACAAAGTAGTTAAGTAGTTAAACACTTTTACTGCTGATGGAATTGCAATAAGTAATGTAGTAAATGTAAATACAGCTCCTAAGAATGGGTTCATTCCTGTAACAAACATGTGGTGCCCCCAAACTATTACCGATAAGAAAGCAATTGCTAAAATTGATGTAATCATTGCTCTATAACCAAAAATTGGTTTTCTAGACATGGTAGAAACAATTTCTGAAGTAATACCTAATGCTGGAAGTAATACAATATATACTTCGGGATGTCCTAAGAACCAGAATAAGTGTTCAAATAAAATAGGACTACCTCCTGAGTGTTCTAATACTTGTCCACCAATATATATGTCGGATAAGTAAAAACTTGTTCCAAAACTTCTATCAAAAATTAATAATAATGCTGCTGAAAGAAGAACAGGGAATGAAAGAACACCTAAAATTGCTGTAACTAAGAACGCCCAAATGGTAAGAGGCATTCTTGTCATCGTCATACCTTTAGTTCTTAAGTTTAAGATAGTAACAATATAGTTCAAACTACCTAATAATGAGCTAGCGATGAATATTGCCATAGAAATTAACCAAAGTGTCATTCCTAATCCTGAACCAGGAATAGCTTGAGGTAAAGCACTTAAAGGAGGGTAAATTGTCCAACCTGCTGATGCAGCACCACCTTCTACGCCAAGTGAAATTAACATAATAACAGATGACACGAAGAAAAACCAATAAGATAACATGTTAAGGAAACCAGAAGCCATATCTCTTGCTCCAATTTGCAATGGAATAAGTAAGTTACTAAAAGTACCACTTAAACCTGCAGTTAAAAGGAAGAACACCATAATGGTTCCGTGCATGGTTACTAATGCTAAGTATTTATCTGGAGCCATTACTCCATTTTCTGCCCAACTTCCTAAAAGGAAATCTATTATCCAAAAGCTTTCGCCAGGAAAGCCTAATTGCAATCTAAACAAAGTTGACATTACCATTCCTATGAATCCCATAAGAAATCCGGTAATTAAAAATTGTTTAGAAATCATCTTATGATCTTGACTAAAGATGTATTTAAATAAAAAATCTTGTTCTTCGTGATGATGATGTGTTGCACTCATATAATTAATTATTATAATGTCGTTAAATTAAATCGTTTATTTTATTTTAATTTTCAGCAAATTGTTTTTGTTCGGCTAACCATTTTTCATAATCCTCTTTGCTTTCTACTATAATATCCATTTGCATGTTATAGTGGGCAGCTCCACAAATTTTATTACACAGTAAAACGTAGTTAAACTCTTCGTTGTTGGTAATTTTTCTCATTTCCTCAGTAGTAATTGTAGGAACAAAGTTAAATTGAGTTTTAACTCCAGGAACACAGTTCATTTGAGCTCTAAAATGAGGCATGTAAGCACTATGAATAACATCAATAGATCTGAATACAAATTGTACTGGCACTCCAACTGGCAGATGAATTTCTCCTCTTACAACTTTATCATCTTTAGCATTTTTATCTTCAATATCAATACCCATAGCATTAACACCTTCAATAAATTCTACTCCTGCACGACCTAATTTCCCATCAGTTCCAGCATATCTTGCATTCCAAGAAAATTGTTGAGCTTGTACTTCTATTAACACATGTTCTTTTTCACTATCAACAGGCGTCATAATTTCATTCCAACTGCTTAGTCCGAATAAAATTAACACAGTTAATGCAATAGACGGAACAATTGTCCATAATAACTCTAATTTGTTAGAATGAGAAAAGAAAGCTGCTTTTCTGTTTGGATTGTATGCATATTTGAATGCAAACCAAAATAAAAAAATATGTGTAATTACAAATACTGGAATAATAAAAGCATAAGTAATGTTTAATAACCTATCTGTTACAACTCCATGTTCTGAAGCTGAAACAGGAAGCATTAAATCTCCCCATTTCCAAACTTGCCAAGCAAAAAATGCAAAATAAGCCACTAAAAAAACAAGCATTAATAGTGCTTGAGTCTTGTTTTGTTTCTCAGTAACTTCATAAATTACCTTACCTTTGTTTATTGCCCAAAGCTCTGCTATTTTAAGTGTTTGAACAGCAGATATTACAATTAATAAAACTGCAACTATTGCTACTAAAGCTACCATACGTTTCTGTTAAATTTATATAAAAAATTAGTTTCTTTATAATATCTATGAGTAACATCATAAATTATGATGATAATACTCATAAAAAATTATCGCCAAAAATACAATAGATATTTATTATTCAAAACAAATTTTGAAAAATAATACAATAAAATTTTCTTAAAGCTATTGTTTAGACTGATTCTAATTTAATTAAATATTTTGAAGGTGCTTATTAAAAAATAGTTTAAAAAATAATTATGTATTTATAGAATAAAGTAATATATTTGCAAACTGTTTATTTTAACTATTTGATAAATAACACGTAAGACATGCGACAAGTACTACTGATTAGTATTTTACTACTATTAATACCTTCTTTTTTTCAGGCTCAAACTTGGAAAAGACAACGAACTGAATATGTTTTTGCTATAGGAGCAACTAATTTTTTAGGAGATTTAGGAGGAGCAGATCAAATTGGAACTAATGGATTAAGAGATTTTGAACCTTCTGCCACTCGTTTTGGTGTTGGTTTAGGCTATAGATATCAATTAGGAAGAGATTGGTTTGTTAAAGGAAGTGGCTATTATTTAATGTTTAGTGGAGATGATGCTCTTACTAAAGAACCTGCCAGGGCTGCTCGTCAGCTAAATTTCAGATCGCATGTTGTAGAACTTTCTGCACAATTTGAATATATGCTTATTAAACAAAAAACAGGGCATTTATATAAATTAAGAGGTGTAAGAGGTAAAAGCTGGTTTAGGTTTGAGGTTTATTTGTTTGGAGGTGTAGGTGGTATTTGGTTTGATCCTCAAGGAAAAGACGAAAGAGGAGACTGGCATAGATTAAAACCACTTCATACAGAAGGTCAGGGACTAGAAGGAGGTCCTAAACAATATAGCGGTTTTTCTTTAGTTATACCTTACGGAATTGGTATTAAACGTAATTTAGGTGGTTCTGCCAGAATGCGTAATTTTAGTCAATGGAGTATAAGCTTAGAACTAAGTATGCGTAAAACTTTTACTGATTATATTGATGATGTTAGTACTTATTACTATGGTACAGATCAAATTAGAGAAGCTTATGGAGATAAAGCTGCCTTCTTTGCCGACCCATCCGGTAGAATTACAGACCACACCCTTTTTGGAGAGCCTCAACAAAGAGGAGATAAAAACGACAATGATTCTTACATGATGGGTATGATAACCGTAAATTACAAAATAAACAAACGTAGAAGAAATCTTCCTAAGTTTTAATTTTATAACTCTTTCTTTAATGTACTAGGTATATAATATTTTATTACTTATCTCGTTATTTGATATGGTATAAAAAAGTGTAAACATATTAACTAAAAAATCAAATATGTTTACTTTCCTCTATAATTGTCAAAATGCTTATTCTACAAAAATAAAATTAATATCTATACATGAAATTTATAAAATTCTTTTTGTTTTTTATAATCATAGTTTTTTCATCAAAATTATATACTCAGCATTCAGAGCTAGGTGTTGGAGGTGGTATAGCTTTTTACACTGGAGAACTTAATCCTTCTCCAAATGTAATGAATAAATTACGCCCAACTATTGGTGTTTTTTATAGAAAAAATTTAAGCTATAGATATTCGCTACGTTTTGGTGGTAATTATGCCAAACTTGCTGCTGAAGATAAAATTAAAACAAACGAAAATATTAATTTTTTTGAATCAAGAAACTACTCTTTTTCCAGCACTATGTTGGATGCTTATGGCGTTATTGAGTTTAATTTTTTTCCATATCAACTAAATAATAAAACAACAGCTAAAACAACACCATTTGTATTTATTGGATTGGCTGGTTTTTACACTACTCCAGAAGTAAAAAATAATGTACCTAACACATCAAGTAGCACCTCAACTACAGCTATGGCGGTTCCGTTTGGGGTTGGTGTAAAATCTAATTTCATCCAAAATTTAGGATTAAACATAGAATGGACTTACAGAAAAACCTATTCTGACTTAGTTGATGGTCTTGAAAGTCGTCATTTTAACAATTATCAACTAAGTAATTCAAAAAATAATGACTGGTATGCATTTATTACAATATCATTGAGTTATAAATTTTTAAGAAAAACTGACAAATGTTCCTTTCCTATTAATTAGTGATTGTTATATTTGCATCTTGCTATTTTTTAAGCACCCTATGGAAGGCACTAATTTAGATAAAAACAACATTCCTCAACATATTGCAATTATAATGGATGGTAATGGTAGATGGGCAAAAAAACACCGTAAACCTAGAGTTTTTGGGCATAAAAAAGGAGTAACTTCTGTAAAAAGTGTTGTAGAGGGAGCTGCTGAAATTGGTATAAAACATTTAACATTATATGCTTTTTCTACCGAAAATTGGAAAAGACCAAAATTTGAAGTTACTGCACTTATGCAACTATTAGTAAACACCATAACTAATGAAATTAATGAATTGCACAAAAACAACATTAGACTTTCTGCTATAGGAAATCTTACAAACCTTCCATCAGAGTGTTATAATGAACTCTTAAAAGCAATAGATAAAACTAAAAATAACAAAGGGTTAAACTTAATTCTAGCACTTAGTTATAGTGCAAAATGGGAAATATCTGAAGCAGTAAAAAAAATTACTAGTGAAGTAATCAATAATAATATTACTATTGATGATATTAATGAAGATTTACTTACTAAATACTTAACAACTTGCAATGTGCCCGATCCAGAATTACTTATAAGAACGAGTGGAGAGTGTAGAATAAGTAACTTTTTATTGTGGCAAATAGCTTATTCTGAACTTTATTTTACTACTATTCTTTGGCCAGATTTTAGAAAAGAAAATTTATTTCAAGCTATAATAGATTATCAGAATAGAGAAAGAAGATTTGGTCTTACCAGCGAACAATTAAACAATTAAACAATTAAATACTCACCCAACTTTATTATGGTAAATAACATATTAATAAAACTCAATAGTGCCCCCTTAAAAATTATATTGGCTACGCTCTTGTTATTACCAATAGCTTCAAATGCTCAATTTTCTTTTACAACTGAGCTAGATAAATTAAATTACGCAACTCCAAAAACCTACGAAATTGGTGGTATAACTGTCTCTGGGGCAGAATCTTTTAGCGGACAAGCCATTATTTCTTTATCGGGCTTTGTTGTAGGACAAGAAATTAAAGTGCCTGGAGATGCAGTTACTGCTGCTATTAAAAAACTATGGGATCAAAATCTTTTTAGCGAAATTGAAGTTAGAGCGGTTAAAATAGAAGGCACTAAAATATTTTTAAATATTAATGTTAAAGAACTTCCTAGATTATATAAATTTAAGTTTAAAGGCGTAAAAAAAGGAAAACAAAAGGCATTAAGAGAGGAAATTTTACTTACTACCGGGATGGTAGTTAATGAAAATTTATTAATGAACACTAAAAATATAATTAAATCTTATTTTATTGCTAAAGGATTTTTGAATACAGATGTAATTATAACTCAAGAAATAGATACAATTAGACAAAACAATGTAATTCTAACAATAGATATAAACAGAAATAAAAGAACTAAAATAAAAGATATTACTTTTTCTGGAAATAATAATATTAAAACTGGTAAACTAAGAAGAAGTCTTAAAAATGTAAAAAGAAAAAAGATCTACAATATTTTTTCACTTTCAAAATTTGTGCCTGCCAAATATCAAGAAAGCAAACCTAATATTATTCAAAAATACAATGAAAAAGGATTTAGAGATGCAAGAATAGTTAATGACTCCGTTTATAAAATTAACGATAAATTGGTTGCTATTCACATAGAAGTAGAAGAAGGAAACAAATACTTTTTTAGAGATATTAAGTGGGTAGGAAATACCATTCATTCATCAAAAGAATTAGATAAAATATTAGACATCCAAAAAGGAGAAGTTTACAATAAAAAAACGCTAGAATCTAAGCTTTATATGAATCAAAGCGGTAGAGATGTGAGTTCTTTATATATGGATAATGGCTATTTATTTTTCCAAGTTAACCCAGTAGAAATAAGAGTAGTTAATGACTCAATAGACTTAGAACTAAGGATTTATGAGGGCAAGCAAGCCACCATTAACAAAATAACAGTTGTTGGTAATGAAAAAACCAAAGACCACGTAATTAGAAGAGAAATTAGAACATCTCCTGGCCAACTATTTAGTAGATCTGATATTATTAGAACACAAAGAGAATTAGCTCAATTAGGTTATTTTAATCCTGAAACCTTAGATGTAAAACCAAACCCTAATCAAGAAGATGGTACTGTAGATATAGAGTATGTCGTTGAAGAAAAACCATCCGATCAAATTGAATTATCAGGAGGTTGGGGAGCTGGAAGAGTTATAGGTACATTAGGTGTTTCTTTTAATAACTTTTCAGCAAAAAACTTTTTTAAAGGAAGTGCTTGGAGACCCTTGCCTGCAGGAGACGGTCAAAAATTAAGTTTAAGAGCCCAGTCAAGCGGTACTGGATTTCAAAGTTACAGTTTATCCTTTATGGAACCATGGTTAGGTGGTAGAAAACCAAATTCATTAAGTGTAAGTTTAAATCATTCTCACTTTGGTTTTGGAAGCGGAGATAATCGTTCTTTTATGAAGATGTATGGTATTTCAGTTGGTTTAGGAAGAAGGTTGAAAGTACCAGATGATTATTTTACACTATATAATGAAGCAGCTTATCAATATTATGTACTACAAAATTATGGTTCTATCTTTATTTTTGCTGATGGTTTTGCAAACAACCTAAATTTCAGACATGTTTTATCAAGAAATTCTATTGACCAACCAATTTACCCTCGTTCTGGTTCTAGTATTACGCTTTCTTTGAAACATACCTTACCGTACTCTTATTTTAGATCTGACGATACCGATTATGAATCAATGTCTATTCAACAAAAAAATAAATACGTTGAGTTTCACCAATGGACTTTCCAAACTTCTTGGTTTTCTAGATTGGCTGGAGAAAAACGTTCTTTAGTACTTCATACTAAGTTCGGTTTTGGTTATTTAGGAGCATTTAATAAAAGCTTAGGAACCTCACCTTTTAACAGGTATTATTTAGGGGGAGATGGGTTAACAGGTTTTAATCTAGATGGTAGAGAAATTATTGCCTTAAGAGGTTATGGTAATGGAACTTTATCACCTAGAACTGGAGCAACAACAGTAGTTAAATATACAGCAGAACTACGTTATCCATTTTCGCTAAATCCAAGTGCCACAATTTATGGCTTAGTTTTTGGTGAAGCAGGTAACTCGTGGGCAACCTTTGGTAAATCTAACCCATTTGAAGTGAATAAATCTGCTGGAGTTGGTATCAGAATTTTTATGCCAATGTTCGGTTTGTTAGGTCTTGATTGGGGATATAGGTTTGATGATATTCCCGGAAGAACAGACCCGAACAGCAGAACAGAAATTCACTTTAGTATTGGAGGAAGCCTTAATGGTTGGTAAACATTTATGTTAAACAAAAAAAATTGAATTATGCAAACATTATTAAAATCATTAGTAATAATAGTATTATTAAGTAGTACTTTCTCCCTTTCTGCTCAAAAAATAGGTTATGTAGATACAGAATATGTTTTACAAAATATTCCTGAATATAAAGAAGCTCAAGAAGAGTTAGATAAACTATCCATAGAATGGCAAAAACAATTAGAAAGAAGATATGCAGAAATAGATAAGTTGTATAAAAACTATCAGGCAGAGCAAATTTTGCTTACAGATGAAATGAAAACTAAAAGAGAAGAAGAAATTATTAAGAAAGAAAAAGAAGCTAAAGAATACCAAAAACAAAAATTTGGCGTTGATGGTGAGCTATTTAAAAAAAGACAAGAACTAGTTAAACCCATACAAGATAAAATTTATAATGCTATTAATGATGTTGCAAGCATCAGTGGATATGACATTATTTTTGACAAATCTAGTGGTTTAACCATGTTATACACCAACCCCAAACTTAACAAAAGTGATGCTGTTTTAAAAAAATTAGGATATGACCCAGGTAAATAAGTCATTTTTCAATAATTTAATATAGATTTGCATCCGTAAATATTTTAAATAAACAAAATCAAACAATAAACACAATTTTATGAAAACAATAAAAGTAATATTATTAGCAGCAGTAATTACCATGTCTTTTTCTGCATTTGCTCAAAAATCAGTTAAAATAGGTCATATTAATTCTAACGAATTATTAGCAGCTATGCCCGAAAGAGAAACTATTCAAAAAGATATAGAAGACTATGCAGCTCAATTAACAACTACTATGGATGCCATGAGAAAAGAATACGAATCTAAAGTGGCCGATTTTCAAAGTAAGCAAGATGTAATGACTGATATTATTAGAGATAATAAAATTAAAGAAATTACAGATTTAGAAAGAAGAATTACTGAATTTCAAAAAACTGCTCAAGCAGATTTACAAAAGAAAGAAGAGAAATTATTACAACCAATTATTGATAAAGCTAAACAAGCTATTGATGATGTTGCTAAAGAAAACAATTATACTTACGTGTTAGATTCTAGTTTGGGAGTTGTCTTATATTCTATTGAGTCTGATGATTTATTACCTTTAGTTAAAAAGAAATTAGGAATTAACTAACACACAAAAGTCTCTGATTTAATTTAGAGATTTTCACAAAAAAAGTCTTAATGGTTAAGCATTAAGACTTTTTTTGTTTATAAACAGGCACTGCCGAACAAGCCTCTCCAAACATAATGCTTTTTGCTTGCTCTTGCAATCTTAGCGTAAACTCAATAAATACATTATTTGGGATAGGCAATTTGCCACAACCTTTTATAATGAGGTTTTTATCTGCATAAGCAGCAAAATCAAAGGCATTAAAAACATCGGTAAAAATAGCTGTTTCCAAAACTGAAAAATCGCCAACAACAACTTTTTTGGCTATCGGAGCAAGCTTAGAAGCGATTAGCATGTATGCCCATAAAGGAACTATAGCATCTTCTTTAAAAAAAATAGCAACATACTTATCTTTATAAATCTCCCAATTGGTTTGATTTACTAACTCTCTAAATGGCTTTTCTCTTAAAATAAGACTATTCTCTAAAAAATCAGTAATATCAATTTTCACTCTTTCTCCTTTGGAATAAAGGTCTTCTATGTTTAATTGAATTAAACCGCTTTTTTCTACCCTGTTTAAAATTTCATTTTCCATAAAGAACAAAATTACCGAAACAAATTTAAATTATAGTTTTTTCAAAGTTTTGAAAAATAGCCCAAATAGGTGTTTAGTTTTTGTTAAATTTGCATCCATTTTTAAGATTAACCTAAAATAATTTAACATGACAACTACCGCAGTAGCAGATAAATTTGGAATTAAGGATGCCCTTGATAAATTGGGCGTAAAAGAAATTAATAACGGAACTTCAACAGGTTCTCATTCTTTTGGAAATGGTGAAGCAATAGCTTCTTATTCTCCAACAGATGGTCGGTTAATTGGAAAAGTTACAACCACCACTAAAGAAGATTATGAAAAAGTAATGGAAGCTGCAACTGCTGCATTCAAAACTTTTAGAGCAATACCTGCCCCACAGCGAGGAGAAATTGTTCGTCAGTTTGGAAACAAATTAAGAGAGTTGAAAGAGCCTCTTGGCAAACTGGTTTCTTATGAAATGGGAAAATCCCTACAAGAAGGTTATGGTGAAGTACAAGAAATGATTGATATCTGTGATTTTGCAGTTGGACTATCAAGACAATTATACGGATTAACGATTGCTTCAGAAAGACCTGAGCATATAATGAGAGAACAGTACCATCCTTTAGGAGTAGTAGGAATTATTTCTGCTTTTAACTTTCCGGTAGCAGTTTGGAGTTGGAATACTGCTTTAGCATGGATTTGTGGAGATGTTTGTGTATGGAAGGCTTCTGAAAAAGCTCCTTTATGCTCCATAGCTTGTCAAAATATTATTGCTGAAATATTAAAAGAAAATAAGTTGCCTGAAGGAATTTCATGTATTATCAACGGAGATTATAAAGTAGGTGAATTGATGACCACTGATAAAAGAGTTGCGTTAGTTTCTGCAACAGGATCAACCAGAATGGGAAGAATTGTTGGAAAAACAGTTGCTGAGCGTTTTGGAAAATCTTTATTAGAGTTGGGAGGAAATAATGCCATTATTATTACTCCATCTGCAGATTTAAAAGTGGTTGTTCCAGGAGCAGTTTTCGGAGCAGTAGGAACTTGCGGACAAAGATGTACTTCAACAAGAAGATTAATAATTCACGAATCGGTTTATAATAAAGTAAGAGACGCTATTGTTGGAGCTTACAAACAAATAAGAATTGGAAACCCGTTAGATGAAAATAATCACGTAGGACCACTTATTGATAAAGCTGCTGTAGATATGTATTTAGCTGCTATTGAAAAAGCTAAAACTGAAGGTGGAAATGTATTGGTTGATGGTGGTATTTTAGAAGGCGAAGGGTATGAAAGTGGTTGTTATGTAAAACCAGCAATTATTGAAGCTGAAAATCATTTTGAAATTGTTCAGGCAGAAACGTTTGCTCCTATTTTGTATTTAATGAAATATAGTGGAGATGTTGAAAATGCAATAGAAATACAAAACGATGTTGCTCAAGGCTTATCTTCAGCTATTATGACTGAAAGCATGAAAGAAGCACAGAAATTCCTTTCTTATGCAGGTTCAGATTGTGGAATTGCTAATGTAAACATTGGTACTTCAGGAGCAGAAATTGGTGGTGCATTTGGTGGCGAGAAAGAAACTGGTGGCGGACGCGAATCAGGTTCTGATGCTTGGAAAATCTACATGAGAAGACAAACCAATACGATTAACTATTCAGATAGTTTGCCATTGGCACAAGGAATAAAGTTTGATTTGTAAATCAACGATAAAAAAATAAAAAAAAACGTCAATATAAACAAATGCTATATTGACGTTTTTTTTATAGGATAATTATTTTACTGCCCTAGTAAATATTGCATTTCAAATAATTTTAGTTGAGTTTCAAACAGTTTTAAACGAATATTTAGCAACTCATCATCTTCACTGTTTTTTTTGCTTTTTTTATCGCTCTTTTTTGACAATAAACTTTGTTTGATGTTATCATCATTAGAGAGAGTAGCGTTTTCTTTATCTTTTTTCTTAGTTTTTTCTCTTTTCTTAGGAGCGTCAGCAGTAGTTCTATTGAAATTGTAAGTTAATCCTAATCCAATGTAACTATATTTATCGTAAGCTGTCCAATCTCTTCTAAAAGCGTCTATCCTATCAGTAAAAGTACTTGTTTGCGTAATGTCTAAATGAATGTCAATTTTGTAATTATATTTATAATTTATGGTCAATCCATAAGGAATAGTAAAAGTTTTGGCTCTAGCAACTTTATCGCTTAAGGTTTTTTGTGCTAAATCTTGTGTAGCCTCAACTTCAACCCAACCCTCAAAATCTTTTGTGCCGAATGATTTGGTATCGAACAAACGACTTCTGTACCACATTGTACCAACACCAACCTGAGCGTATAAATAAAAACGGTTGTATTCATTTTTCTTAAATAAAGCGTTATTTAAAAAATATCTTACTTGAAAAGAAAGGTCGAAAAATTGATTCTCAAAAGAAACAAATGACGACTGTTTTCCTGGTTGTCTAGTTCCTATTAAGCTCCCTCTTTGATAGTTAATTTGAGCTCCTAAGCCCCATTTAATTTCCCTAGCAATAGTAGCTTTAAATCCTGCAGTTATGTGTTCATTAAATTGGTTTGGTCTCGGAAAAAGTTTGTATGCGGCAATATCACCAAAATATACATTCATGCCAGCAGAAAGTGTAACTGACATTCCATCAAAAACAACTCCCATGCTTTTGTCTCCATCAGATTCTGAGGTGTTTACATCTTCAGTTGTAGTTGAATTTTCGGTTTCAACTGTTGGTATTTGAGCAAACGCAAAACATGTAAAAATGCTTACAAACAAACTGCTAAGAAGTATTTTTTTTGTCATAACAAAGTAATTTTCGAAACCACATTAGGTATTTTTAACCTAATTTTTAGTCAACTTTAATTAACAAATATAATATTTTATTCAAAACATACAGCGTATTTAATAACTTTTTTAGTTTAACCGATGGCTATTAATTAATGCTTTGTATCTTTGGATAATGAGTACAGTTGTTTTTAAAATCATTTTAAATCTAGCAATTACCCTATTTTCTTTTGGTATTGCTCAAGCTCAATTTATTTCTGTAGCCGATTATGATAATAAAGCCCAAGCTTATGCCATACTTTCTGCCCAATATTCTAAACTAGCTTATTTGCAAGCAAAAAAAATAGATTTTAATAATAATCCCGAAGCCTATTGTGATACTGGAAGAGTTTGTAATTTAATTGCCTTAGGATATGCCGATAGTGCCTTATATTTTGCTCATGATTCATCAAAAAAAGCAATAGAAATTATGCAACAAGCTATAAGTTATCAACTTAATGCAAATAAATTTTTCTCTTACTGTTCTAATAAAAAAAGGCTTTTTAACCAGAAATGGCTTGTTTTTGCTTTGGGAAATGCTATTGATGATGCTTATTTAGCTTCTTTACTTTTTGAAGGTAAAGAAAATGATGAAGAAATTTTAGCCGAGAATAATGAAAGACAAATAACGCGAATTGAAACAGATGAATTATCTTTTATGACGATTAAAGAAATTTATGGTAATAGACTTACAGAATTAACGAATGAAATTAATGCCTTAGCAAAACAAAAAACTACTCAAACTGGAGTTGAACTTGTAATTATTGAAAACACCATAGAACAACTTAAAGAAGAGGAAAAAAAATTAAAAGAAAAAATTGCCACCAGCTCCGACAAATTGTTAACCATACAAAACGAGTTAAGTGAAGAAATGCTTAAAATTGTTGATGAAGCTATTTTTACTACTGAAAAAACAGGTTTTTATAATGACCAAGTTCCTGTTCCTAAAAACCCAGAAATGCCAGAAGGTTTGGTGTTTCGTATTCAGATAGGGTTTTTCAAAAAGGAATTACCTGAAGAGCATTTTGATGGTATTTTCCCATTAGCTTCTGAACAAATTGATAATACTTATTTTAGATACATTGCTGGTAGTTTTCCTACTTATGAAACGGCTAAGCATTCGCTACAAAAAATAAACGATAAAGGTTATACCGATGCGTTTATTGTTGCTTATTTAAATGGAAAGAAAATTTCTATTAGTGAAGCGTTGAGTAAGTAATACAGTACAAGCATATCCCATTCTGTCAGTAGTTAACTGACATAAATACAAATAGAAGTTTTTTATAATTCATTACTGTATTTGTTTAGCAACAAACTAGTTACTCTTTATTAAATAGTTTTTGTGTATTTTTACAACTAATAAACATTGATAAATTCAGACCATGCAGTTACTTCAGATTCTTGCAGATGATAATATACTAGCTTCTTTTGAATTATTAAACAAACTCAAACCTAAGTTTTGGTTGAGGTTGGTTATTGATTTAGTTTCTATTTTTATTTTGGTTCGGTTTATTTATTACCCCATTTATAAAAACAGAAATTATATTTTTACTTTCTTTATTTTTAACTTGGTTATCTTTTTAATTACGCACTTGTTTAATAAAGTTGAGCTAAGTATGGGGGCAGCTTTTGGTTTGTTTGCAGTTTTTTCCATGCTTAGATATAGAACAGAAGGTATCTCTATAAAAGATATGACTTACTTATTTTTAGCCATTGCTATAGGTTTAATTACTGCCGCAAGTAAAGGAAGTTGGGATGAATTTATTGTACTTAATGGAATTATTCTTGGCATCACTTATCTTTTAGAAAGTAACCTCTTTATGAAAAATGAGTCTTCTAAAATTATTAGCTATAGTAACATGAGTTTAATTCAACCCGAACTTCATAAAGAGTTAATTGCGGAGTTAGAAACTAAAATTGGAATAAAAATAAACAGGTTGAATATAAAAGAATTTGATCTGGCTAAAAACAAAGTTCAAATTGAAATATTTTACTTTGATAAATGGAATAAAAACTAAGCTATTTTTCACTTTGAAGTGCTTAATGTATGCAAATAATTCTCTACCCTAACTAATCGCATTTTTATCCATTTTTTTAATAACAACACTTCATCATCAAAACTACTTCCTTTTAGTGTAGAGATACTGTCAATAGGCCATTTAGTATTGTTTTCTGACATTGATAAGGTTAATATATTAGTATTTTCATCTATCATTTTATTTATGGTTGGATACGTCAGAATATTATTGGTTTTTAAATAAATGAATCTATTATACAGCTTTCGCTTGTAATCTAATGCATTAGTTTTAAGCAATCTATCTAATAATTTAACTCGTGAAACATCAATAAAAGAAGTGTCGTTTAGTTCTCCGTCTCCATCTCTTCCATATCCATGGTCATAATCCCAAGGGCTAAATCTAAAAGGGGTGTTTTTATTTAGCTTATAGATGTAGAAATTTTTTGCCAACCCATCAGAATTGTTTGAAATAAGTAATAATAAATGCCAATCAATTACATTGGTTAAATCAAAATAGGTGTTAAAAATTTGTTCGTTATTAAAGTCTTCATCCGAAGAATAAAATATAAAATCGGTAAGCTCATGAATGACTTGTTTTTTGTTGGATTTTTTTATAGAAGGATGTCTTTGGTTGTAATAACTTTCTGCAATTAATTTTTTAAATCCTTTTTCAGGGAAAGCTTTAAAAAACTCGTGCCAATGATAAAATTCAATAAATTCTTTATGTCTTTTTTCATGCTCTTCGGTAGGAAAAGAGATAGGGGCTTCTTTAAATAAAACGGCATTAGTATCATTTTTAGCCAATTTTAATCGTTTAGCATCTACTCTTTCCGTTAAAGTATAAATTCCATTATAATTGTTGTTTAGATAAACGGAAGCGTAAATAATTTGAGGGGCATAATTATTTTCGGAAAACATGCTAAATAAATCATAACTAATTTTATTTCTCATAAAAGTTCTTTCCTTATATTCAGCATTCAAATTCCAGCGTTTGGCACAATCAAAATTTCTAAAACATTGTTTTTCAGAAAATTTTAAAGCAAAGGATTTTTTATCATACCAAGCACTAGAATTACCTCTATAACCTGAGTTCGGGTTAAGCAGCGATGAATAATTGTTGATTATAGTGTGAAAGT
>JAVVER010000066.1:0-18101 GCA_032251145.1 Vicingaceae bacterium | reverse complement strand
AATGTTTAAATAACATTTTTATTAACAATTTCTTATCCCGAACTCAGGTTATTAATCGGTACTTGTTCCCTTTTATATTAAAAATCATTCTGTTATTGCTTATAACGTCTGCTGTTGAGTAATCTTTTTTTACATCAGCAGGAGATGTCCAATTTCTTTTCATTGCAGTTTGATACCAAGTCAAAAGAGGAGTTTCTGCATCGGCATGTTTGGTGTAAAACTCCACCAATGTTCTACGAGAAACTATATTCTTCATTTAATTAAATTAACTGTTAAAAAGATAATTTAGAAATACCATAAAACTTGGATGCAAATATACAAAAAAGTTCGCTATTAGCGAAATATATGGTTTTATTCAGAATGAAAGCATTGAAAAGGTTTTGTGTATAGGCAAGTCCCTCATCGGGCTTGTCCTCGGATGAAAGACGGGAGGCTTTACGAAGTTTTTCCCATGACTCTTTCCACTAACAATAAGTTATTGTTAAGATGAGGGTTGCTTTTCAAGGTTTGTAATACGTTATCTAATTTTTTCTCATATTGGTTTTTCGGTGCAATTTTTAGTTGAGCGATGTAGTAAATGGCTTTTATTACCAAATCGTTTTCTTCCATGGAAATAAAATTTTTAGTTAGTTTTTTGTAGCGACTGTAATTCTCTACCACTTCATCAAAATTTTTAGCTTGAAAATGAGCCATTAACAAAACAACAAATAGCCCATCGTACATTTTTTTAAATGTTTTTTGTTGATATTCGTGCAGCACTTTTTCTATAAGCTGAATACTTCTTTTTTCTTGTTTATCCAACACCAAAAACATAGCGTAAACATTATAAAAATTAATATATTTTAAGTAATTTACCTTTTCCCAATCAATAATTCTACTTAGTTCATCTAATAGTGAAATGATTTCTTTTATTTCATTAACAACTTTAGCGGTAATTGTTTGAAAATAATAATCGGTAATAAAAAAACTACCACGAATACTTAATGCCAACATCAAACCAGAGTCTAGTTGATTATTGGCATGGTAAAACTTTTGCCATTTATTAATAATTGCAGCACAAGTTTTATTAATTTCTTTTTCTGTAAGTGTTAGTCGTGTGTGTTTTACCAGCATATAATCTAAACCCATTAAAAGTTCTCGATGCTTGGAAATGGATAAATAAGCGTGTTTTTCAGCTAACTTTTTGGTGCTTTCTATTAAAGCTAAGTTTTTTTTATCATAAAAAGTAGTATGATTATAACTACTAAGTAAATTCAAATAGGCTTGTCGAGAAATAATCCGTATAGAAAGAGATGGAGAATTAAAATGGGTTTTAAAAAACTGCAAATCGTTGGGATTTATTTTCTTTTGAGCCTCAATTACTGATGTGGAAGTCAGTGTTTCTTGTCGTTCTATCAATATCCTTATCGTGTTGAAATAGGACGAAAATTCGCTATGCAACGCAGCGTTTAATTGCTTGCCGACTGTTTTTGCTAATAATTTATTTTGTGGAATTAATTCGTATAGCTGTATTAATGTGCTGTAATCTTCAAATTTCTTAGCAACTTCAATAATTAATTTCGTATTTTCAATGGCTGCATCAGTTTTATCGTGATAAATAAGCCATTCTACTTTTTGTAAATTATGAGCAATAAATGAAGGGAAATGTTGACTTAAAAAAGAAAAATAATTTAATGTATGATGATTAAGTTGATTGAATTTTTTCAGTGTTTCCTTGGAGGTATTTCCATATACGGCTTCACAATAATAATTTAAGGATTTATTAGGCGTATTTTTGATATGATGAATTAATTTTTGAGAAAGCAGTTGGTTTTTGGCAGTTAAATATTGCTCAAACAAAGTTAATTGTTCGGTAGAGCAGCAAGTACAAATTTTATAAATTAAGAAGTCCATTTTAAAAACTCATCTGATTTGGATAAAAATACGAGATTTTTTTTAAAGTAATACAGCTATTAACTTTACATCAACAAATTAAACTAAACGTTATGGAAAAATTACAGGCTATTCTAAAAAGCACTACAAAGAAAGATGTTTTTATCTTCATATTATTATTTGTGTTACTATTTTCTTCAACCGCTTTATTTTCACAACACCAAATTGGGCACACCACAATTACTTTTCAGGATGCCAATAGAAATAACCGCAGTATAGAAACAGAAATTTATTATCCGGCAGCAACAGCTGGTACAAATGTAGCAATTGCTTCGGGGCAATTTCCTGTAATTGTATTCGGACATGGATTTGTGATGGCTTGGAGTGCTTATGAAAACTTATGGACAGAATTTGTTCCAAGAGGGTATATTATGGTTTTTCCCAGAACAGAAGGAAACATTTTTAGTACCGACCATCAACAATTTGGCTGGGATTTACAGTTTTTAGTTCATCAAATGCAACTAGAAGGAGCAACAGCCAGTTCAATTTTTAATAATGGAGTAGCTCCAAAAACAGCTTTAATGGGACATTCTATGGGAGGCGGAGCTGCATTTTTAGCAGCAGACTCTTTGGTACAATCTAATACCACCTATTTTAATACCTTAATTGGTTTAGCACCAGCCGAATCTACAAGCAATGGGGTTTCTTCTATTAATTCTGCCAAAACAGTAACTGTACCGAGTTTAATTTTGTCGGGAGCTCAAGATGGTGTTACTCCTCCTGTAGATCATCATATTCCTATGTATGATTCATTGGCTTCTATGTGTAAAACGTTTATTTCTATTATTGGGGGAGCTCATTGTTATTTTGCTGAGCCTAATTTCAATTGCGATTTTGGCGAAGGAACATCTTCAACAGGAATTTCTATTACTCGTAGCGACCAACATGCTGTTACCTTCGATTTTGTGAATCCTTGGTTAGATTATACATTGAAAGGAGATTGCGATGCTTTTGTTGAGTTTAATGATTCTTTGCAAAATTCAGCGAGAATAAATCATAACCAAATTTGTACACCTAACCCTGTGCCAAGTATTACGGCAAATGGCATTGTTTTAACTTCATCTACAACAGGAGTAAGTTATCAGTGGTATTTAGATGGCAACCCAATTCCAAATAGTAATACGGTTTCTATTACAGCAACAGCATCTGGTAATTATGAAGTAGAAGTATTTTATACCGATGGATGTAGCGAAATATCAACTCCTTACACAATAGTTATTTCAAGTGTGAATGAGTTGGAAGAAGGCAATATCAATATTTATCCCAATCCTACTTCATCATTTATAAATTTAGATTTACCTGACAATCAGAAATGGATGGTAACCATATTAGACTTTACCGGAAAAGATGTGTTAATGCAGTTGGTAGATAATAATAATGGATTAGATATTACTTTTTTACCCAAAGGAATGTATTTATTGCAACTTCAATCTGAAAAGTTGGTTTATACCACTAAAGTGGTGAAGAGATAATGCTTTTGGAGTTGTAAAAATCTAAAATTAATTTAAGGTAAATTGAATAGTATCATTTTTAATTACAGTTCATATTTTTCAGGCATAAAATTTTATAATTTATTATGTTTGTGCTATGAAAAAATTCATGATTATATTTTTCTTGTTCTTATTTAGTAAAGTAAGTTTATCACAAGAAAAACCTTTTGATTTATTAAAGGACACAACTATTTATTTTAATGAATTAACCTTTCATTCAGAGGAGGAAAAAGATGCTTTTGAAAAAGTTTATAAAAACCAAGGTGATGAATATTTAAGTCTTTTATTTTTTTCAAGTCCAGCGTTTGACATGAAACAAGTAGAAATAGCTAGAAATAAAATTAATCAATATGTAGCGAAATATAAATCCAAAAAAAAGAAAGAAGAAAAATGGATAAAATGGATTTATAAAGATGTGCATGAAGGATTTTTTAAAAAGTATGAGCAAAAAAACTATTTTGATGATGTTTTTACAAAAGGTTATTTTAATTGTGTTTCTGCAACAGCAATATATAGCATAATTTTAAACGAATTAAAAATACCATATCATATTAATGTACTGCCTAATCATGTTAATTTAACTGCTTATCCTAAAACCCATAATATTTTACTAGAAACAACTGATCCAGTTGCTGGTTTTTTTGCATTTAGCCAAAAGAATAAAGAAGATTATGTGAAAAACCTTGTAAAATATAAAATTATAGAGGAACACGACCTTAGTTTTATTTCTTATGAACAAATTTTTAATGAATATTTTTCAAATAGTCAGGTAATTAACCTAAGACAGTTGGTAGCACTTCAATATTTTAATTATGGATTATATTTGAAAGAAGAAAATAAGTTAGAAGAAGTTATTATACAAATTGAAAAATCTGTAGCTCTATATCCTAGTGTTAACTCTTCACAAGTGTTAGGAGCCTTATACTCTAAGGCTATCGAAAATCATAAAGACTTTAAATTATCTCAAATTAATTACATTGTTCGTGTACTTAGGTATCATGAATTAGACCCAGAAATTAGTAGTTTTTTAACCTATAGTTATGCTAAAATAGCAGAAGAGAAACTACTAAATCAAAAAGATACTGTGTTTTTTGATAATTTTTCAAATCAACTGATTAATAATATGAATCAGCCTGATTATTTTAATAGGGTTAACTATTTATATCATAGTGCTAAAGGAGAATTTTATTTAAAAGAATCAGCTTTTGAATCAGCGTATTTAAGCTTAGAAAAAGCAAAAGAATTTCGAAATGACTCTATTATAGATAATTTTGATGAGTTTTATGTAAAGTCTTTTTTGTTTTATGTTGATGATAAATTTACTAATGAGAATGAAAGACTAAAACAGTTACTCTTTTTTGAAAAAGAAAATCCAATAATAACGGACACTTATTTCTTTTTGAGTTATAAAGCAGAAGTATTAACTTTTGTTATGATTGTTAATTTTAAAAGAAATTTAGGTGTAAAAGGAGAAGAAAATAGAGTTGATTTGGAATGGATACTTGACAATAAAGATTTTAAGAAGAATGAGAATGCAGTAGCAATTGCTTATGCAGAGGCGGGAGCATATTATTTTAGGTTAGGGAGTAAGTCTAAAGCGAGACTGTTGTTTAAAAAAGGATTAGAATATTTACCAGGAAATTATGAGTTAGAAAATAGAATTAATATGTTGAATTATTAAGTTTATCTGTTTTCGGCTGTAACATTAATTTCTTTAGTAAGGATATAATAATTATCATCTCTAGTTTTTAATTTGGCAACAATTGTAGAAGATTTCATCATAAATTTACCAGGAACAACAAAGTAGGTTAAAGATGCTTTTCCTTTTTTACCATCTAACGCTACAAAATGATTAGCAAAACTATTTTTTTCTCCTAAATATCCATCATAAAAAGTTGCGTTTTTACTATTGTCTGATAGGCTAAATTCTAGCGTATATTTATTATCAAGTTTAACAGTATTCTTATGTTTAACAATTATTTTGGGAACTGGTTTTAATTTACCAGACTCATAATATTCTTTTAATCCAACACAAGGAAGTCCTTTGTGCCAAGGCATTTCTGACTTTAGTTGACCATTGTCTCGATACATTTTAAAGATACCTTCTTTTTCGTTTTTTTCATAGTTTCCTTCTAAATATAAAACGCCATTTTCATAATACCACTTAAAAGGACCATCTTTCATGTTGTCTTTGTAATTAAACTCCATATTTATTTTACCATCAGGATAATAATTTATTGCTACACCATTTTTAACGCTATCTTTATAGGTAACAGTAGATGCTAATTTCCCATCTAAATAATTTTTTCTGATACCATCATAAATCTTTTCCTTTTTTTCTTTATTCTTTTTTTTCTCTTTTCCATAGTTAGGAAATATTCTATCGCATGATGATAGCGTTAAAACTAAAAAAGTAAATAGAGTAAAATATTTCATTTTGATAAGAATTTTAGAACTGTAAAGGTAATTTAATTTAAAAAATTAGCAATTATTTCCTTGCCATATTGGGTAATATAGAATTAAAGGATTGTAAAAGACCTACAATACCAACAATATAAAAATAGAGTGATTAAAATAGATTTACTATATTTGGGGTAAATATATAGTATGGATAAAGAACACTAGTGTTCTTTATCCGCATGTTGGCAATAATAAATGAAAACTAAACACATCATATTTTCGTTAATCTTAATTGTTGTCTTATTGCTTATAAGTTGGATTTTCTTTATTGACGTATATAGAGAATATAAGGCTAAGGAATCTTATACAGATGCTAAATGGCAAATAGAAAACAATTGGGCTGAAAACAAATCAAGTATTAAATCTTTATTCAAAAAAATTAATACTATACAATATTCAGGAACTATTGAATTAAGAGAAAATAACTTAGTTTACATTCAAATTCAAGAATCAATTGATGACAATACAAACTCATACTGGGCTTTAGGACGGGAGAATTATGATAGTGATAGTTCCTATTTATATTCTATGGAACATTTCAAGAACGACACTCTAAATCATTCTATTTCAGAACAAGATTATTTTTTTCACGGTTCAATTAACGACCCTGATTTCAACATCATATTGAATTTACTCAATAAATCAAAAGATGAATTTATTCATATTAAGGATGAAATCCAGACAATAAAATGTCATATGATTAGTTGGAACAAGAACTCAATCAAAATCACTCTTATTGGTCAGCCACTTTATGGAGCTTTTAGTTATGTGGACTTGCGTTCTAGAACAGACACCGTGGATAAAAACTTATTTGTACTTGACGAAGAAATCTATTGGGAATTTTATGAGAGTGGACTATTTTGTGCTTCGCCTGTATTTATCCCCAATTGAAATTAATAATAATTGCTAACATCATCTATATTTTATAGGGCCCTATCTCTTCTAAGGATAACTAAACCTCCATCTCTTCTAAGTATAACCAATCCTCTGTTTCAAGCATTCGCTTGGAACAATTATTATTACAGATTTCTAAAAAAAACTACCTCAAAAAATTAGCAATGATTTCTTTACCAAATTGCGTAAGAATAGATTCAGGATGAAACTGAACACCATATAAATTATATGTCGTATGTCTTAGTGCCATAATTTGCTTGTTTTCTTCTACTGCTGTAATTTTTAATTCACTAGGAAAGTTGTTTTGAGAAACAACCCAACTGTGGTACCTGCCAATTTCAAATTGTTGCGGTAAATTTTCAAAAAGTTTGTCGGTAGTATCAATAACGTTTAATTGGCTCGCTACACCATGAAAAACATGAGATAAATTCTCCAATTTTCCACCAAAAACTTCGCCAATGGCTTGCATACCTAAGCAAACACCCAATATTTTTTTGGTTGGAGCATACGTTTTTATTACATCTAATAATATTCCTGCATCTTTTGGTAAACCTGGTCCGGGAGAGAGAATTATCGTTTCGTAAGCACCAACGGCTTCAATGGTAATTTCATTATTTCTAAACACATCCACTTCATAATTAAGTGCTTCAATGTAGTGAACTAAATTGTAGGTAAAAGAATCATAATTATCGAGTACTAAAACTTTTTCCATCATTTATTCAGAAACATTCAATTGAATTCGTTCATTTCTGTTGGCTAAATCCCAAGCGGTATGAAAAACCAATCGGGTAATTTTTTCCATTTTAGAGAAAATAATTTTATCCACTGTATCGGTTTCTTTATGGTAATCTTCGTGTACTCCGTTAAAATAAAATATTACGGGAATATTGTTTTTAGCAAAGTTGTAATGGTCAGAACGGTAATAATATCGATTAGGATCTTTTGTGGTGTTAAACTCATAATCCAATTCTAACTGAGTATAAGTAACATTTGCTTTTTCATTGATTTCATGTAAATCATTACTAAGCATATTTGAACCAATAATGTAGATGTAATTTTCGTTATCAGCGTGTTTTTCATCCAACCTTCCTATCATATCAATATTAAGATTGGCAACCGTATTTTTTAAAGGAAAAACAGGATGTTCTGTGTAATATTTAGAACCTAGTAAGCCTTTTTCTTCTCCGGAAACATTCAGTACTAAAATGCTTCTTCTTGGTCCGTTGCCATCTTGTTTAGCTTTAATAAAAGCTTCTGCAATTTCCATAATGGCTACTGTTCCCGAGCCATCATCATCAGCACCATTAAAAATTTTACCATTATGTTCTCCAATATGGTCGTAATGAGCACTTAAAATTATTAGTTCATCTTTTAAATCGCTTCCTTCAATATAGGCCAACACATTGTGAGCATCAGAAATGGTTGTTTTTTTGTCAATGTTTAGTATTAATTTATCTTTAGCAACTATGTTTTTTGTAACCCCTTTGTTATTGATGTCCTCTTTAATTTTCTGAGTTGACTTTTTTAGTATTTCATCAGCCATTTCGGAGGAAATATAAAAATTTGGAAAATCGTAATTTATCTCAGGTTTATCAAGCACTTTTAGTTTTTCGCTTTCAATAAAATGGGTGTAGGTTTTTATCATTTCGGGCGTGTTTTCATTAATGATAAGCAATGCCAAAGCACCCTTTTCTTTTGCCGTAGCAACTTTAGGATTATTTCTTTTGTTGCTCCATTTGGATGGCGTATCAGTATTAGAAACCCAATAGCGTTCACTTTTGTTTTTAGGTTCGCCATTTAAAATAAGCACAACTTTTCCTTTCACATCAAGGTTGGTATAATCAGAATACAAAGAATCATCAATACCATAGCCTGCAAAAACTACTTCGGTATTAATTTGTTCGTTTTTTAAATATGCCGGAAAGTTGAAAAAATGGTTGTTCTGAATAAATTTTTTATTGTTGTGAGTAATAGAAACACCTTCTGCCTCTTGCAAACCCACTTTATAGGTTTGATAATAAGCAATGTCTTTAATAGGAGGAATACCAATTTGCTTGTAAAAATCGCTTATGTAAGCGGCAGCTTTGGTAAGACTTTCTTTACCAGTTTCTCTACCTCCATATTCGTCAGATGCGATGATGTGTAGGTGTTTACTTAAGTCTGCTTGGGTAATGGTTGCGGCATATTTTAGCGCAATGGAATCTTGTTGGGCAAAGCTGGAAGTAAATCCAATTAAAAAATAAGCAATAAGTAAAAGTATATTTTTCTGTTTCATGTGTTTATTTTTATTTGTTTTTTATCGGACACATGTAACTCCCTTTATAATCATTCCCTTGTGTAAGGAACTTTTACTCATGGTCGTTTCATCTGTTTATTTTTTGTAACCGTTTTAAATATCACCACTAAAGTCCCGTAGGGACAACATTTTGGTAGTAATTTATTAATATATTAACATAAGTCCCTTAGGGACGAAATTTTTTACGTTCTATAATAACGATTCAAAAACCACAAAAATATGTCGTCCCTACGGGACTTCTAAATTTATGGTATGTATATTATTCTACCAAAATGTTGTCCCTACGGGACTTATACAACAATACAAGAGAGAGTTTATTAAAATGACTATCCCCGTGAACGGTTACATTTTTTTGGTAAAATTACGGATAAGGTTTAAAATTGTTCTAAAAGGTATATTGCTTTTAAAGTTATAATTGATGAACTCGATAGAAAGTAATGTATTATAATATGTACGGGTATTTTTATTTTATTGCTTTTTTATTTAAAGCATCTATGTATAATTTAGCGTTCTTTGAGTGTTCTTTATATGTTGAAGCATAATTAAGTTTCCCATTTAGGTCAGGTGCTAAACAGAAATACAAATATTCGTGTTTTTTACATTTTAAAACTGCTATGATTGTCTCCTTTGTTGGTTTGCAAATTGGACCTGGAGGTAGCCCTCTATATTTATAAGTATTGTATGGAGAGTCGGTTTCAATTTGTTGTTTCAGTAATCTTTTTAGAGATGTATCTCCAATCGCATATTTTACTGTTGGGTCTGATTGTAAAAGCATATCTTTTTCAATTCGGTTTAGGTAAACTCGAGCAATTTTTCCTTTTTCATTCTTAAGTTCTGTTTCTTTCTCTACTAATGAAGCAAGGATTAATACCTGTGCTGTGTCAAGTCCAAGTTTTTCCGCTTTGAAAATATTCCCGTTAGTCCACTTGAATGTCTTATTTGTCGAGCAAGAGGTTACTGTCAAAAAAGTACTAATTGATATGTATAGTACCAGTCTTTGTACAAAAATATATTTTCGGATATTTTCAATCATTTGTTTATTGGGCTTTTATTTTTTAGCCAATTTCTCTAACCCGAAAATTAAGCCAAAACCAATAAGGGCAAGTATAATAACGCCCATTATTTGCGGTTCTTCATGGAATTGACTAGGTAAAACATTGGTTTCTATAAACGGAACAATTTCACCTTTAGAATTTTCTCTAGAAGATAACGCTTCTTTCCAGGGCCAAATTTTATTTAAAGAGCCCACTAAAAAACCTGTTAAAATAGCAATGGTAATGTCGTGATATTTTTTAAACAACCAATTTAAGAATTTAGAGAAAGATAGTAAACCAACCACACAACCAACGCCAAAAGTAAGTATGGTGGTTATTTTAAAATCTTTAATAGAAGAAAGAATCAACTCATAAGAACCAAGCAACAGTAAAATAAAACTGCCTGAAATTCCGGGTAAAATCATAGCACAAATAGCAATAGCTCCTGAAATAAACACAAACCAAAGTGTGTCGGGATTTTCCATGGGATTTAAAATGGTTATGAAATAAGCGATTACAGTCCCTACAATTATGGCTAATACACGAGATAGCTTCCATTCAGCTACTTTTTTACCTACTAAAAATACGCTGGCAACAATTAATCCGAAAAAGAAGCCCCAAAGCAATACAGGATGTGCTTGAAGCAAATAAGTAATTAGTTTTGCCAAAGAAATTATGCTGACAGCAATTCCAAGAAATAGTGTTGCAATAAAACTTCCGTTGATGTGTTTCCAGAAAGGTTTAATGCCTTGGTTGGTTAATACTTTTAATGCTTGTAAATTAAAGCTGCTAATGGTTTCTAGCAATTCTTCATAAATTCCTGAAATAAAAGCAATAGTTCCACCAGACACACCAGGAACAACATCTGCTGCACCCATGGCAATACCTTTCAAAACAATAAAAATATAATCTTTAAGATTTCTTGTTGCCATTATTTGTTACTAGTGGATTTAATTTTTAAAAACATTCTTCAGCATAACTTTCCATTCCACCTTTAACATTATAAAGATTATTGAAATGATATTTTACGTTTAAGGTACGAATAATGGCAGCTGATTTTCTACCAGTATTGCAAATAAATATAACTTTTTTAGAGGTATTAATTTTATCTTTATTGGCAATAATTTTATCTAAGGGAATGTTAATGCCACCAATATTAAAATCTTCAAATTGATAATCTTCTCGTATATCTATCAGTTGAATAGCTGAGTTTTCAGCTAATAGATTTTTAAGTTCTGTAGGCGTTATTTGCATTGACTAAATAATATTAATGAAATTCAGCATTTATTTCTTGAGGTAAAAAATCAAAAAAGGTGTCTCCTCTCAATCCTAATCTTAAACACTCTAAAGCAATTACTTCATTAGGAGAAATATTTCCTAAGTTTACGTTTGCTCCAAATTGCTTAATAAACCAAACTTGCTGATTTTTAAGTGGGGCTTCCCAAAGTATGTTTTCTAATTTTACTTTAGCAATAATTTTGTTAACTAAAGCTACATGAGCTGTTCCGTTGGGTCTGTAAATGCCCACAGTACCACTTTCTCTGGCTTCGGCAATAACTTTCCAAGCACCTGCATCTAATTCATCTTTCATCATAGAAATCCATTTAGCAGGGCTAATAAAAATTCCAGCTTCTTTAGAACCTACTTCAGATAAAACTCTATAATCTTTTGCCAATGTAGCAATGTATTCACATTTTTTTTCATTAGGAAGAACGATAGAACCATCAGAAACTTCGCAAGTATCAATTTTAAACTTATCTAACAATTTTCGGTAATCATCAAACATTCCTCTAACTACAAAAGCTTCGAAAAGTGTGCCCCCTAGGTAAACATTTAGGTTAGCGGCTTTATAGATGTCAATTTTTCTTTGAAAATCTTTGGTTACATAAGAAGTGCCGAAGCCTAATTTTACAAGATCTGTAAGATGTGCATTAGCATCTACAAAATTTTCTGCTTGTCGCCAGCTAAGACCTTTATCCATCATCATGGTTAAGCCATTATGTCTGGGTTTAGGTTCTCTTACTGGTATGTTGGGTAAGTCAAAATTCATTAGCGTTATAATTTTCTATGATTTCTAATAAGTTTGGGTAATCTAATACTGCGGGATAAAAAGCAATTAATTCAATTGCTAATTTATTATCTATATTTAATAGCTCTAGGAGCTGGTTTGTTGCGTCTATTAAGTTGTCGGTTTCGAGGTAAAATGCAACAATACGAGTTCTTAATATACCACTATCAGGGTGTGTTTCTATACCTTTAATAATGGCTTCTAAAGCATCGTTTATTTGTCCAATTTCAAAATAAGTGTCAGCTAAATCAACCCATGTAGTATTATTGTTAGGGTCTGTTTTAATAACTTTTTGATATTGTTCAATTGCTTCATGGTAAGCCTCCATGTCTTTTAATATATCAGCGTAAATTAGTAAAAAATCAGGATGTTCAGGTTCTATTTCTATTGCTTTTTGAATATAAAATATAGCCGTTTCTGTTTTTCCTTGTTCGTTAAAAACATACGCTAATCCAGCACAAGCGTCTGAATGCATAGGGTCTAGCTGTGTTGCTTTTTTAAAATATTCTATTGCTTCATTGTATTGGAAACTATTTTCATAACATTCGCCAATAAAATAAAACATGTCGGCATTGGGTTCTTCAAAAGCAAAAGTTTCTTTATAAGTTGCTATGGCTTCATCATATCTTTCTAACGAAGAAAGTGCATTAGCTTTGTTTAAGTAGGCAGAAATAAAGTCTTCTTTTATGGCAATTACATAATCTTGAGCATCAATAGCTTTTTCGAATAATTCTGCGGAGTGGTAGCAAATACCTAAGTTATACCAACCTACATAACTATATGGGTTTTCATCTAAAAACTCTGTTAAGAATTTAATACAACTTTCTGTTCTATCATTCATGTTATAACAGAAGGTTATGTCGTATAAAACAGTTTCGTTTTCAGGGTTTTCTTTTAGTACTTCTTTAAAAATAACAATGGCTTTGTCTAATTGTAATAAATTTTCATGTTCAAATGCTATTTGCATTTTAATAGAAATTTGTTCGGCTTTATCACTAGTTAGTTTTAAGGCTTTGGTATAGGCTTCAATAGCCTTGTTGTGTTGTCTAATCTGGCTATAAATATTTGCTTTAATAATTTGATTTTCAGAGTTGAATGGTTCTAAATTTTCTATAACATTTAGAATTTCTAGGGCTTTATTGGGTTTGTGAATGTAGGCTAAATATTCTGCGTGTTTTATTTTAAGAGAGGAAGAACTAGGGTGTTGCTCTAAAGAAATATCAATAGCTTTTTTTGCTTTTTCATTTTCATTCATTTCCATATAATAGTTTATCAAATCTTCAAATTCATCCACATCAAAAAAGTAGTGATGGTTTTCGTTCAGCATTTGCTCAAACCTATTAATAGACGCTGCATAATCTGCATCATCGTTATATGAATCAAAGTTTTCTTCCATACAAGATGTAAAATTAATTTTTTCAATACAGGAAAGTAGTTTTTTAGAATTTATTTTTTAAAAATTAGTTAACAATTAAAATAATAATAGAAATCAGGTTTAAATAAGTCTTTGGTACAGGTGGTTAATTTTAATTTTTTATTGTAGTTATTTCAATATTAATGTATAAACTTAAATTTGTTTTGTATTAAATAAAAGTACTCATGAACTTGTTTAAGTTGGTTCTTATTTTTATAAATTGTTGTCAACTTCATAACGGAGTAAAATTTTTAAAGAAAATATTTAATTCCAAATACAAGTTGATCGTGATTGGTTTTGCTGTTAAAAATATGAGCAGAAGAAATGTGGTTAAACCCCAAAGAAAGTGAAAAATGCTGGTGAATAGGTTTGGTAAGGTAAAGTCCTTGAGAAAGATTAAACCCTTCATTAATTCCATCGGTAGAATTTTTCTTACTTTCGGCCCAAACGGTTCCTATTAAAAACTCAATATACCACTGTTTGATAATAAGAAAACTAAGCTGAAAACCAGCTCCTGTGGTAGCGCTTCCTTGGTCGCTTAAATTAAAAAGAGCTACAGGTCTTATCAGAAATAGTCGGTTATTAAACTCTCTTTTATTAATTGTTGAATCATTAAAGTTGTTGGCATAATCTACACTCCATCTAAACGGAAAATAAATAATAGATGAAAAGCCAAACCCATCGCCAAAATTATTTTCAAAAGTAATTCTATCTCTGTATGTTGAGCCATAGAGCGCAATGTTTAGTTGGTTTATTTCCATTTGTATTTTACCTTTATTGTTTTGGGCAATAATTTCTCTTGAAAATGCAAAAAGGAAAAAGGTTAATATGGCGAATACCGTTTTAATCAAAATTTAAGTAAAGAATTTTAAAATAGAAAACAAAAATACGTACTTAAAACTTAAAAGAATTAGGCTAAATAAAATAGTTGTATTTTCAATGATGGTGATAAAAATATAAGTTAATGTGAAAAAACCAATAAATCTTGTAAATAAAAATTAGTTAAATTCTGAGTAAACTTGTACTTTTGGCTTTTATGGAATTTTCAGCAGAACAAATAGCAGGCATACTTAATGGAGAGATTATAGGTAATTCTCAGGTTAAGGTAAACAAATTGTCTAAAATTGAAGAGGGAGAACCTCAAGCTATTTCATTTTTGGCAAATATGGCTTATGAACATTATTTATATACTACGGATGCTTCTATAGTTATTATAAATAAAGATTTAAAGCTTCAAAAAGCTGTTAAAGACACATGTACGTTAATAAAGGTAGATGATGCCTACGGATGTTTTGCAAAATTGCTAGAGACATACCAGCAAATGAAAGGAAGTAAAATAGGAATAGAACAACCATCCTTCATTTCTGAATCAGCCAAATTAGGCGAAAACTGTTACATAGGAGCTTTTGCTTATATTGGAGAGAATGTTACCATAGGCAATAACGTGAAGGTTTATCCTAATGCCTATGTTGGAGACAATACAACAATAGGAGATAATACTATTTTGTTTTCAGGAGTTAAGTTGATGGAAGAAACAGTTGTGGGGAAAAATTGTATTTTCCATGCAGGAGCGGTAATAGGTTCTGATGGTTTTGGTTTTGTTCCTGATGAAAATAATGTATATAGCAAAGTACCTCAAATAGGAAATGTAGTTATAGAAGACGATGTAGAAATAGGAGGGAATACAGTAATTGATAGAGCTACAATGGGTTCTACTATTATTAAAAAAGGAGTTAAACTCGATAATTTAGTGCATATAGCTCACAATGTAGTAATAGGAGAGAATTCTGCTATTGCGGCTCAAGCTGGTATTGCTGGTTCAGCAAAAATTGGCAAAAACTGCATGCTGGGCGGACAAGTAGGAGTTGCAGGGCATTTATCTGTTGCTGATGGAACTAAAATAGCAGCTCAATCTGGAATTGGAGCAAATATAAAAGAAGAGGGAATAGTAGTGCAAGGTTCTCCAGCTTTTTATATAGGAGATTATAAACGTGCTTATGTAGGATTTAAAAAACTTCCTGAAATATTAGATAGATTAAATAAATTAGAAAAGAATAATCAATAATAAAGATTAGCATTAATAGTTTCAAAAACCTAACTAAAACTATACATTGCTAAACGCTAAACTTAACTAGTATGGCAAAACAAAAAACATTAAAAGATTCATTTAAAGTAGTTGGAGTAGGACTACATACAGGCATTAAAGCAACATTAACAGTAAATCCAGCACCAAATAATCACGGTTTTAAATTTAAAAGAACCGATGTAGAGGGGCAACCAATTATACCAGCTGATGCTAATTTGGTGGTAGATACCTCAAGAAGTACTACATTAGGTAAAAATGGAGTAAAAGTTCACACTACAGAACATATTTTAGCTGCTTTGTTTGGCTTAGAAATAGACAATGCACTTATAGAATTAGATGGTCCGGAAATTCCAATTATGGATGGTAGTGCCTTTCCTTTTGTAAGCATGATTAACCAAGTAGGAATTATTGAACAAGAAGCCGAAAAAGATTATTTTGTTGTTACAGATAACTTAACTTATGAGGATGTGGAAAGACATACAGAAATGTTGGCTGTTCCACAAGATGAGTTTAGGATAACCGTTATGGTAGATTACAATTCTGTAATATTAGGCACACAACATGCTCACATGTATCATGCAGGTGAATTTGTTGAGGAAATTTCTAAATGTAGAACCTTTGTTTTTTTAAGAGAATTAGAAGTATTGGCAAAAAATGGTTTGATTAAAGGTGGAGATTTAGATAATGCAATCGTTTTAGTAGATAAGCCATTACCTCAAGAAAAATTAGATGAAATTGCCGATTTATTGGGAAAACCTCATATTAAAGTAGACAAGGCAGGTGTGTTAAATAACTTAACACTTCATTTTCAAAATGAACCTGCAAGACATAAATTGTTAGATATTATTGGAGATTTAGCCTTAGTTGGAAAACCTATTAAAGGTCATATACTAGCTGCTCGCCCAGGGCATAAAGGAAACGTAGATTTTGCTAAAATTATTAAACAAGAAATTAAAAAACAGCAGAAAGGAAATGTATTTTTCGATTTAACAAAAGAGCCTGTTTACGATATTAATCAAATTACAAAACTTTTACCTCACAGATACCCCTTTTTATTGGTCGATAAAATCATAGAAATGGATGAAAGTAGCATTGTTGGGGTAAAAAACATTACCTTAAACGAACCTCAATTTACAGGTCATTTCCCAAATAACCCAGTAATGCCAGGAGTTCTCCAAGTTGAAGCGATGGCTCAAGCAGGAGGGATTTTAGTACTTAGCCAAGTTCCAGATCCTGAAAATTACATGACTTATTTTATGAAAATTGATGGAGTGAAATTTAAAAGAAAAGTAATTCCAGGTGATACGCTTGTTTTTAAATTGGAATTATTATCCCCCATAAGAAGAGGAATAGTACATATGAGTGGAAAAGGATATGTTAATGGTCAGTTAGCAATAGAAGCAGAGTTAATGGCTCAAATTGTTAAAGAAAAAACAGAAGAAAAAGCAACAGCAGCATCACATCAATAAAAAATACTAATTTCGCTGTTCCAATAACAAAAACTATTTATTGAATGGAAAAATATCCAATGACAAATATTCATCCTAATGCAAAAATTGCTGATGACGTAAAAATAGATGCATTTACCACTATATACGATAATGTTGAAATAGGCGAAGGAACATGGATAGGTTCTAATGTTACTATTTTTAGTGGAGCAAGAATTGGAAAAAATTGTAAAATTTTTCCTGGAGCTGTAATTTCAGCAATTCCTCAAGATTTAAAATTTGACAATGAAGATACTACTGCCGAAATTGGAGATGGAACCATTATTAGAGAATGTGTTACCATTAACAGAGGTACAAAAGACAGGAATAAAACAGTAGTAGGTAAGAATTGTTTGCTAATGGCTTATGTGCATGTAGCACACGATTGTATAGTTGGAGATAATTGTATATTGGCAAATTGCGTAAACCTTGCCGGACACGTTGTTTTAGGAGATTTTGTTATTATTGAAGGAGTAGCGGGGGTTCAACAATTTGTTCATATTGGAGAACACGCATTTATTGCCTCTGGAGCAAATGCTAGAAAAAATGTACCTCCTTATGTAAAAGCAGCCAGAGATCCATTAACTTATGCAGGTGTAAACTCTGTAGGGTTAAGAAGAAGAGGATTCTCAACCGATGTAATACTGCAAATAGAAGATATTTACCGTTCGCTTTATGTGAGAGGTTTAAATGTTACTAACGCTGTTAGAGTGATAGAACAAGAAGCTCCAAAATCAAAAGAAAAAGATATCATTTTAAAATTTATTGAAGAATCTACAAAAGGAATTATTAGAGGACCTATTGTTTGATTAGAAATTAGAAATTTTTTAACGATAAACAAAAAAGTTCCAAAGGAGCGTAATTTAAAAGAGATGACTGTAGTCATCACAAAGAAATTAAAATAAATTGAATTAATAACTGAAAATGAGCGTTGGAAACT